>NZ_JAMOKL010000003.1:0-507060 GCF_023656675.1 Barnesiella sp. B2-R-119
TATTGCTACCTCTCCGCTGCCCCTCGACTTGCATGTGTTAGGCCTGTCGCTAGCGTTCATCCTGAGCCAGGATCAAACTCTTCGTTGTATCTTTTCTTTTTCTTTATTATACCTTCGAAGCGTTACCTGACCGAATTGACTTCTTTCTCTCTTCTTTTCCTGTACTACACTTGCTTCTTCAATTTCCTCAATGAACTTGGCAAAAGTTCCCCGGGGCGTACCCCGTTTCCTCTTTTGCGGTTGCAAAGTTAATTCATTTTCCTACTCCGCTCCAAATTTTTTTACCACTTTTTTATGCTATATAACATAAAATTATACAATAGACTTATTTTCAACTAAGTATATGTAAAAAAAATTTCTCGAATAGATGCTTTCAAACAAATTATTCCGGACTCTTAAATGGAGCTATGCAGTCCATATAATAAACTCAGAGAATAAAAACAGCTGTAAAATTATCTTTTTACCTTTATTTTCTTACCAGACAAATCTTCTATTTCTGCATTAACACTTAACCGGAAGCGATCGCAACTATCAAATCCATGAACCTTCTTCGGTGTTTCCCCTGCAAAGCAGGAACTTTGCAACGATGAATAATGTGCACAATTCCTACATATCAATTTCCCTTTATGAACAAATGTCTGTTCTTTTTTCCCATATCGATCTTTCACTCCAAAAGAAACATAATTGCCCAGCCCCAATCCATGATGGACAATCTCGATAATACCTACCACCAAAAGACAACACAATAGCAGTACAAACAAGCCGATGATATTGGTGAACATATAAATCATTCCTACAATACCTACAAAATAAACCATCGACCACAATAGTCCTGCCCACAGACTACCCCGCCGGACGAAACTCTTAACCATCAAGAATATTTGGAGACCCTGTAAGACCAACAGCAACCCCAATGAGAGAGCCATACCGGGTTGCCAAAACAATCGCGACGCCATATATCCCAAGAGGCACAAGGGCATAGAATATACACCTATCCGCCGACCACCAGACCCGATGGAATGTACAAGCTGAATGTCGTCAAGAGTAGCGGTGAACGAGGTCCACTGATTGATACATATAAGCGCTACCAGAATATACAATATGAGATATACGAACATTCCCAACGCTCCATATCCGGCATATCCGTAAAACCAAAGCGCCTGATCGCCATGCCCCGCCATATAGACCACTTCTATTATGCTCAATGACAAAAACACCACGATATTCAGTTTGTACCGCCACCCTTCCAACCAATTACCTCTTACCCGGTGGACCCATAACAAGAAGCACGACAAAATGAAAATCGCCCATACAAAAGTCATCGCGACATTGGCGTTAACAATCCACGTCCACCTCTCTCCATACAACGGCAGAGGCAAAATATTTTTCAAGAAGGATAGATTTTCATCTTTTTCGGCTAAATTCCCCACCTCAACTTCTTCGAGATAATTGGCATTCACATACGCCACCTTACCATTAAAGTTGATTTTCGCCCAAGCATCTTCAACCGACTCCACTATGACAGTGTCGCTTTTTGTAATAGTTCCAATTTTTTCACTTTGTACAGACGGCTGCTCACGGACATTCAAATTCGAGACACTAACGGCACGATACGAGACAACCTCTGCCGAACAAACCGCACACATAAAAGAAGAGAGAATGAAGCCAAACAAAACTGTTTGAATACGAGTAATCGTTTTCATGGAGAGTAATTATAAGATTTGCAATCCGATTATGATATCACTTGCAAATATAATCTTTTCCTACAAAGGACCAACGACTCTCTTCACTTTATTTTCTTCATTCTCCCAAAACCTCTTCTAGACACTTTCTACAAGAGGAATTACCCGATTGAGATTTATCTCTCTTTCAACTAAGAAGCTGTTTTAAATTATTGAGAAATAATATTATCATTGCAAGCAGGTATGTTCCGTCCATATTGAGCCCCTGTCTCGCATCTCGAATCCCTTGATTTTTGTCAATAGCCCGCTATTGACAAAAATCTCGGACTCCAATCGGCTTCAATATAGGTCTCAATCTGCCTCGGAATAAATTAAAACAGCTTCTAAATCGTTTCACACGGCAACCCAAAGGCTTCGGCAACTGCCGGATAAACGATTTTGCCATCGACAATATTCAGTCCTTTATACAATGCCTCATCTTCGGAACAAGCTTTTTGCCAACCTTTATCGGCTAATTGAACCACATAAGGGAGCGTAGCATTTGTCAAAGCCAATGTCGAAGTCGCAGAAACAGCACCGGGAATATTGGCTACACAATAGTGTATTATACCATCGACTTCGTAAACCGGTTCGGAGTGCGTCGTCGGACGAGAAGTCTCGAAACAGCCTCCCTGATCGATAGCCACATCGACCAATACAGAACCCTTTTCCATTGTGGACAGCATATCTCTCGTGATCAAATGAGGGGCTTTCGCACCCGGAATCAACACAGCACCCACTACCAAATCGGTCGTAGGAAGCTCTGCACGAATATTAAATTCAGAAGAATACAACGTTTTAATATTAGCCGGTTTTATTTCATCGATATGCCTTAAACGCGACAATGAAAGGTCTGTGATTGTCACGTCGGCCCCCATTCCGGCGGCAATGCGAGCTGCCGAATACCCCACAACCCCGGCGCCAATAACCAACACTTTTGCGGGTTTTACTCCCGGAACACCACCCATCAATTTTCCTTTTCCACCTTGCGGTCGTTCTAAAAAACGCGCACCCTCTTGCGTTGCCATTCGTCCTGCCACTTCCGACATAGGAATCAACAAAGGCAGGCTGTGATCTTTCAACTCTACCGTTTCATAGGCCAAACACGTGGCTCCACTCGACATCATGGCCTCTGTTAATCTTCTATCCGAAGCAAAATGGAAATAGGTAAACAACAATTGGCCTTTACGGATAAGCGGATATTCAGGAGCAATAGGCTCTTTTACCTTTACAATCATTTCGGAGATAGCGTACACGTCTTCAATAGTCGCCAATATTTTCGCTCCGACTCGTTCGTATGAACTATCCGGGAAACCACTATTCTCTCCGGCTCCTTTCTGGACGTACACCGTATGCCCATGTTTTACCAACTCATTCACTCCTGCCGGAGTCATGCCTACTCGGTTTTCATTGTTCTTGATTTCTTTTGGAATTCCTACAATCATAGCCTATAAGTATTAAGATTAGATTAAATTCGGTTGAAAGATAAGAAAATTATTTTTTACTTTATTACATCAACATTCATTTTTTTCGACAAAAAACGGGGAGGTTCTGATTCATCAGAGCCTCCCCCTCTAAATATCTATACAGTAATGTATTTAATTCTTCTTGACCAACAAAACCGAAGGCACAGCCCGCTCTCCTTCGTGGTCGTATATTCCATTATCGCAAGGATAATTAATAACCCCATATCCTTGTATATACAGCGTGGAAGAACCGCCACCATCTAAATTAAGAGCATCGGTCGCCCCCATCTGCCGAGCGAATGTCCGCAAATCATACAGATTCACTCCTTTCGCACCATCTAACCTCCCATCAAAAACTATCAACAACACCTTATTATCATCGGTAGTAGCCACGCAGGTGCGAGGATGCGTATCGGTAGTGAAAGTATTGCTCCACATAGCGACATCACGACCGTCGTCCAACATCAAAGGCCCCGACACAACAACTTGCTGATAATTTCCACCCTGAGCAGCTTCCTCCGTCGAACTCCACTTTTTTATTTCCACAACATCTCCCGTCGCACAAAAAGCCCCCGTCGCACGTGTGGAAAATTCATTTGTCTGAGTAGCAGCCATCACTGTACCATTACATTTCAAAAAATGACGACTGATCCCGGTCGAAGTATTGAAATATGTTCCATTTACAGCGGCCAATGCGTTAGCAGCCAATGCCCGATCGCTAGTCGTCTTTTTTAGCGAACCTGCCTCATAAGACACCAAAAAGGAAACATCGGCTTTATTCAAATCGATTTCCAGCATGCTTATCGTTTGAGGATAATCGAATAGTAACGGAACTTGGGCCGTTTTACTAATTATTCCTGTCTGAATTTCCCGTTCCTGCCATTGTATTCCGGCAATGGCAATTGAATCGGCTTGATTTCCGCCCGATGGTCTTTGCGGAACCGACGAACTACCATCATCTTTCCCACACGAAGACATACCCACAATCATCGACACAACCATTACGGGCAAAAACAACTTACTCCATTTCATCTTCCTTGAACTATTGAAGAAACCGTGTGGATATCAAAAATTAAATTTTTCGAGTTTCATCTCGGAAAGCTCTTTCATCTTTCCTACATACGAAACAAAATGAGCTGTCTGTTCATGAATCGACAATGCATCGGCATCTTTCCATGTCTCGCAAATCATCAATACATCGGGACGTGTACTGCTCTCAAAAATATCATATGCTACACAACCCGGCTCCTTCAATGAGCATTCTGTCAATTTTCTCGCTATATCAAGAACCTTATCTCGACAAGATTTCTCTACCTGAATAAAAACATTCAATCTAATCATAACTTTTCAATTTATTCGATACCAGTTTTGAACTGGTAAAAGTAATATATTCTCCTCATAAAAGAGATTGCGAAAAACAAATATAACTAAACAAATTCCTCAATCTCTAATAAACGAAGAGCCGCCTCTGCAACAGATACGGCTCTTCCATCTACTATATTTTAATTCTATTAGAATGGCAAATCATCGGTAGGAGAAGACGCCAAATCGGGAGCTGCCGGAGCCGGTGGGAACGGAGCTATATCGTTGGGCATCGGAGGCATATCGGGAACACCCTGAGCAACAGGAGCTGACTTTTCTATCTTCCAAGCTCTCACATCGGTGTACCAACGACCATTAAACTCCCTACTTTCAAGATCAAAGCTAACCACGACATCTTCGCCGATAGCGGCAGGATATTGATCTACTTTATCACCGAAAAGATTGAAACAAACTTTTCGAGGATATTGCTCTTCTGTTTCCAAAACATACTCTTGCTTTTTCCACGGATTGCCTGCTTTCGAAACACCCTCCTGCAAAGGCAACACATGGATTATTCTTCCTTTAATTTCCATATTCAATTTACAAACTGTGTAATTATTCGGCAACAAATATAGCAAAAGGTAAGGGGTAAGGCAAGATGAAAACAAGTTTTTTTCACTCCGTTCTGCCCAAACTTCATTTTATATCGCAAAAGCAGCGAGACTTCCAATAAAAACATTTTCACTTTTTTATTTGTTATATTACAAAAACCTTTCTCTATAACATTTATTAAAAAGGAGTTTTAACTAAACCCTCAATTTTATAACAAGTCACCTCTCTTGAAATCGGAAAAATCACATTATCTTTGCAAACTGAGATTATATATTCAAACAAATGAAAGAAAAGCAATTACTTAAAACCATCGTAGAAGGCATTCAAGAAAAAAAAGGAAAGAAAATTACAACCGTAGATCTCTCAAAAATAGAATCGGCAGCCACCTCTCATTTTATTATTTGCGAAGGACAATCGACAACCCAAGTCATGGCGATTGCCGATAGTATAAGAGAATATGTATTACAAAATACAGGAATAAAACCTTTCGGATATGACGGATATCAAAACGGACAATGGATTGTTATCGACTACGGTAACATATTGGCCCATATTTTTTTGCCGGAATACCGAAATTATTATAAGCTCGAACAATTATGGAATGATGCCAAATTGGCAGAAATTCCCGATGTGGAATAATTTTTGATACATCAACAGCACATTATATCATCAAAATATGGGAAACAACAATATGTCTCCATTAGGACCTAAAAAGAAAGGTATTCGATTCAATTTGTATTGGATGTACTCGCTCATCGCTCTCGTTTTAATAGGACTTTACTACATGAACGACAACACGATGAGTAAAGAAGTGAATTGGACCGAATTCGAAAAAATCGCCAAAGAGGGCGGTATAACCAGACTGACCGTTTTCGCCAAAAAAGATTATGCCGAAGCCCAACTGAACGACAGTACAGCCAAAGCTGTCTTTAAAACTGACAAAATAAACGGGAAACCAGTAATATATACCAATATTCCTTCGGGAGACAGTTTTGCAAAAACTCTCGATACGTGGAAAAAGGAAGATGGTTTTAATGCAGAAGTCTATTACGAAAACAGTAGTGACCTAACTAACATATTATGGTCGGTAGGCCCATTCATATTACTCATTGTATTTTGGATTTATTTAGCCCGCCGAATGACCAATCAAGGCGGAGGAGGCAGTGGAGGAGTATTCAATGTAGGGAAAGCCAAAGCTCAACTTTTCGATAAAGACGGCGCTGTAAAAGTGACGTTCAACGACGTTGCCGGATTATCGGAAGCCAAACAAGAAGTCGAAGAAATCGTAGAGTTTCTAAAAAATCCCAATCGTTATACCAACTTAGGTGGCAAGATCCCCAAAGGTGCCTTATTGGTAGGTCCTCCGGGAACCGGAAAAACATTATTGGCAAAGGCCGTTGCCGGAGAAGCCAACGTCCCGTTTTTCTCTTTATCTGGTTCCGATTTCGTAGAAATGTTCGTCGGTGTGGGAGCCTCTCGTGTTCGCGATCTTTTCAGACAAGCCAAAGAGAAAGCTCCGTGTATCGTCTTTATCGATGAAATCGATGCTGTGGGGCGTGCTCGTGGGAAAAATCCGAATATGGGTTCTAACGACGAACGAGAAAATACATTAAATCAGTTGCTAACCGAAATGGACGGATTCGGCTCGAACAGCGGAGTTATCATTTTGGCCGCTACCAACCGAGCCGACATATTGGATAAAGCATTGCTGCGTGCCGGACGATTCGACCGTCAAATCTACGTAGAACTACCCGAATTGAACGACCGGAAAGAAATATTTAAAGTCCATTTAAGGAATGTAAAAATAGACGATTCTGTCGATGTAGACCTTCTGGCTCGACAAACTCCCGGCTTTTCGGGCGCAGATATAGCCAATGTCTGCAATGAGGCCGCCCTCATCGCCGCCCGAAAAAACAAAAAAAGCGTTCAACGGCAAGACTTCATGGATGCTGTCGATCGTATCGTCGGCGGTCTGGAAAAACGATCTAAGATTACAACCCAAGAGGAGAAACGCTCCATTGCCATACACGAAGCCGGGCATGCTTCTATCAGTTGGTTATTGAGATATGCCAACCCCCTCATCAAAGTAACGATCGTTCCTCGCGGACGTGCATTGGGAGCCGCATGGTATCTCCCCGAAGAACGACAAATCACGACACGCGAGCAGATGCTCGACGAAATATGCGCCACATTAGGAGGTCGTGCAGCAGAAGAAGTATTTATCGGACGAATCTCTACCGGTGCTTCCAACGATTTGGAGAGGGTTACCAAACAGGCTTATGCTATGGTCGTTTATTTCGGTATGAGCGAAAAATTACCGAATCTTTCTTACTATGATTCCACGGGGCAAGAATATGGATTTACCAAACCGTATAGCGAAGACACAGCTAAACTCATCGATGAAGAAGTAAGCAAAATCGTAAGCGAACAATACGAAAGGGCTAAAAAAATTCTAAAAGAGAATGCCGACAAACACGCCCAACTGGCAGAAGTATTGATCTCCCGTGAAGTTATTTTCTCGGAAGATGTCGAACATATCTTTGGAAAACGTCCGTGGGTATCTCGCTCCGAAGAAATCTTGCAGGACGAAGAATCGGCAAAACAAGAAGGAGAAAAAGCCGAGAAAGAAACCCAAGAAAAAGACCTCTCGACAGGAAACAACAATACCCATGAAAGGGAAAACAAAACGGAGGAAAAACCAGAGAAAGATTCGGAGAATACATAGTTTTCACCAACTCCCCCTATATAAGAAAAGAGGTATCGACAAGTCGATATCTCTTTTTTATGTCGCATCACCAAAAAAGAGCCCTAAATAAACGTAAGTTTTTTCAGAGAATAGTTATATTTGTCAGCGATTTATCAAAACAAAAAAATCGTGAAAAATTTATTGACCCGAACTTTAACCGGTATCCTTTTTATCGTTATCATCACAACGGCCGTTCTATCAGGAGCTTATACATTTCTCTTTATATTCGGTATCATCTCGCTCCTCGGATATATCGAATTTATAAACCTGACTCAATTTGGCAGAAAGTTCGATAAGATATTACTCATGCTCGACATGGCAGGAGCCTGTGCCCTATTTCTAGCTGTATTTTCTTTCTCTGGACAATTACCATATAACTTCCAAAAGGCTTCTATCCTCACTTACGTTATTTACCTCATCGCACGTCCAGTCACGCAACTCTATTCGACACCCGAAAAATCGCCCATAACCAGTTGGGCATATAGCATTTTAGGTCAAATTTATGTTGTACTGCCTCTGGCCCTATTAGGAGTTTGGGGATACAAAAGCGACTATCAACTATTCATGAATACCGAATATTTGCTGATGGCTCTTTTTGTATTCGTATGGACAAACGATACCGGTGCGTATATCGTAGGTTGTACGTTAGGTAAACATCGACTGTTCGAGCGCATATCGCCAAAGAAGTCATGGGAAGGATTTTTCGGAGGTTTGGCATTCTGTATCATACTCGCTTCTTTGGCAAACCACATCATACCGGGTATGCTTTCGACAGCCCAATGGATAGGTATGGGAATCTTAACCTCCATATTTTCCACTTGGGGAGATTTATGCGAGTCCTTACTCAAACGTACGGCAGGAGTAAAAGATTCCGGGAAAATATTGCCGGGGCACGGAGGTATTCTCGATCGCTTCGACAGCGAATTGATAGCCTCGCCCGTTATATTCATATATCTGACTTTCGTTTTATAACCCCGATGCTTGCATCGGCTTCTTTTTTACATTAAATTTGTAATTATTCAAATATCCGCCTATGAACGACCAACGTTATAATCTGCGAGGCGTATCGGCTTCAAAAGAAGATGTACATAACGCCATAAAAAATATAGATAAAGGAATTTTCCCAAAAGCGTTTTGCAAAATTATACCCGACATACTCGGAGGAGACCCCGAATATTGCAACATCATGCACGCAGATGGAGCAGGGACCAAATCGTCATTAGCTTACATGTATTGGAAGGAAACTGGCGACCTCGGTGTATGGAGAGGCATAGCGCAAGATGCCCTCATCATGAACATAGACGATCTGCTCTGCGTAGGTGCGACCGACAATATACTCGTGTCCTCGACGATCGGACGAAATAAACTATTAGTTCCCGGAGAAGTCATCTCGGCAATCATAAACGGGACCGAAGAACTCCTCGCCGAATTGCGAGACCTCGGAGTAAACGCATATAGTACCGGAGGCGAAACGGCCGATGTCGGAGATTTGGTTCGAACGATCATAGTCGATAGCACTGTCACTTGTCGCATGAAACGGAAAGATGTCATATCGAATGGCAATATCCGGCCGGGCGATGTCATAGTAGGATTATCGTCCTATGGACAAGCCTCGTATGAAAAAAGCTATAACGGAGGCATGGGCAGCAATGGTTTGACATCGGCACGACACGATGTATTCGGGAAATATCTCGCGACCAAATACCCCGAAAGCTATGACAATGCAGTTCCTGACGAATTGGTATACTCAGGGACATTGAAACTTACAGACAAAATAGCCGAATTAGGAATAGATGCCGGTAAACTGGTATTGTCACCTACACGAACATACGCCCCTGTCATTAAAAAATTGCTTGACGAGATGCGGTCGCAGATACACGGTATGGTACACTGTTCGGGGGGAGCTCAAACCAAAATCATGCATTTCGTAGAGAAGATGAGAGTTGTCAAGAACAACCTCTTTCCGGTTCCGCCTTTGTTCAATATCATACAAGAACAATCGGGAACCGACTGGCATGAAATGTACAAAGTATTCAACATGGGGCATCGCATGGAAATCTATGTAGACTCATCGAATGCTCAAAAAGTTATCGAGATCAGCCATTCATTCGGTATCGACGCTCAAATTGTAGGATATACCGAAGCGTCCGATCGCAACGAGCTAATCATAGAATCGGACAAAGGACGATTTGAATATAGATAAATTCCGTTTCACAATTTAATTAAAACAACTATGTTAATTATAGGAATAGCCGGCGGAACCGGTTCGGGAAAAACCACCGTTGTACGAAAAATTATCGAAAGCCTACCCGCCGGACAAACTGCCGTTATTCCACAAGACTCCTATTATTGGGATAGCAGTCATATACCCGTAGAAGAAAGACAAAATATCAATTTCGACGAACCGGCTGCCATCGACTTCGATTTACTGGTAAAACATTTGAAAGGACTGAAAGCGGGACACTCCATCGAACAGCCCATATATTCGTTCCTGACATGTACCCGCTCCAACGAGACAATAACCGTCGAGCCGCGCGATATAGTCATCGTCGAAGGTATTCTTATTCTTTGCAATGAAGAGCTCCGAAACATGATGGATATGAAAGTATTCGTCGATGCAGATGCCGACGACCGACTTATCAGAGTCATCAATCGGGATATTATCGAACGAGGACGTACGGTCGAGATGGTTATCGAACGCTACGAACGGGTTTTGAAACCGATGCATCTGCAACATATCGAACCTACAAAACGATATGCCGACATCATTATCCCCCAAGGCGGACACAACTCGGTGGCCATAGAAATCATGACCAATTTTATTTCCCACAAACTTAAAGGTTAGAAATCATGCGGAGGGCAATATCCTATTGGATATATATACTCTTCGTGCTGATTTTCGTCTCGGCTTGTGGAGGAAACAAACAGCACTCGTCAGAAAATGTCTTGAACGATTTCGATTCTATCTGCCAGCGTGGAGAATTACGTGTCTTGACATTGTATAGTTCCACGTCCTACTTTATTTATCGTGGAGAAGAAATGGGATACGAATACGAACGTATCAAACAATTCGCAGATCACTACAACCTGAAAACGAAAGTCATCGTCGCTGACAATATCAAGCGCCTCACCGAAATGTTGCAAAAAGGCGAGGGTGATATTATAGCTTATGAAATGCCCATTATCGGCGATGCCAAGAATGAATGGTTATATTGCGGAGCGGAAAACATCACTCACCAAGTGCTGATTCAACTTCGAAAACCTAAAAACGAAATGATTAACGACGTTGTCGATTTAATCGGGAAAGATATTTATGTCGAAGCAGGTTCTAAATACGAAGACCGAATCAAAAACCTCAACGATGAACTCGGCGGCGGGATACATATACATCATATCGACAAAGATACAGTCGTTACCGAGGAACTTATAGAAATGGTCTCTACGGGAGAGATACCTTACACTTTGGCCGATAATAACCTCGCGCAATTGAATCGTACCTACTATAACAACATAGACATTCATCTGAAAGTTAGTTTCCCGCAAAGAGCTTCATGGGCGGTAAACAAGCATTCCAAATCCCTCGCTCATGCTATAAACCAATGGGTAAAGGAAAACCACAAATCAGACTCTTACCGAAGTATTTCCCGCAGATATTTCGAACTGAGTAAAACTTTACCGGCATCGGCCGTACTATCCATACCCAAAGGACAAATATCTATCTACGACCCTCTTTTTAAAAAATATGCCAAGCAAATAGATTGGGACTGGCGCATACTTGCCGCCCAAGCCTATAACGAATCCCATTTCGATACTTTGGCGGTATCGTGGGCCGGAGCGAGAGGGCTTATGCAACTGATGCCTCGTACGGCTCAGGCATTCGGTGTTTCCATGAACGAAATAACCAATCCCGAAAAAAATATCGGTGCGGCTGTAAAAAGTATCCAATCTCTCAACAAGAGTCTTGCCGATATCGAAGATAAAAATGAACGCATAAAATTTATATTGGCTGCTTATAATGGAGGGCTCGGACATATACTCGACGCTATGGCGCTCGCTAAGAAATATGGGAAAAATCCCCATGTATGGGATAAAAACGTGAGTGAATTCATTTTACTTAAAAGCAACCCTGAATATTTCAATGACGAAGTTTGTAAATTTGGCTATTTCAAAGGCAGACAAACCGTAGCCTATGTCCATGAAGTTTTACGCTATTACAAAATATACCAAGAAAAAATTCCTTTATAAAAATCACATTCTCCAAAAAATTCGTATATTTGTATAAATAGAATACAAAAGTAAGCTATATCCCGACATAATCAATAGGAACATTTGTTTTCATTCTTGTATTATTTTGTACATAAACATATTACTAACTTAAAAATTGAAGTTATGAAAAAGAACAAATTAAACATGGTTGTTGCCATAGCGTTGTGTGTATCGCTGGGTCTTTCTTCTTGTATCGGATCATTTAAATTGACTAATAAAGTACTCGGCTGGAACGAAGGTGTAGGCAATAAATTCGTAAACGAACTTGTATTCATCGCATTCCACATTATCCCCGTATATGAATTGACAGTAGTTGCCGATATTCTTGTATTGAACTCCATCGAATTTTGGAGCGGTGAAAATCTTGTATCTCAATCGACAAAAGAAGTAAAAGGAGAAAATGGAGATACTTACTTAGTAACGACCGATGAAAACGGTTATACGATTACCAATCAAAAAGACAATACGACTATCGGGTTCGTGTTCGATAGCAATGACAACTCTTGGTCTGTTTCTGCCAATGGCGAAACGACGAAGTTTATGACATTCGTCGATGACAATCATGTAAAAATGCCGGGAGTCGATGGAAACGACATGATCATAGAACTCTCGCAAGCGGGTGTAATGGCTTATCAAGAAGCTGCACAGCACTTTAATTTCGCCATGAAATAATCATTAGACCATAACACCAAAAAGAGGGAAGCCGATTAATCGGCTTCCCTCTTTTTTGTTCGAATAAATGGAGAGATATTTTTCAAAATTCCCGTCTCTCCCTCAACACGTTATTCCAACGCAACTTTTTCCAAAATCAAAACCAAATGGTTCCAAAATTTCTCTACCGCCGGAATATGCATCTTCTCATCGGGCGAATGAACTCCCCGCAATGTAGGACCAAATGAAATCATATCGAGCTGAGGATATTTCGTTAAAAACAATCCACACTCCAATCCGGCATGAATAGCCTTGATAGCAGGTGTCTGTTGGTATAATTCTTGATAAGCCTCGACTGCAATATCTTTAATGCGAGAGTGCATATTGGGTTTCCAGCCCGGATACCCGTCGCCATGAGAAGGTTCAGCTCCGGCCAAACGGAACAGACACTCAACTTGATAAGCGATATCGTATTTCTCCGACTCTACCGAACTGCGCTGACTGGTTGCCACGACAATCTTACCCGGCTCGGTCATTTTAACAGATGCCAAATTGGTCGAAGTCTCCACCAAGCCCTCTATATCATGACTCATGGCTATTACTCCGTGAGGAGCTGCATAAAGAGCGCTTATCAAAGCACGTGCAACTTTATCCTCTATCATAAATTCGGGAGTATCGGCAGTCACCATGTCCACAGTCACATTGGGATCAACTCCGCTCAGTTCAGCAGCGACATCGGCAGCATAATGATTCAACTCGGCTCGAACAGCCTCTTTTTCCTCGGGGTTTACCGCGATAACAGCCATTGCCTCCCGCGGTATGGCATTGCGCAAATTACCACCGTCGATAGCACACAAATGCACTTCGTGACGTTGCATACACAACCATAAAAAACGAGCCAACAATTTATTGGCGTTTCCTCGACCCAAATGAATATCCCCGCCGGAGTGGCCTCCCAAAAGATTCTTTACCTCGACACGTAAATAAAATTTACCGGCGGGTAATGCTTCTTGCTTATATGTAAAAGCCGATGTCGTATCGATACCTCCGGCACAGCCGATAAAAATCTCGGCTTCATCTTCCGAATCGAGATTCAATAAATATTTGCCATCGATCATTCCGGACTCTAATCCGAAAGCTCCTGTCAAGCCCGTCTCCTCATCGACCGTAAACAGAGCTTGTATCCGTCCGTGCTTCAACTCTTTATCGGCAAGAACAGCCATAGCTGCCGCCATACCTATACCGTTATCGGCCCCTAATGTCGTTCCGCGAGCCTTCACCCATTCTCCATCTATATACGTTTCGATAGGATCTCGCTCAAAATCATGCTTCACATCTCCGTTTTTCTCACACACCATATCCATGTGAGCTTGCAATATTACCGTAGGAGCTCCTTCACAACCCGGAGTAGCTTCTTTGGTAATAACTACATTCCCGGTTTTATCAACCTTTACTTCAAGGTTCTGCTCCTTAGCGAAGTTCAATAAAAACTCACGAATACGTTCCTCCTTTTTCGAAGGGCGGGGAACCCCGGTTATCGCATCAAAATAGTGCCAAATTGATGTCGGTTTCAGCTCTTTTATGTCCATACTTTTTATATTTTAGTTGCAATTTGATCACTGCTAAACTTTCTGCATTCGAAGAAATTTATGTTAAAATTCACTCTTTTGCCGATTCTGTCGGCAAAATATTTCCATTCTTCGACCGAAATCACATTTTCCTTTCCTATCTTTGCAAAACAAAGATAATGTAAAAGCACAATCAATGAGTTTGTTTTTGCTATATATTGCTTATCTTTGTTTTACTATACAAATATAGTGAAAGGTAAGAGAAGGACAAAATGGACAAGTCCATTTTTCACTCCGAACCTCGGTCTATATTCGATGAAATCAAATATAGTCAAAATGTGGAATATTTTACTTTTTACCGTAGGGTTTGTTGCAGTGGCTGTCGTTCTTTTGGGAATAAGAGTTTTCTTCGTGAAAGGAGGTCGTTTCCCGAGTTCGCACATCAGCGACAACCGGCATTTACGAAATAAAGGAATCGTTTGTGCTGTATCGACCGATGCCCTAGAACGGAAAAAATGATCTGGTAAACGCAATATAAATTTTTAGACTGATAAATACGAATTATGAAAACATTCACCCTTGCAATCCGGATTACAACTGTGGTTGCCCTTTCTTTATTGATGGTACAATGCGGCAATAAACAGGCTGCTCCGAACCAATCCGTAAGCGATGACACTACTATTTCTTCTTACAGAGACAAACTGCCTATCGCCTATATTAATGTAGATTCTTTGCTTTCAAAATACAACTATGCCAAAGATCTAAATGAAAAGATGATCAACAAGCAAGAAAACGCAAGAGCATCCATCAACGAAAAAGCGAGACAATTGAAGAAAGAACAAGACGATTTTCAACGTAAATATCAAAATAACGCTTTCCTCTCTCCCGAAAGAGCCCAACAAGAATATCAACGATTGGAAAAAAAGGCTGCCGACTTGCAAGAATATGCTCAAAGATTGGAAAACGAAAATATGCTGGAACAACAAAAAATGTTGATGCAAATGAACGACTCGATCAATCTCTTTATCAAAGAATATAATAAAGAAAAGAAATACGAGGCTATCTTCAATAATGCCAGCACGCTTTATATCAATCCTCAATATGACATAACCAACGAAGTGGTCGAACTATTGAATAAGCGATATACTTCTGCAAAGAAATAAAAATTAGGAATTAATCTTTTTTTACAAAACCTGTTACCGAAATGTAGCAGGTTTTATTCATATTATAAAATGAAAAACATCTTCCATCTCATTATTACAGCCGGATTAGTTTCCATACTCCTTGTTTGTTGTCAACCCCTATACGGAAAACAAATGGTCGCCATCGGCAACAGCATCACAGCACCCAAAGATTCATGGGCATGGATCACAGCCCAACATTTCGACATGGAACTAACCAACCTGGCCGTGTCGGGAGCCCAATGGACCGACTATCAAGGGACAACTGTCGATACGAATCCGAAACCCGTATACGACGGTGTACACACAAATAATGTCATATCCAATCAAGTATATCGGTTTTTACAACTGATAGTACCCGAAGGTGAAATTATATCGGAAACCGAAGGAGAAAAATTCCATACTTCCACCCCTGCTCCTTTGACCGGATTAAAAACTAAAAATTCTACATTCGCCCCGGCTATTGTCATTATATCCTGCGGAACGAACGATAGTTCTAACGGAAAGCCTATCGGAGATCCATCGGAACTGGACAAGCCCTACCAAGAGGCAGACAGAAAAACTTTATATGGAGCTATAAACTGGGCTGTCTCCATCATTCGTAAATACAGTCCCGATACCGAAATCGTATTGCTGACTCCGATCCAGCGTTCTTCTCATTCCCAAAAATTACCGATGTTTGTCGATGCTATCCTGCTTGCCGGAGAAAAACTGAACTGTCCGGCAATCAACATGTATGAAGAATCGGGTATTACAGAAGCCGTTGAAGCCAAAGAACATAAATATCTTTACGACGGACTGCATCCCAACGCTCTCGGACAACAATTAATGGGAGAAGTCGTTATCAAGCACTTGACAGAGTTATATGAAAATAAACAGTAAATAGGCACTACTTCATAAACGCCCTTCGTCGAGATAACTGAAATAACCATCTTCACCGACAATGATGTGGTCAAGAACCGAAATATCGAATAAAGCGGCAGCCGACTTTATTTTTTCGGTTACCCTATCATCGGCTTGACTGGGATTAAGATTATTCGAAGGGTGATTATGACACAAAATAACAGCCGATGCCAATTGCTGTAAAGCCGATCGCATAACTAATTTTACATCAACCACCGTCGCAGAAGTTCCCCCTTGACTGACTTTGATCGTATCCATCACCCGATTGGCCCGATTGAGTAGCAAGACCCAAAACTCTTCATGAGGCAAGTCTATCATCTGTCCTCTCAATAAATTATATACATCGGCACTGCCGCTTATCGAAGGTCGTCTGGGCAATTCTTCGTCGCGACGCCGCCGACCTATTTCAAGAGCGGCCATAATAGTAATAGCCTTAGCTTCTCCTATTCCCTTAAATGGCTTTACAAAATCGTCCATTCCGTATTTACCCAAGTTGTTCAAGCTGTTTCCAGCCGAATTGAGTATACGTTGGGAGAGTTCAACCGCTGTTTCATCGACATTGCCCGAACCTATCAAAATTGCTATGAGTTCGGCGTTACTCAACGCCCTGATACCGTGTAGCATCATCTTTTCACGAGGACGGTCCTCGATTGCCCATTCGGTAATTTTCAGTTTCTCTCTTTTCTTGTCCATTGCTATTTTCCTTTTCGCAAACGCACCTCTTCTGCCTCGTCCCTACCTCTGCCTAACAGAACTTTATAAAAAAACGCTTTCAGAAAACCCATGCCATATCCCCCCAACTGTATTATACTGGCGACTACCGACAAAGCTGCTATTTTCAACCGTTTGTTCACGCACCATGAAACTAAGAAAACAGCAAACAAATATATCACTAACGGCAAGATAGCCGGCCACCAGAAAAAAGAGGCGATTATCATGGCCAACGTGCCTATGACAAAACATGCCGGAAACCAATGAACCAGTCTCAACGTATCAGGATAGAGTAAATAAAGGGAAATGCGCGACATGCCGAAGATATAAATCTGTCTGAAAAACAAACGCATACTAATTCTTCGTTTATGATAGACAAACGCATCGCGAATAAGAGATATACCAAAACCGGCCTGACGAATGCGGGTACTCATATCGATGTCTTCACTGAACATTTCTCTAAATCCCCCGACTCGATCATAAACCTCTCTCGAAAATCCCATATTGAATGTTCTCGGCGTAAATTTTTCAAGTTGTACTTTCCCGCCTCTGATTCCTCCTGTCGTCAGGAATGACGTCATCGAGTAATTTATTGCCTTCTGAACGTCACTGAACGAATCGTGAGCAGCATCGGGCCCGCCGAAACAATCGGTATAATGCCGATTCAATACTGCATTTAAAGCCTCGAAATAACCTTCCGGAATCACACAATCCGAATCAAAAAAAATGAAATAACTCCCCACGGCTCTTTCCAGCCCATAATTACGGGCTATACTTCGACCCTCGTTTTCTTTATAATAATAGTGTATATCCACTATACGGGCATATCTTTTCACGGCATCGGCACAACATACCGTCGAACCGTCTTCTACTATTATCACTTCAAAATCTTTATAGGTCTGTTTCGACAGACTTTCCAAAAGATCATTGACCTCGTCGGGACGATTATATACCGGAATTATGATCGAAAAATAAGGCATAACGACAATTATTCAGTTTGAGACAAATATAGAGAAAGGTGAGCGCAAAGGCAAACGGAAATCTCATTTCCGATTTGACTCTGCCGAACCGCATCCTATATTCTACAAATATAGTGAAAGTTGAGTGCAGAGACAAGAGGAAATCATATTTCCAGCTTGGCTATGCCGAAACGAATCCTACATTATACAAATATAACAAAAGGAGAGTGCAGAGGCAAACGAAAATTTCATTTTCGGTTTGACTATGCCGAGCCGCATCCTATATTCTACAAATATAGTGAAAGTCGAATGCATAAAAACAAACTTGTTTAAGAAGCTGTTTTAAATTTATTGAGAAATAATATTATCATTTCAAGCTGGTATGTTCCGGCCATATTGAGTCTCTGTCTTGCATCTTGAATCCCTTGATTTTTGTCAATAGCCCACTATTGGCTGCATATCTCGGACTCCAATCTGCTTCAACATAGGTCTCAATCTGTCTCGGAATAAATTAAAACAGCTTCTAAGATTTTTGTCGAGACGCATACCATATTCCATAAAAAACAGAGAGAACAAAGGTTACATTCGGCACTACCGTTTCTTCCCTATCGTATTGCGAATCCCCGTAAAGCATGGGACACGGCAAGGGAGAAGTGTAAAATATATCCTTACACCCCAAAAGGAGAATAATCCTTTAAGCGCCTCTCCTATACCTGCGGCATTGCGGGGTATTCACACACTCCTCCACTGCCGTGTCCCGTAATGTTATGGGGTCCGGCGGAGGAGAGGGTGAAATGCAATCCCATCGCATTCGCTAAAATTTAGGTCTATCCCCTCGAACTTTTTACTGAACCGAAAAAACTCTATGTCCATAGAGGAAAGGAGTTCGAGAAAATAAAAAACGGAGTTCGCTTATGGTGAACTCCGTTTCATACATCTTATTTAGATTCAATCTTATTTCGCACGTTCGATATAAGAACCGTCGCGAGTATCTACAACAATCATCTCTCCCGTTTCTATAAAAAGAGGAACACGCACCGTAGCCCCGGTTTCCACCGTAGCCGGTTTAGTCGTATTGGTCGCTGTATCGCCCTTCAAACCGGGTTCGGTATAGGTAACTTCCAACTGCACCTTTACGGGAAGCTCGGCAAACAAAACAGTTTCGGTAGAAGCATCGGAAACAACTTCGACAACCATGCCTTCTTTCAAAAAGTCTACCCCCGTAATCAAGTCCTTATTGATGATAAGGTCGTCCCACGTTTCTTGATTCAAAAAATGATAATGTTCTCCTTCATTATAAGAGAATTGATACGGACGACGTTCTACACGAACATCTTCCAGCTTTTCGCCTATATTGAAACGGCGTTCGAGCACTCGACCCGATACCACATCTTTCAATTTGGTACGCATAATCGTATTGCCCTTACCCGGTTTTACATGTAAAAATTCTACACAGAAATAGAGTTTTCCGTCCAAACGAATACAAGTTCCGTTTTTAATGTCTTGCGAGTTAATCATACTTGTCTTTATTACTTTATTTTGGATTTATATTATTCTTTGTTTCTGATGATTCCAAATGCAAAAGTAAATTAAATCGGTAAAATCTCAAAAAGAAAACCCCAAAAATAGATTATCTCTTGGTTTATTTAAAAAAAGTATCTATTTTTGCAGTCCGAAAAAAGAATAATAACGATAAAATATAACGGCAATGAAAAGAACATTTCAACCTTCAAACAGAAAAAGAATAAATAAACACGGATTCCGCCTGAGAATGTCGACTGCCAATGGTCGTCGTGTATTAGCCAGCCGTCGCGCCAAAGGTCGTGCTAAATTGACGGTATCGGACGAAAGACATCCTTTCTAAAATTTTTTATTCGACATAATAAAGAAAGCCGTATCGATTGATACGGCTTTCTTTGCATCTATACTTATGCAATTCTACACTTCCTTAGAACAGAATATTCGCCGTCGCTCCCCATGTGAGAGAATGAATCGTACGATTTTTCGACGAAATATCCATGATACCCAGTTCGGTAGAGGGAGACAAGCCCAACGAAGTCGAGGTAGACGAGTAGTCGCAAAACAGCCTTGCCCCGAAATTGCGCTTCAACACATAACCAACCGACACGCCTGCACTCCAAGCAAATCCGTTATTTCCCAATTTTATCTCGTCACGACCGATCGAGCGGTCCAGTATATAACTATATCCAGCCAACGCCTTACACCCCAAGTTCCAACGTCTTGTAAAAGGATATGAAAAATAAGCTCCTGCCATAACCCGACTCTCATCTA
Organism: Barnesiella sp. B2-R-119; assembly: GCF_023656675.1. Classification (NCBI taxonomy): domain Bacteria; kingdom Pseudomonadati; phylum Bacteroidota; class Bacteroidia; order Bacteroidales; family Barnesiellaceae; genus Barnesiella; species Barnesiella sp. B2-R-119. The sequence continues at coordinate 20,379 of NZ_JAMOKL010000003.1, forward strand.
TCGCCTCTAACGAGACATCGGGACGATTATTCAGCGACACGGGGATATTGGACACCGTCGCCAATCCGCCGCAACCTATGTATTTATTGAAAAAATAAGCTCCTTCGACACCCATACGGCTACCTATATTCGTGTTTATTCGAAGTCCGTTACCTATATCTATACTTCCCAACCCGGATATAAAACCCATATAAAGCCCTACAAACGAGGGATTTTCCAACAAAGGATAATACCGGGGGGATTCGAAATTAAGACCTTTATCCTTAAAAATCAAATCGGCCAAATAATAGCCTAATTCTGTCGAAAGAATACCTATACCGGCTCCCGCCAACACATCGGACAACCAATGCCTATTATTCAATATCCGACTAATTCCCGTAGCCGTTGCGACTGTAAAAGCCGAAATGCTATACCACGGACTACGATCGCCATACTCCTTATGCATCATCATGGCCGCCATAAACGCAGTAGCCGTATGTCCCGAGGGAAAGGATTTATAATTGCTTTTATCGGGTCGACGCACATGAGCCGTATATTTAATGGTATTGACAACCGAAGCCATTATAGCCACGGAAAAAGCATCGGAGACCAACATACGTCCCCACGAACTGCGACTTTCCACACCGAACCCTTTCAATCCTAACATAACTACGGCCGGAGCATATTGCAGATAATCGTCATATCCGTAATGAAAATTCGGAACAAAATCTTCTCTAAGTTGACGAAAATGCTCGCTGCCATGTTTCACCGACAAACCGGCAATAACCAACGGAACTCCCACGTAGGTCATCTGGAACCACTTCGCATCGGTAATTTTATCGGCTTTCCTCTGAAACGGTTGTTCGTAAACGAGCGGTCTTAAATCGACAATCGTATCGTTAACCTCTGATTTAGGAGCGACTGCTCCTACTTTAAATACCGAAGAAGACAGCAACCCGGTCACCAACAATCCTGTAATGAATCTCATCTTATCGAGCGATTAGAATAATATAATAAAAACGGAACAAATTTCTATTATTTATCCCGTTTATCCAAAATAAATTAAATATTTTAAACCCGTTCTAATTTCCCAAGAGACACATACCAAATAAATCCCGACACTCGGTCATATCCCATCTTTTCAATCAAGGAAGCATAGGTATTTACTTGTCTTTTGTATGAGGCACGTTCCACATTCCCGAATTTATAATCGACAACGATAACCTCATTGTCCGTTTCGACAACCCGGTCGGGGCGATAAAACGAACCATCGGGCTGTAAAATTTCCCTTTCCGTCCACACGTTCACCCCCGGCGAAAACCACGAACTCACTCGTTCGTCAGCAAGCCAACGATTTATATCCTCACGAATCGATTTCGACTCCGACTCGGAAAGCTCTCCCGAACGGACGAACGCCGCAATCGTATCGTCGATGCGATCGAGGGTTTCGATCTGGCTCAAAATGCGATGCATGAGCGTACCGTATGTACGATCCTTCCCCTCACCGAAAACGCCCTTCCCTTGTAATCGCAAGTGCAACCGATTTCCCGGTTCGATAGAGCGATATATACCGGCAGGAAAAGACGGTACGGCAGAAACGTTTTTCTTTTTTTTCTCGGCTCGCCAATCGATTCCGGCCTCATAATGAAGGTCGCCGCCGTCGTTCCCCTCCGGGAACAACACTTCACCCAACATTGCCGAGATACTGCCGAAACGCCCTTTGTCGCTTTTATTTTTAACAGCCGGAGCAAAAATATGCAATTCTTCTTCCGCCCGGGTAAAAGCGACATAAGCGATATTCAGATTATCGATACAAGCATACATCTTTTCATCGAAATACTCGGTTGCGTAGTAGGTCTGGGCCAAACCGCTACCATATCGTAACGGTAGCACTGGAATACGAGAAAAAGGCTCTTCATGAGTACGGCACCAGACAAAATTGGTTTGATTGGACTGATGATCCAAACTCCAATTACAAAAAGGAATGATTACGACTTTAAATTCAAGGCCTTTGGATTTATGTATAGTCATTACCCGCATGGCATCTTGCTCCTGCGGAGTCGTCACCGACAACTTATCCTCATTATCGTCCCACCACGACAAGAACGAACCCAAGTCGGCCGTATGTGTCCGACAATAATCCAAAACATAATCTTGAAAAGCCTGTATATACACCCGTTCACCTTTGTCAGCCCTCTCATCTGAAAAATAAGAAATAATCCGCTCGCACATCTCGAACAAAGGCTCTTTGCGAATACTCTCGACAAAGGAGAAAAAATCATTATCGAGATGCCTCCCGATGTTCTCTCTATCTTCGAAATAAGACAAAATAACCGCATCATCAGACGCCTTGAATTTTCGGCTATTATATTCATAGACAGCCAACAGTCGGTTCAATTCGATCGAAGGATCTTGAATATATCTCAAAATTCCTATCAACAAATTGATTATAGGAGAGTTTCTTATCAACAACGACTCACTCGATATAACGTCGTAACGATAACGCCCATCGGTATTCTCGGAATTCAGACGCAACAACAAATCGACAAGCATGGTCCCTTCTCTGGCAGTTCTCGTCAAAAACGTTATGTCGCCGGGGGTGTACCCCCTATCCTGTAAATCCCTCAACAAATCGGGAATACGAGCTAAGGACTCGTTATAAAAATCCTCCTTTTTATCCGATTCCCACATCGTTACAGAAACATGACCGCTGCGCAAAAGATTCGAATCGGCAACTCTCTGCCCGATATCGGCATAAGCCTTTTCTATCTTGACATCGAAGCTCCCTTCGACCAAAGCAGACTCCTCAATCTCTCGCTCTAACTTCTGCTGTAACAAACGAGCAGCCTCGCCAAAGATTCTATTATTAAACTCTACTATACAGGCACAACTGCGATAGTTCATATTCATAGACCTTTCGCTATATTGCGACGGTCTGAACAACGACTGAACGCCTTCATTCAACAAAGACCAATCGGAGTTACGCCACCGATAAATGCTCTGTTTCACATCACCCACGATCAAATCGGTGTGGTCATGGCTCAAACTCTCTCCTATGAGAGGTGCGAAGTTTTGCCATTGCAGTTTGGAGGTGTCTTGAAATTCGTCTATCATAAAATGGTTGACCCTCGTCCCTATTTTTTCATAAATGAACGGGGCATCGTTCTCGTTGATAACCGCATTGAGTATACCGGCCGTATCGGACAGGAGAAGTACATTATGTTCCTTTTCGTACTCCTCGATACGGCGGTCTATATCGACCAATATCCCCAAAGCATAAATATACTTCGAACTTTGTACCGCTGTGTTGTAACGCACGTAGGGTTCTCCGAAACAATTTACCATTTCCTGCAACACCGGATTAAGTTCCTCATAGAGACTATCTATACAAGCCGGTATTTCTTTTTTCAAAAACCAACCGTCCCGATTGCCCACATTTGCCCGAAAAGTCTGTGTCGGAGGTTCCACTTTTCCATCGACAATTTTTTTAAGATACTGAATCCAAGAACGCCCCTTCCCCTTAAAATCATCGGGCGACAATCCATAACGTTCGAGTACAGCCATAGCCGCCTCTCCCAATTTCCGTAAAAGGGACTCGAACTCGACACGGATACGGCGCATCTCTTTCAGATAATCGTCAAGAACCGACTTATCCTTGATTTGCGAAAGTATCTCGTTACGAAACAATTTATAAGTTTCTTTCGATAACTCCCCGGCCAGTTCTCTCAAATCGTCTTTCCGTTCGGATCGATTTCCCAAGCTCCACCAATTCCCCGACTCTATACGCTCCTCGGCATAATGTATCAGCCAGTTGAGAAGACCTTTTTGGTCGACATCGGACAATTCGGAATACATGCGGTCTATGGCAGAAGCCGTAACGAAATCGTTATCCATCTCTATCTCAAAACTGCCCTGCAATCCAATTTCGCGGGTAAAATTCCGAAGCACTTGTTGAAAGAAACGGTCGATCGTGCTGATATTGAAATAAGAAAAATCGTGTAACAAAACATACAGCGTCTCCGAAGCTATACCCCGAATCTGTTCAACCGTACAACCGAACAGTTGCATCAAGCCATCGACATAAGGCGACTTCTCCGTATCGTGCGCCAATATATCGAGCTGGAAAACGATACGATGCTTCATCTCTTCGGTCGCCTTATTGGTAAATGTAACCGCTAAAATACGTCGATGCTGTGCATCGCTCTTCCGATATAACTGGTAACGCCCCTGTTCGTCCCTATATCCCAACAGCAATTTAATATACTCCAATGTCAGGGTATAAGTCTTACCCGAACCGGCCGATGCTTTGTATATATGTAACATAAAATCAGATAATGCGAGCTCGATACCCTTCCGACAATAAAATTTCCAACACTTTTTGACGGAAATCTCCCTGAATCAATATATCGCCTTCTTTATCAGACCCTCCTACCCCGCACTTGGTTTTCAACTTTTTCGCCAAAGCCTTCAAATCCTCGGCCGTACCGATAAATCCGGTCACGAGCGTAACCGATTTTCCGTTTCTGTTGCGTTTATCCAACGATATGCGCAACTGTTGTTTCCCCGGTTCCAAAGTTTCGGGTTCATCTTCCTCGCCATTATCGAATTTGAAATCGGGATTCGTAGAATAAACTACATTCAATCTGTCTTTCCAATCATTATTTTTTTTCATTTCGGTAATTTTATCTCTTCTATCAATTTAGGATATAAAAGGCAATCTCGCATAGTTAAATTCAAAAACCGTTTTCATTTGCCTCTACTCCCGCCTTTCGCTATATTTGTAGAATATAGGATGCGTTTCGGCATAGCCAACCCCGAAATACAATTTCCGTTTGTCTCTGCTCTCACCTTTCACTATATTTGTCCTCAAAAATAATAAAGATAGCGATACGAAACAACCCGCATCGCTTTTTATTCAGCAATAAACCGAGCGATTTCCCGTTATATAAAATACGATGAAAGATATTACGAGACATCACGATATATTCCTTGCAAACCGTTTGTCCTTATTGCGTATATGGCTGTGCATAAGTACGCTCTTTTTTACCATAGAGACATCGTTTGCACTCAACCCCAGCCGTTATGCGACCCAATCGCAACTCGCCGACGGATATTGGGTAAAAGTGGCTGTTTACGAATCCGGTATTCACCAAATCACCTATCGGGAACTCCGTAGATGGGGATTTTCCGACCCCTCGGCCGTGACCGTTTTCGGATACGGAGGCGCCATGCTACCCGAAACATTTTCTGAGAACGATATAGACGACCTGAATCAGTTACCCGTCATACGCACCGACAGTAAAATATTGTTCTACGCACAAGGCCCCACTTCATGGTCGTATAACGAAAAAACCAAAGAATACGACCATGAACAAAACACATATTCTACCGCAGGATATTATTTCCTGACCGACAGTAAAAATCAATCGGCGACCATCGCCGAACGGGAAGGGGGACAAACGACCGGATTACAGGACATAACTTCATTCGACGAACACGCCGTGTACGAACAGGAATTATATTCTCCCGGTTCGACAGGACGATTATTTTTAGGCGACGATTTCCGTTATACGACATCTAAGAGTTTTACATTCGAACTTCCCGGTGTAGACAATTCCTCTCCCGTAAAATTAAGAACTTCTTTCGGAGCGAAAATATTAGGTGGAACTGCCACACTTGTCTTTACCCGCAATGGACAAACTCTTCCATCGAGCAACACCGACAATATAGGAGCAGGATCGAGCAGTTCTTATGACTTCGTAAGAATGACCTCGACGCTCAAAGAAATCGACCTCGACAGCGAGGAACTGGCTTTTACGCTCCTTTTCCGACAAAACGGAGGTTCTCTCTCTATGGCCCGTCTCAATTATTTTCGGTTCAACTATAAAAGAAAATTGCAATTATACAACGGAAGTATCCAATTCCGGCTGGGTCAGCTCCCTGCGAACAGTTGCTATAACCTGCAAGGTTACTCGACGACGACTCATATCTGGGATATATCGGATCCTCTGAATCCCGTTTCTATCAAACCCAACGTCAACAACGGTAATGCACGTTTCGTGCCTACGAAAGGAAATGAAGAATACATTGCATTCGACGAACAAGCTACCGTTGCCTCGGTAGAGTTTATTGAAAAAGTACCTAACCAAAATTTACACGGTTTGACAACCCCCGACATGGTTATTCTCACGCCCAAAGAATATATCTCCTACGCCCAAAGCATCGCTCGATTGCATAATGAGAACGACGGTATGGAGGTAGCTGTCATTGACCATGAAACCGTATTCAACGAATTCTCCTCGGGAACACCCGATGCGACAGCCTATCGACGACTGATGAAAATGTTTTTCGATCGAAAAGGCGGCCTCGACGGAGAGCCTTTATACTTGTTGCTTTTTGGAAAAGGATTATACGATAACCGAAAAATAGGAGAAACCGGTAAATATGTGAAATACCCCACACTCCTCACATACCAGCACGGCAGCGGAACAGACGAACGTCAATCCTATACGACAGACGATTACTTCGGATTCCTCGACGACGATTCCGGGAATAGAATAGCGTCGGATAAACTCCGTGTCAATATAGGCCGTTTGCCCATAAAAAGCGAACAAGAAGCCAAAGATGTGGTATCCAAATTATACAATTATATAGAGAATAACGATAAGGGCTCTTGGAAAAATCAGGTTCTTGTCGTCGCCGACGATGAAAATTATGCCATTCACATGGAACAGGCCGAAGAGATTTGCAGCATTATGGAGAATAGCGATGCCCACTGTTTCATCAACAAAGTCTACACGGATGCTTACACGGCAGAAATAGGCTCCACGGGACGAACATACCCTTCGGCCAAGAAAAAATTATTACAAATTTTAGATGACGGCGTTCTCGTAGTAGATTATATAGGTCACGGCAGTACCGTGGCATGGACACATGAAGATTTGTTGAATATAGGCGACATTCAATCCATGTATTTAAAAAGGTTGCCACTATTTATCACAGCGACTTGTGACTTCGGACGTTACGATCACGAAGAAACATCGGGTGGAGAAATCCTTTGCCTGAATCCGAACGGAGGAGGTATAGCCCTCATCACCACGACCCGAGTCGTTTATATCAGCGACAATCACTATCTCAATAGTGGTGTCGCGCAACAAATATTCAAGAAAAATGAAAATCACGAGTATCCACGACTCGGCGACATATTGCGTGAAGCGAAATGCAACATTGCACAAACAGATAGCAACAAACTGAACTACACGCTATTGGGAGATCCGGCTCTAAAATTATTATACCCCGATTACCAAATTAAGGTAACCGAAATAAACGGGCATGACATCACTCAAACCACACCGACCATACAAGCGAGAGACTCCGTTTCTATAAAGGGAGAGATATATACCCCCGGCGGAGAAAAAGCGACCGATTATAACGGTATCATCTGTCCGACAGTCTATGATTCCGAAGTAACCGTAGTAACCCACGGCTATGGAGAGGAAGGCAAAGCCATAGAATTTAAAGAAAGGAGCAACCGCCTTTATGTGGGAAAAGACTCTATCGTCAACGGCATTTTTGAAATTTCATTCAAAGTCCCGAGAGAAATCAACTTTGCCGATGACAAGGGATTGATAAATCTATATTGCTATAACGATGAAGGTCAAGAGGGAAACGGCAATGAATCCAACTTTATCGTAGGAGGATTTAACGACGACTCGAACGAAGATTTTGAAGGTCCGCAGATATATTCTGCCTACCTCAACTCCGAAGAGTTCAAATACGGTGATACGGTCAACGAATCGCCTCTGTTTATGGCCGAGGTGTATGATGAATCGGGAATAAACATATCCGATGCCGGTATCGGGCATCAGATGACTATTACCTTAGACGATAAAACTGTATATACCGACGTATCTTCTTACTTCCAACCTGCATTGGGCGAATTCGGCAGAGGGTTTATCGCATACCCTTTGAGCGGACTGAGCGAAGGGGAACACTCTTTACGATTAAAAGTGTGGGACACCGAAAACAATTCGTCGGAAACCGAAATAGGCTTTACGGTAAAGGCCGGATTAAAACCTGTTATTTATGACTTGTATGCCGATCGTAACCCGGCCAGCACTTCGACAAATTTCTATTTGAGACACAACAGACCGGATGCCGTGATAAACGTAACCATATCGGTATATAATCTGATGGGAGTAGAAGTATGGCGTTATACGGGGAAAGGTCTCTCCGACATGTACAAGTCCTACCCGATTACATGGGATTTGACCGACGGTAGCGGAACTCGGGTTCCCGGTGGTATCTACTTGTACAAAGCGATTATATCGACCGATAACGAACACGAAACCACTCGTTCGAAAAAACTCTGTGTGACCGGCAGAGAATAGACTGTTTCTTCGACAAGGATATACATCGCCGATCCCTTTTAAGGGATCGAGTAAAAAATATTTGAACCAAATTTCAGTATTTTGTTATATCTTTGTATATCAAACAGTCAAAAAGATGTATAATTCGGAATCGAAATCTACAATTAAATTACCGGAGCCTTCGCTTCGCAGGCTTCCGTGGTATTTGGCTTATATAAAATTGCTACAAACAAAAGGAGAAGAATATGTTTCTTCCACACAAATAGCAAAGGAAATAGGCGTAGATTCGTCGAAAATAGCCAAAGACCTCTCTTTTATCAATATTTCGGGGAAAACACGTGTCGGTTATGAAATAAATTCGTTAGTCGCTGTACTGGAAGAATTTCTCGGATTCACGTCTATGCACAAAGCATTCATTTTCGGAGTCGGAAGTTTGGGGGCCGCGCTCATGCAAGATTCGGGATTGTCGCAATACGGTCTCGAAGTCGTTGCCGGGTTCGATGTCAAACCCGAGTTGGCAGGAACCTTCATTAATCATATTCCGGTATATCCCCTGTCTCAATTCGCTCAAAAGCAAAAAGAGTTGGGTGTACAAATAGGAATCTTGACCGTCCCGATAGACAAGGCTCAAAGTGCGACAGAAGAGATGATAGCCGGAGGTATCAAAGCGATTTGGAACTTTACCCCTTACCGGATTCGAGTTCCCAAACATATAGTTATTCAAAATACATCTATTTATGCTCATTTAGCCGTTATGTTCAATCGGTTAAATAATATCAAGTAAATCTCATGAAAATAATTGCCGTCGGTTGGAATTATAGAGGACACAATGCAGAGATGAACCAAAAAGAAACTCCTCAAAATCCCATCATTTTTTTTAAACCCGAAACGGCTTTACTAAAAGACGGGAAGCCATTTTTTTTACCTCAATTCTCCGACCGTATCGAATACGAAACCGAATTGGTTTTCCACATTTCCCGATTAGGGAAAAACATAGCCGGTAAATTTGCACATCGATACTACGACTCTGTAACGGTAGGTATCGATTTCACGGCCAGAGACAAGCAAGCCGAAGCAAGGGCGAACGGAAATCCGTGGGACATTGCAAAAGGATTCGACAACTCGGCTCCCATCGGAAAATTCATTCCATTACCCGAACAAACACCCAAAGCCGACAATATAAATTTCTCTTTGTTTATAAACGGAGTAAAAGTACAACAAGGCAATAGTCAAGATATGATTTTCCACATCGATGAACTCATCGCTTATATCAGCCAATTCTATACCTTGAAGATAGGAGACCTCATCTTTACCGGGACACCGGCAGGAGTAGGACTCGTAAAAATAGGAGACCATCTCGAAGGATATTTGGAAGAAACAAAAGTACTCGATTTTTTTGTTAAATAGCCATTAGTTTATACCAATGCCTCATACGATTAAGCGAACACAAAAACAACGAATATTATCCATTATAGCTTGTTTTTATATTTTACTCCAACCTACATACGGAAGAGATCGACAAGACTATGCGGAAAACTCCATATTAGCGGAAGGCAATTGGGTAAAGATATCGACAACCGATGCAGGAATTTACCAAATAACAGAAGACTCTTTGAGGGCTTGGGGTTTTACAGACCCTTCGAAAATAAAACTGTTCGGATATGGAGGAACCGTTATCGATGAACTGTTTGCAAACAGCGATAACTACATAGACGACCTACCGCAAATTCCGCTTTGGCGACATAACAACAAACTATATTTTTATTCGCAAGGCACTACCAAATGGTCTTTCGATTCTGCCAGTCAAGAATTTGTACATCGGCTTCACCCCTATTCTACATATGCCTGCTATTTCCTGACAGATAGGAATATCGAATCTACCGACTTTCCTACCATATCATCTTCCTTACCGACCGAAATCGATACCCCGATTACCGTATTCGACGACTATGCCCTACACGAAAAAGAATTAATATCGGTAGGCAAAACGGGACAAAATTTCTTCGGTGAAGATTTTCTATCGAATTCGAATCAAGACTTCACGTTTCACCTATCGGGAGCACAACCCTCTCCGATAAAAATAAGAGTATCTTTCGGAGCAAAAATCAGTGGAAGCGAAGGGTATATACACATTTCTTACAATGGGACCGAATTACCGACCAATACCTCGAACAAAATCACAAAATATTACGATAGCCATGAATTTCTTCGAGTAGCTTCCCCACTTAAAACAGTGAACCGAGCCGAGGAAGAATCAACGATAAGCCTTCGCTACGCCAGTACTGGAACAACCCTATCGGCATATCTCGATTACATCAGACTCAATTATAAACGTAAGTTACAATTATACAACGGGCAAGTCTGCTTTCGTTTTATCAACCGGCAAACCGACAATTATTACCGAATAGAAAACAGTACAGCCACAACATTGGTTTGGGACGTCACTACGCCCCATAGACCGAAAAACATTACAACCTCATTCGATAACAACACAACCTCATTTACACCAGAAGATGCTCAGCTCAGAGAGTTCATTGCGTTCGACCCGGAACAAAATTTTCCTTCTCCGTCCTTCGTACGGCAAATCGAAAACCAAAACTTACACGCATTGAATATCCCCGAACTAACGATCATCACCCCGGCAGCATTACAGACAGAAGCCGAACGCGTAGCTCAGCTGCACAGAGAAGAAGGACTAACCGTCGCAGTTATTGAACAAGAAAAAATTTTCAACGAATTTTCATCGGGAACACCCGATGCCTCGGCCTATCGAAGATTAATGAAAATGTTTTACGACAGAGCCGAAGGTAATGAAAACGTTCGTCCGCGTTATCTGCTTCTTTTCGGAGACGGTTCTTACAACAACCGCAAATCTATGGAAAAGTTACATTCACCCGAATGCAACATGTTACTTACCTACCAATCGAAAACAAGTATCGACGAACGAGAATCATTCGTTATAGAAGATTATTTCGGTTTCTTGGAAGACAATTCGGGCGAAGAAATAAAGGTCGATAAAGTATGTTTAGGAATCGGTCGTTTTCCCATTTCCTCGATTAAAAACGCACGATTGGTAGTAGATAAACTATATCGATATGTACACGACAAAGACTTCTCCTCATGGAAAAACAATATCTGCATAGCTGCCGACGATGGAGACGAAGCGATACACGCCGAACAAGCCGATAGAGGAAGTGACACCCTTTTACTCAAAAATACTTCTCAACCGAGATTGGGATTCAGAGTGAACAAAATATACATCGACTCCTATTACATGGATCCCCAAACAAAAAAATACCCCGAAGCCAATCGAGAGTTGATGAAACAATTTAATGAAGGTATGCTCGTCTTCAACTATATAGGACACAATGACCCCGAAGTAGGGTTTACCGGAGAAGGATTATTTTCCCGATATGAAATGGACCATCTTACCAATACGCGGTTACCCCTATTTATCACTATCACATGCGACTACTGCCAATTCGACGCAGAAGACGTTTCAGCCGGAGAGAACGTATTCCTCAACCCCTCTGCCGGAGCCATAGCCTTAATAACGACTACCCGTGTGGTTTATACCGATGGAAACGATAAAATCAATCGACGATTAATGAAGCGACTCTTAGAACGGGATTCCAATGGTTCTCCTTTACGAATCGGAGATGTTTTAAAACTGGCTAAACGAGATTTCAACACCGAAATCGACAAGAACAAACTCAACTACGTTCTTATCGGAGACCCGGCTTTAAAACTTGCTTACCCCGAACATTCCATACAAGTTACCCGCATAAACGGAAATAGCGGCAAAAAAAATATCGAAATGATTCCGGGCAAAAATTATACGGTGGAGGGTGAAATACGATCTCACCAAAATGAGCTACTTTCCGATTTCAACGGTTATATATACTATAACCTATATGACAAAGAAAAACAGTTCACCACATTGGCACATCAAGACAAAAAAACATGGACTTATACGCATCGCCCCGATTTATTGACTACCGGTAAAGGCACGATACAAAACGGGACATTCCGAATCACCGTCACACTCCCGATTGACAATTCACATTCCGGAAAATCCGGGCTGCTAAATTTGTACGCCTATGACGAATCGGGCAGAGAAGCCAACGGATATACCGATAAATTAATCGTCAGCACGGCTGTCGAACCGATAACAGAAGATATACAAGGCCCCGACATCGAGTTCGCCGGAATTAACGACGATTCCTTCACCGAAGGAATATTAGTAAACAATCCGGCCACGTTCGTTTGTAAATTCTCGGACCCTTCCGGTATATGGAGCGGAAACAGCTTAGGCAAACAAATGACCTTATCGCTCGATGGCGCATGTATCGAAGAAAACATCGCTCGCTATTACAAGCCTATCGCAGAAAGCGAGATTCCCGAAGGAGAATTCATATATCCCCTTCCCCGACTGAGTAATGGATTGCATACACTTACATTCAAAGTATTCGATACCTTAGGAAATTCATCGGAAGTAACCATAGCCTTCGAAGTCAAAGAGAACAGCGAAACATATACCATCTCCCTTGAAGAAGAACCGGCGACCGAAAGAGCGACAATCTCGTGTCAGGACCAAAACGGGAACGACGTCACAGAATCGAAACATACCCGAATCTCTGTTACTAACACCTTAGGCGAAGAAATCTGGTCGTATGAAACGACCGAGAATAACCTATTCCCCTTGACCTGGAATCTCCAAGACAACAACGGAAAAAGAGTATCCGCCGGTCAATACTATTGCAAGGGTTATTTCGAAACATCTGCCGGGACAATCGTTACACCCGCTAAAAAAATCGTGGTTATCACGCAATAATCCCCACGATTCTCTGTTTATTATATACATGTAATTCGTAACGTCAGCAAAGATGAAAAGACTGTCTTTTTATATTATAACAATTATTCTTGTATCGTTATTCTTGCCGGTATATGCCCTTGCAGCCAACGGTAATTCGACCAAGAATGAATTCAACCCCATCAATACAGGAGTCACTTCGCTAAGCATAACCCCCGATTCTCGTGGAGCATCGATGGGTGACTTAGGTGTCGCCACCGACCCCGATGCAAACTCTCAATTCTGGAACCCTTCCAAATATGCTTTCGCTTACAGCCAAGCAGGTGTATCTCTATCGTACACGCCGTGGTTACGCAAACTGGTAAACGACATCTATTTGGCCTATTTAGCGGGGTATTGGAAATTGGGAAGCAGCGATTTACAGGCATTAAGTGCCTCTTTACGCTATTTTTCATTGGGAGAAATCGTACTCACCGATCAAGAAGGAAACGCACAAAATAGCATAACCCCTTATGAAATGGCTTTCGATGTAGGATATTCCCGCAAATTGTCCGATAAATTTTCTATGGGTGTCGTATTCCGTTACATTTATTCCGACTTAGGGTTTCATTACGACGAATCGAGTGTTTCCGATGCATCGGGTGCATCGGCATTCGCCGCCGATATATCGGGATACTACACGACTTACCCCATCATAGGTCGTAACGAATGCCAATGGTCTTTGGGTTTCAATATCTCCAACATCGGAACCAAAGTATCTTATGACGGAGGTAATGAAAACGCATTCCTACCTACTAATTTGAAAATAGGCACATCGTTTCTTTTTCCATTAGCCGAATATAACACACTATCGTTGAACCTCGATCTCAACAAGTTATTAGTTCCTTCTACCCCTCAAGTTTCCAATTACGAAACAGAAGAAGAGTATGAAGAAGCCAAAGAGAAATGGCAAAATACCTCACCCATATCCGGTATATTCAAATCGTTTACCGATGCTCCGGGAGGATTCAAAGAGGAGCTTCGAGAAATAAACTTCTCGATAGGAGCCGAATATTCTTACAATCAACAATTCTTCCTGAGAGCCGGATACTTCAATGAAAACAAATACAAAGGAAACCGCAAATATTTTTCTTTCGGAGCCGGATTTTCCTTGAACGTATTGAAAATAGATGCGGCATATATGGTGGCAACAGCACAAACAAGTCCTTTGGATCAAACACTTCGTTTCACTCTCTCGTTCGACATGGACGGGCTTAAAGACCTTCTGGGAAGACGATGAAAACACGTATAGGTTTCGGATTCGATGTCCACAAATTGGTCGAAGGACGGGAATTATGGTTAGGAGGAATACGTATCGAGCACACCCTCGGACTCTTGGGACACTCCGATGCCGATGTTCTTATTCATGCTTTATGCGATGCCCTGCTCGGAGCGGCGAACATGCGCGACATAGGATTTCACTTCCCCGATACGGCCAACGAATATAAAAACATAGACAGCAAGATTTTACTAAAAAAGACCGTGGAGCTCATTCGAGAAAAAGAATTTTCGATAGGAAATGCCGACATAACGGTCTGCGCCGAACACCCTAAACTCAACCCTCATATTCCTCTCATGCAAAAAACACTTTCAGAATGTATGGGCATCGATCTTGAAGATATATCCATTAAAGCCACTACTACCGAAAAATTAGGCTTTACAGGAAGAGAGGAAGGAATTTCTGCTTATGCCGTAGTACTTTTGGAAAAATAACGAAGAGAAAGCCGTAAAATCAACAGCTTTCTCTTCTCTTTTCTGCGATTTCTTTAACCAAACAATTCTCAGAAAAAAAGGGCTATGACCCAATAAGTAGCCCACAAGTTCAATTCATGGTCTTTTCGCAGAAAATAAACAGGAAAATCCCCTCTTTCGTAATCTCGTCTAAACAAAAATAAACCCACAAAACTTTAAAATAAAAAAGCGTGAGCCTGATGGTTTATCCTATTCGAGGTTCAGCAAAACCTTTGGTGGATAAACAACCAGCCCACGCTTGTCCATATAACAAGCGTAGGCGTTTAGTTGTCTATTACCCCACCATAAAAAGAATTTTGCTGATTCCGAATAGAGGTAATATTCTAAACGCTTATATTTCCAATATTTTTTCAAAGATACTCTTTTTCCCATGAGACGTCCAAAAACTCCCCGTTTTTTAACATTCTCAACATATACGTTTTTATGAACAGATTGTATCTGGCTTCGTAAAAGTTCGCTATTTTTGCAATAGATGCGAAACAGGATACAACTCGACATAAAAATGAGCGAATACATTTTATTCGGTTTTCACCTTTCCGTATTTTTGCAGCAACATGAAACGCTATGGATTCTGACAAACGAGTATTGATAGGCATGAGCGGTGGTATCGACAGCTCTGCCGCATGCATGATATTACAAGAACAAGGGTACGAAGTGATCGGTCTCACCATGCGCATGTGGGATTTACCCCGACATTTCCCGAACGAAGGACAATCGATTCCTCAATTCGCCATAGAGGCCAAAGAACTGGCAGAGAAGATAGGAATAGAACACCACATTCTCGATGTAAGAGACGATTTCAAGAGAACGGTCATAAAAAGTTTTACCGACGAATATTTAAAAGGGAATACTCCCAACCCATGTGTTCTTTGCAATAAACAATTCAAATGGCATTACCTCTCGCAGGAAGCAGACCGGTTGAATTGCCAATGGGTCGCCACCGGACATTATGCTCGGATTTCACGGAAAAATAATCGCTTCATACTAAACAGAGGCGCCGATCCTAAAAAAGATCAATCTTACTTTTTGTGGAGACTCGGACAGCAGGAACTTGCCAGAACCATTTTCCCGTTAGGCGACATCACCAAAGAGGAAATAAAACAATACGTCGAGAAAAAAGGATTCCACGAAAAAGTCGAAAAAAAAGAGAGTATGGAAGTTTGTTTCATACCGGGAGACTATCGGGACTTTTTACGTGAACAACTTCCCGACTTAGACCGGGAAGTGACAGGAGGATATTTTATCGATGCCGCCGGACGGAAGCTCGGACAGCACAAAGGATTCCCATTCTATACCATAGGGCAGCGCAAAGGATTGGAGATAGCTTTGGGGAAGCCCATGTTCGTCACCCGCATAAATCCGATAAAAAACACGATACGGTTGGGAGAACGGTCGGAACTGCTCACCCGGAATATGGTTATTACCGATGTTATCGAAACCATACCCGGCATTCTGAATACATCGGAACCGGTCGACGTTCAAATTCGTTACCGCAGTGCGGCTATACCAGCGACCCTTCGCAAAGGAGAAACTCCTAACGAATGGATAGTCTGCTTTCAATCCGATGCTTCGGCGGTAACTCCGGGGCAATCGGCAGTCATTTACCAGAACGACTGTATTATCGGCGGTGGAATCATTGCCGATCAACGGTTATTAAAAAAGTATGCTCTATGATACGCCCGATACTGCTATTATCCTTTTTCATCGCTTTCACAGCCAATAATATAGCACAAGAGCAACAATACCGGATATGGTTCAACGACAAGCCCGAATCGGTTCACTCGGTCGATGAACCCGAGAAATTCTTATCGGAACAGGCTATCGCCCATCGGGAAAAACAGAATATTCCCATAGACTCCACCGATTTACCCATAGACCCCGTCCGATTAAAAAAACTTTCGGAACTCGGAGCCCGTATATTGGCCACATCGAAATGGCTGAACACCGCCACCATAGTATTGACCGATACAGCTGACTTATCGGCAATCGCCTCTCTGTCGTTCGTCAAAAAGCACAAAAGTTTAGGAGTAGCCGTACAACCAGTCTCTAACCTCAAAAAAAGACAGAAACAAATCGAATCGGAATCCGAGAATCCCTACGGAGATGCCACCCTGCAAATAGAGGTACACAACGGGGACGAATTACATCGAGCAGGATTCACCGGAAAAGGAATGACAATCGCCGTCATCGATGGAGGATTCCTCAACGCAGACCGCAACCCCAAGTTCGACCAAAATAAAATTGTCGGGAACCAGGACTTCATAGACAAGAAAATGGATTTCACACACGGGGATACACACGGTTCGTCCGTCCTATCGACCATGTTGGTTAAAGACAGTTCCGTCTTTATCGGTACAGCCCCCGATGCCGCATACTGGCTCTTGCGTTCGGAAGATACCGATACGGAATATCCGGCAGAAGAAGATTATTGGGTGGCGGCTCTCGAATATGCCGACAGCATAGGAGCCGATGTGATAACCTCTTCTCTCGGCTACTCCGAATTCGACGATTCCCGGTTCAACCACACATGGGATCAACTTGACGGCAAATCGGCATTTATTTCCCAAGCAGCCGCTATGGGAGTACAAAAAGGATTGCTCATCGTGGTAAGTGCAGGGAACGAAGGAGGTAACAACTGGGGAAAGATAACTTTTCCGGGCGATGTCGATGGCGTTCTCACGGTAGGAGCAGTTTCACCCAACCTGAAACCTGCATATTTCTCCGGCAGGGGATTTACGGCCGACGGCCGCATTAAGCCCGATATCATGGGAATCGGGGTTACCGCCGCAACAATAACTTCCGAAGGAAACACGGCATGGAAAGACGGGACCTCGTTTTCCGCACCGATAATAGCAGGACTTACAGCCTGTCTGCGACAAGCTCTTCCCGACCTTTCTGCACAGGAAATCGTCGGACT
Organism: Barnesiella sp. B2-R-119; assembly: GCF_023656675.1. Lineage (NCBI taxonomy): Bacteria > Pseudomonadati > Bacteroidota > Bacteroidia > Bacteroidales > Barnesiellaceae > Barnesiella > Barnesiella sp. B2-R-119. Next base: position 38,248 of record NZ_JAMOKL010000003.1, read on the forward strand.
TATCAAAAATAACAGTTCGCAATCTTTAACACCCGATTCCGTCATGGGATACGGCATACCCGATTTCTATGCAGCCTATCGTCAAGGAACGGGAATCGAACCCTCCCTAAAAGGGGATATTCCTCTACAAATCATTTACAGAGAAGGAATCCCCATCATAAAAATAAAAAGGCTACCGATCGGCGAGACCTCGATTGCCCTCCACATATACACTTTGGAAGGTGTTATTATACAAGAGTATAATGTTTCGGAAAATTCCGAAACGCCCTTGTACACATTGAAAAAAGGAATATATATACTGGCAGCCCGCTGTCAATCAAATTATTGGACTCAAAAAATACAACGGTTATGACCTCCGGGAAAAAAGAATTTTCACTACTCGAACTAAATGCTTGCGTGCGCAATACCCTACAAGAGTCTTTGCCGGAACGGTATTGGGTACGCGCCGAAATCAGCGAGGCGAGAATACACCCTTCCGGTCACTGTTATTTGGAACTGATCGAGAAAGAAGAACAATCCGGGAAAACCGTAGCCAAAGCCAGAGCCACCATTTGGGCGACGACATTCCGATTATTGCAACCGTGGTTCGAGCAGTCGACCGGACAACTGTTCACATCGGGTATCAAAATACTCATACAAGTCAGTATCTCCTTTCACGAGCTATACGGTTATAACCTGACCGTACACGATATCGATCCTGCTTATACGTTGGGAGATGCGGCCCGTCGTCGAGCCGCCATACTGCAACAACTTCGGGAAGAAGGAGTGGCCGACATGAACAAAGAGCTCACGTGGCCGATACTGCCGCAACGCATAGCGGTCATATCTTCTCCGTCGGCCGCCGGCTATGGCGACTTTATGAATCAAATACAAAACAATTCTTACGGGTACAAAATATACACTGTTCTCTTCCCGGCGGCCATGCAAGGCGACCAAACAGAACAATCTATCATTCATGCCCTCGACCGAATCAACCGGCACGAAAAGTTGTTCGATGGTGTCGTCATCATTCGGGGAGGCGGAGCGACGTCCGACTTGAATAGTTTCGACAGTTATCCTCTGGCCGTCAATGTAGCCCAATTCCCACTACCTGTCATTACCGGTATCGGGCACGAACGAGACGACACCGTTATCGACATGGTAGCCAACACACGGGTAAAAACCCCTACGGCGGCAGCCGAATGGATTATCGCTCGTATGCACGAAGCCGACACATATGCCGTCAATCTGTCTCACACGATCAACTCAGAAGTCCGTAATCGAATCGACCGGGAAAAGCAGACAATACAACGCACGGCCTCCACACTTCCACTGCTCATCGAACGACTGATACTCGGAGAAAAACATAAAACCGGATTGTTAACCCAACAAATCAAACTCGCTTTACGAGCCGTTATCGATTCGGAAAGGAACAAGCTCGACCATACGGAAAAGACTGTCCGGCTATTGTCTCCCCAGTCACTACTCGAACGAGGATACAGCCTGACCCTCCACGGCAACCGGGTCGTTAAAAGTGTCGCAGAGCTATCTCCCGGAGACACGATAGAGACTATCTTTGCCGATGGCAAAACGACAAGCCGGATAGAAAAAACAGAACCTTCGAAAACAAAATAAAATATATATGGCTAAAAAAACGACTCTCTCCTACTCCGATGCGATAGCCGAGTTGGAAACGATTGTAAACAAATTACAAAACAACGAATACGAAATAGACGAGCTGCAAAAATGCACGACACGTTCGCTCGAATTATTGAAATTCTGCAAATCCAAATTATTCGAGACCGACGAAGCTCTCCAAAAAATATTGGCCGAGTTGAACGATTAAACAGAATATATAAATGGCTCTTAACACCCACAATATAATATATGCCGGTTTATATATCCAAAAACAAAAAAAATGTTTAATTTTGCCGAGTTTTCAACTATATGAATATGTCCGAAAGAAAAGTCCGAGTGCGTTTCGCACCAAGCCCCACGGGAGCATTACATATTGGCGGGGTTCGTACCGCTCTCTATAACTATTTGTTTGCCAAGCAAAATCACGGAGATATGATCTTCCGTATCGAAGACACCGACTCTCAACGCTTCGTGCCGGGAGCCGAAGCATACATTATCGAAGCCCTCGAATGGTTGGGAATCAAGTTCGACGAAGGGGTCAGCTACGGCGGAAATTACGGACCTTACCGACAATCGGAACGAAAAGACATTTATCGTAAATATGTAAATCAACTGCTCGATGCGGGAAAAGCCTACATCGCATTCGATACTCCCGCCGAATTGGAAGCCAAGCGAAACGAAATCGCCAACTTCCAATACGACGCCTCCACTCGCATGCAAATGCGAAACTCGCTGACAATGGACAAAGAGGAAGTAGATTCCCTCATCGCACAAGGACAACAATATGTCGTAAGATTCAAAATAGAGCCGGGCGAAGACATCGTAGTCGACGACCTTATCAGAGGAGAAGTGACCATCAACTCGTCCATTCTCGACGACAAAGTGCTATACAAATCGGCAGACAACCTGCCCACCTATCACTTGGCGAATATCGTCGACGACCATCTAATGCTTGTCTCCCACGTAATCCGTGGAGAAGAGTGGTTACCCTCGGCTCCGTTGCACGTATTGCTCTACCGGGCTTTCGGTTGGGAAGACACCATGCCGCGGTTCGCCCATTTGCCCCTGTTGTTGAAACCCGACGGTAAAGGCAAGTTAAGCAAACGAGACGGCGACCGGTTGGGATTTCCCGTATTCCCGCTCGAATGGCACGACCCCAAAACAGGCGAAGTATCCTCAGGATATCGCGAGTCGGGCTACCTGCCCGAAGCCGTGGTTAATTTCCTCGCCCTGTTAGGTTGGAATCCCGGTAACGATCAGGAAATCATGTCGATGGACGAACTTATCGAACTCTTCTCTCTCGAAAAATGTAGCAAAAGCGGGGCTAAGTTCGACTATGAAAAAGGGAAATGGTTTAACCACAAATACATACAGGAGAAAAGCAACGAAGAGCTCACCGAGTTATTCATGCCTATTCTCGAAGAAAAAGGCATAAAAGCCGATAAATCCACCGTCGCCCGTATCATAGGCCTTGTAAAGGGTCGCGTAAGTTTCGTAAAAGAATTGTGGGATCAAGCAGCTTTCTTTTTTGTCGCACCGACTACCTATGAAGAAAAATCGGTAAAAAAACGCTGGAAAGAAGAGACCCCCGCTCAAATGCGCGAACTCATCGAAATATTACGCAATATGGACGACTTCTCGTCTGCCCCGGCCGAAAAAGTCGTATTAGGTTGGATCGAACAGAACGGTTACCATTTGGGTAACGTCATGAATGCTTTCCGTTTGGCCGTAGTTGGGGAATGTAAAGGGCCTCACATGTTCGACATTACGGAAATCATGGGCAAAGAAGAGACTATCAAGCGTATCGAGCGGGCTATCGAATATTTAGGTTAATGAAATACAGACAGCCACATACACTGCTTTTGATTATTCTCCTTGCTGCGCTGTTTCCTGCAAAGGCTCAGCAAATAGCTTGGAGCGTAGATATGACCGGATTTTTCGACAATCGGGAGTTCGGTTATTCCAAAGCTCAGTCCCAAACTTTTTTCGGGACACGCTTGTCTCCCGAAATCGGTATCAGAATAGGACATAGCACGATCATGGCAGGAGCCTCATGGGTACAACCCATCGACGGATCTACTCGCGAGGCCAAAGTGCACCCCACGGTCTATTACCGTTACGATACCTCCAAATTCCGAATGTCGTTGGGTATGTTTCCCCGTACCCAATTAATCGAAAACGTACCGGCAATCTTGCAATACGATTCTCTCACCTACTTCCGTCCCAACATAGCAGGTGCATTATTCCAGTATATACATACCAAAGGATTCGCCGAGCTCTATATCGATTGGAGACAAGTACAGACCGAGGTAAAACGAGAGGCTTTCATGGCTGTATTCAACGGCCGGTGGCAACCCCTGCCCTACCTTTTCGCCGGAGGGCATTTGGTGATGAACCACTTGGCTCGTCCTCGCAATTCGGATAGCCGCTATACGGTTACCGACAATCTCATCGCCAGCCCATACATCGGACTGGATTTAACCACATACACACCGTTGGACACCTTGACCCTCAAAGTGGGGTATCACATCAGTCTCGACCGGCTTCGCAACGTCGGGACGTGGCATCACCCGCAAGGCATTCTCATAGACTTATTGGCCGAATGGCGCTTCTTGGGTCTACATAATACATTTTACAAAGGAGGTTCGCAAATGCCCCTTTATCCCCAATTAGGAGCTCAGCTCAATCAGGGAGATCCGTTCTACCAGTCTTCGACCTATAATCGCACGGATATATACGCCTACATTTTCCGCAAAAGTTATCTTAACTGCATAGCTTCCTGCAACCTGCATTATACGCCCGGCAACCTCGATTTTCAACAGCAACTCACCCTACGATTCTATATAGACGACCAAGCATGGAAAAACCGTAAGGGAAAACAGAATCGAGGTTACCTGAAAAATATCTTGTAACCCGACAAGAGAAAATCGCCGCTATGAAATCGATTTATAATTTTGGAATATATTGCTATAAACAATTAGTCGCACTCGCCGGAATACGAAATGTCAAGGCCCGGAAACTGACTCAGGGACAAAAAGGAATCTTCGATTACCTCTCCCGGCATGCCGATCCGCAAGGAGGTTATTTGTGGATACATGCCTCGTCCCTCGGAGAGTTCGAACAAGGACGTCCGCTTATCGAAGCCATAAAAAAAGCGCAACCCGATACCAAAATATTACTCACGTTTTTCTCTCCATCGGGTTACGAAGTCCGCAAAGATTATTCGGGAGCGGATCTTATTTGCTACCTTCCGTTCGACCTGCCGGGCAATGTAAGACGATTCCTCGACTTGACCAAACCCACGAAAGCCATATTTATTAAATATGAATTTTGGGCGAACTACCTCAACGAACTTAAACGCAGGAATATACCCACGTATATTGTCTCGGCTATCTTCCGCCCCAAACAAATATTCTTCCGTTCTTATGGAGGATATTTTCGTCGCATTTTGAAAAACTTTACCCACCTTTATATACAGGACGAACGCTCCCGACAACTACTCGCCAGTATAGGCATCGATAATGCATCGATCGTAGGTGACACTCGTTTCGACCGGGTCGGCGACATTCGTCGCACGGCCAAAGAATTACCTCTTGTCGAAGCGTTCGCACAAGGGAAAAAGATACTTATTGCCGGCAGCTCGTGGCCCAAAGACGAGGAGTTCATTACTCGATATTTCAATCACAACGACAATATCAAACTCATTCTGGCCCCACACGAAATACACGAATCTCATTTGCAATCGATAGAGAAACTACTGAAACGCCCAGTCATACGTTACACACAAGCCACAATCGACACCGTACAGTCGTATGATTGCCTCATCATAGACTGCTTCGGGCTTCTCTCCTCCATTTACAGATACGGAACCGTCGCTTACGTCGGTGGAGGATTCGGAGCCGGCATACACAATATTGCCGAAGCCGCCGTATATGACATACCTGTTATTTTCGGACCTAACCATCGCCGATTCAAAGAAGCCCACGAACTCATAGCATGCGGAGGCGGCTTTGCAATCCACAACAGTCAAGAATTTGCAACCGTTGCCGACAAACTACTAACCAATCCCAAATACTTAGCCTCTGCCAGCAAAAATGCAGGTGATTACATTTCGACTCATGCCGGAGCAACCAAACTCATTTTGAAAGAGTTGTTCGGGATAGAAGAATAACGGTACACCTGTTCTTTATTGTTTCCACCTTTACTCAATCTCGGCTGGATTAAATTCGATTTAAAATGGAAAAGGAGATAAAGAAACCCGTTAAAATACTTTTCGTCTGCCTCGGAAATATTTGCCGTTCGCCGGCTGCGGAAGGAGTATTTAAACATATGCTTCGGCAACGAGGGATAACCGGTTCCTTCGAGGTAGACTCGGCCGGGACTTACAGCGGTCACGCCGGGGAATTACCCGACCCTCGCATGCGTTCACACGCTGCCCGGCGCGGATATTTGCTGGAACATCGCAGTCGCCCTGTAAGACCCGATGATTTCGAGAAATTCGATTTGATTTTGGGTATGGACGATTACAACATCGATACGCTCCGTTCTATGGCCGACTCTCCCGAAGAAGCCGCAAAAGTAAAGCGTGTGACCGATTATTGCCAACATTACCCGGTAGATTGTATCCCCGACCCTTATTACGGTGGAGCCGACGGCTTTGAGAATGTATTGAATATCTTGGAAGATGCCTGTGAAGGAATAATCGAGGATTTTTACATCGCATGAATGTAATGCGCTTCACACCGCACAAGACATAAAATTACCGACTTTCCATCTTTCCCTTGACAAAGGGAACATTTCTACACCTCTCCCCTGCCGTGTTCCACGTGGCATTGCCAACACCCTTTTTAGAACTATGAGGGAGTAATGCGGCATTATTGATATGGTATAAAACCTCCTTCCCTACCGTGTCCCGTAGCATTGGGTGTCGCAAAGCGATATAGAGATCTTCTGTTAGCCGTATAGGGGAATAAATACGAGGAAAGTATTTCTCCCTCCTCCCCCCCTGCCGTGTCCCGCAGCATTGCGGGGTGTTTTACAATGCAAAATATAGGGGAGGTGTCCGCAGGACTAGAAAATGCCGGCAGTGGAGGAGATAGAGTCAGATTTCCTCTCCCTCTGCTCATTGTAAATGAGACAGGGGGGAATGCCCGCAAGGTAAAGGGATTAGCTTCCACAACCTAGAACTTCTATCTTTTCAACCCCTCTCCTCAGAAACTACCGTTCCTTCGGGGTCTCCCCTATACCGCTAACGCAGCACAGGGGAGAAGGGACAATGCACCAGCAACAAAAACAAACCACTCCCCAATATTCCCGTAAGTATACATAAAGGTAATACCCACAAAATGAAAAGGAACTAAAATGTAGTAGAACAAAGATGTTTGGAAATCTCTCCCTCCTCCCCTGTGTTTTGCAACGTAAAATATAGGGGAGGTGGCTCGCAGAGCCGGAGGGGTTGAAAAGAGATGGTGAACAACTGGCTTATAAGCTCAGAGACGAAAGATAAATAAACAATAGATATGACATTTTCATTAAAAATATAAAGTTTCCTTCAAAAAAGCTTTTTCTTTCCGATTCGTTTTTATATTTTTGTTAGACTAATTTCAATGGGCTCAAAATAAACCATATAGAATATTCTAACTCTAAAACAATACATCTATGAAAAAAAATTACTTCTTACACACAGCTATTTTATTAGTAGCGTTGGTTTGTGGTTCTGTCCCGGTGTGGAGCCAGACTTACAAAAAAATATCTTCTATCGAAGAACTTACCGATGGAAAATATGTAATAGCTTATGAAAACATGGCTATGGAAAATAAAGCTAATGGTTCTAGAATTGCTGCTACTGCAATCAATGTTACAGATAATGCTATTATTAGTCCCGATGCATCTATTATTTGGGAGATTACAACAACAGCAAACGGTATGAGCATTAACAATAATGGAACATATGTCGTTGGTGTAAATAGCAATAATGCCTCTCTTTCTTCAAACTTTGAAGAAAAAACATGTGAATGGAATTTTTCTGTGGAAAAAGACAATTTTCGAGCCACCAACGTACAATATAGTAATCGATTTTTGCAATATAACAGCAGCAGTAAGTGGTTTGCATGTTACCAGTCAAATAGCAACCAAAAAGATTTGACACTCTACAAATTGGAAGAAACGGGAAAATCAAATCCCGAATTAACATTTAGCGGAATCACTGGCGACATAACCAAAATGTTGGCAGACGGAAGTTACAGCAGCAAAGCCACAACGAAATCGGATGCCACTATCGTTTACAGCAGCAGTAATCAAGAAGTAGCTACCATCGACCAACAAGGTACGGTAACGCTCCTTGCCGGAGGAACAACTGTAATCAAGGCCGAAGTTGCCGAAACAGCGACTTTCAACGCCTCTTTTATCGAATATACGTTGAAAGTAACAGATCCGGCAGCTCTCAAAACATTTGTAAAAGTGACTAATGACGCCGTAACCGAAGGGAAATATATTATCGTCTATCAAGCAAATGATGATGCCAACTCGGTAATGGCTTTGAATACAACCAATGCCGGGAAATTCTTTGGAAACACCGAAATAGATCTTACCGAAAATAAAATCGTCACCGACGACAAAACAGTTATGTGGGACATTACCCTAGAATCGGACGATCATTACTCTATCAGCAACGGAAATATATTTGTAGGATTTAAGGGTAACAATAATGAAGCCTATATATACAATGACTATACAATCGGAGAATGCGGTTGGAATTTTATATACGATGAGAATAATAAAGTTTTCAAAATCCAAAATGCTGGTGTAAATACTCGTTATTTACAATTCAATGCTAACAACAATCAATATCGATTCGCTTGCTATACCGGTTCCCAAAAACACCTTACTCTTTATAAACAAGAAGACAGCAGAACAGCCGTAGAAGTAACGTTCAATGAAATAGACGGAAACCAAACCTTATTCTTCACAAAAGGATTCACCTACAATAGTGCAGCTACTGCTACTCCAACAAGGCCTATCACTTACAGCAGTAGTAACCAAGAAGTAGCGACCATCAGCACAGAAGGTGTAGTAACACTCGTAGGTGCAGGAACAACTGTAATCAAAGCCTCCACTGCTGCCGATAACACCTATCAAGAAGGTGCTGCCCAATACACACTGACCGTTCGTAATACATCGGTAGCACTTCCTTATCAAATTGATTTCAAGACAGAAGGATTAGGCGATTGGCTCACCTATACAACCGAGGGAACAGTAGAATGGGAATCGACCAATTATGGGGTTCAAGCTAATGGTTTCAATAAAGGAGTCGGTGAGGCTTATTTAATCTCTCCCGCCGTAACAGCCTCAGATATAATTTTAGCGTTCAGCAGTCAAAAGTCATTTAACGGTAACGATTTACAACTGTTCTACTCAACCGATTTCGACCCCAGCATCATGTCGCAACCGAGCGATGCCTCATGGACCGAAATCACCGATATGGCAACATGGGCCACCAGCCAAGAAACGACCGAATCGGGTAACATCGAGCTGCACGATCTCGCTGCGCCCATTCGTTTCGCTTTCAAATACACTTGTGAAGCCAATGAAGCTGCCCGTTGGACAATCGTCGAGCTGTCAATCTCAAAAGGTCAACCTAGCGGTATCGAAGATGTAGCCACCAATGAAATGAAAGTCATCAACGGCAAAGGTCAAGTAACCATCGAAACTGCCGAAGCCATGCCTATCGCTATCTATACACTTACCGGAGCACAAGTTCGACAAATAGAACTTGTCGAGGGAACCAACATTATAGAATTACCGACCGGTATTTATCTGATCGGAAATAAAAAAGTAGTCGTATTTTAACCGATACTACTTTCAACCATAAAAAAGGAGCGGCATATAATGCCGCTCCTTTTTTATATTCCTCACGCGCCAGACATCGGTTCGATAGAAAATCCGTAAATAAAGATTTGAATTTTAGCAATGAATTCTTGTCGACAACCTCATTCCGATCAATTCGGTGAGAGACAGAGAACTATCGTTTGATTGAAGATTTAACCCCCTCGCCCTACGGGCACTCCCCCTATCTCATCTGCGATGAGCAGAGGGAGAGGACTGAAATGTCGCTTCATCAGTTTTAAACTCCTCCATTGCCGTGCACCGTAGCATTACGGGGTGTGGCGTCAGCCATATAAGGGAGGTGGCACACAGTGACAGAGAAGTTGAGAAAGATAATATGTTTTTTGCTTGAAGATTCTCCCCCCTCGCCCTGCGGGCACTCCCCCTATCTCATCTACGATGAGCAGAAGGAGAGGACTGAAATGTCACTTCATCAGTTTTAAACTCCTCCATTGCCGGCATTTTCTAACCCCTCCGTCCTACGGACACCTCCCCTATATTTTGCATAGCAAAACACCGGGGAGGAGGGAGGTAAATACTTCCCTCGTATTTATTTTTCTAACAAAAGACCTCTATATCGCTTTGCGACACCCCGTAATGCTATGGGACACGGCAGGGGAGGAGGTTTTAAAATGCCACTCCAACAATGAGCCATAAATCCCTACCAATTATCGAATGGCCCAAACATCGGCTTATTCCTACGAGCCGGAAGAAATAAATAATCAATAAAATAATCGACTCCAACTCCCAATAAAACAGAAAGAAAAACCATTCGCCCTTCTTTTTGTATTTTTTTTACTCAAAAGAAATACCTTTAACACCCTATGTTTGTTTAACTTTAAATGATAAACTATGGTAATTGCGTATTTAAGAGTCAGCACCAGTAAACAACATCTTGTCAACCAACAAGACGAAATCAGGCGTTTCGCCCACACCAAAGAGATAGAAGTCAGCCGATGGGTAACCGAAATTGTCAGCGGAAAAAAGAATCAGAAAGAACGGAAGTTAGGGAGAGTAATCAATCAATTAAAACCGGGAGACACGCTCATCGTTACCGAAATATCGAGATTAAGCCGCACTCTCACAGAGATTATGACCATTATGGGAAAATGTCTTGAAAAAAATATTACAATCTACTCTACCAAAGACGGATACGCATTCGATAATACCATAAACAGCAAAGTCCTTTGCTTTGCATTCGGCCTTGTCGCAGAAATCGAACGGAACCTTATATCTATGAGAACCAAAGAAGCTCTTGCCTTACGAAAAGCAGAAGGAGTCATTCTCGGTCGGAAAAAGGGAAGTATCACCAAATTGAAAATACTCATCGATAACGAACTTGAAATAATAGATCGCCTGAAAAAAGGAGAATCTATGGCTTCGATTTGCCGTATATACGGAGTCTCTACCGATACGTTCTCCAAATTCAGAAAGGTTTGTCCAAGCGTAGAAGAAGCATTCCAATACAAGATGACGCATTTTTATACTTCGTCAAAATAAAAATCACCCCGGAGAAGAAGCACCGGGGTGAAAATAAAGAAACCTATTTTTTCAGAAGGTCCAGCAGAAGTTCCGGCTCATTCGTCGTGATAAAGTCGGCTGCTTCATCGATAAAATACTGCAAGTCGTCTGCTTTATTTACGGTCCAGACATTAACCGTCAAGCCCAAATCATGAGCTTCCCGAATCCAACTCTTATTGTTTTTCAATACCTTTTGATGATAATCAAGACCCGTATACCCCAACTCTTTAAGCTCGGCAGGTGTTTTATCTCCATTCAAATAAGCGACCTTCGCATTCGGGTCCAACCGGATAATCTCCGTTCCCACCAAGTTGCTGAATGCGATGTATTCTACCTGCCCTTCCATTTTCATCGATTTGACCATATCCACAACCTTTTTAGCCAACTCGGTATTTCTTTCGGGAGTAGATTGGGTTTTAAGTTCCAACACCAATATCATGGGCTTCAACTTCTTTCCGGCTTTTAAATAATCCTTCAAAGAAGGAACAGTCTCCCCGTTTTTCAATTTTGACTTCGTTATGGTCTTGAAATCCGTTTCTTCGATTTTCAATCCGTCCAATGTTTTGGGGTCATGGTTTACCACCAACCCACCGTCCGAAGTCAACCATATATCCAATTCCGACCCCCAACAACCGACGTCATGAGCTTTTCGCAATGAAGCCAAAGAGTTCTCGGCAGAGCCTTCACATTTCCAATATCCCCGATGAGCCACGGTCTTGGTCGACGACTTTGCCTGAATAGCCGGAGTCATAGCCAATAACATCAATGCAACCATTAAAATTTTAGTTTTCATAATCATTTGTTTTTTATTAAGGTATCTACTTACTTCTTCGGATTCTCCAAATTAGTTCTTATCTTGAAGTCGGCGGTTTTAAAAGAGACGTTCTTATCTCGAACATCGTTACAATGGACGATCAAAGCTCCCTCTTTTTCCCAATACGATTTCACGGTATGTCCGCTCATCGGGCCGTCTTCTTTGCCTCTCACCGTCACATCGTCGGGGTTCACCACAATTTTCAATCCTCTCGATTCATTCAACATATCCATGTCTCCTCGGCTATTCCCGCCCACAATCAAAGGCACGGCTTTAATATAAGTAGGTATAACCTGAGCCTTGCCATCATCTTGCGGTATGGGCATAATGATTTCATCGGACATGACTCCGTTTTTCACGACACCCTTAACCCCCAGCACATGAGTGACGGGTATTCCCAACTCGGAAGCGACAAACCTTTGGTATAAAAATTCGGGAGAGGCTGTCAATATCCACACCTCGAAACCATATTCTTTCAAGTTGGAAATAAGAGCCTTCATCTCAGGATACATTTTCCCCTTATACGAACGCATATAACAATCGTAACCGAGGGTAGCGATTTCCTCGGGAGTCATGCCAGACAAAAAATGTACCCTATCTTCCACATAAGGTTTCCCCACGTTATTACCGTCTTTCACCATACGGTCGAGAATCGCCATCTTTTGTCTCGATTCTTTATCTTTACGGTTCTTGTAATTTTTATCGGCATAATCATACAACGCCTCGTCGGCCAGATAGTAAGGAGCCTGTCCGAACACCGTACCGTCGCAATCGAACACGGCGACCTTACGGTCGGTAACGGTCAACGTCGTATTCAGAAATTCCTCGATACAAGCATTCGTCTCATCGGGCCAAGTCGCAATAGGACGATATTGTTGGGCATAGAGACTCCCTACTGCAAAAACATTTAACAGAACTACAATCGCATAAAAAAATCTGTTGGAAATAGATCGCATAATATATTTTTTTTAATTTGCACTTTATGCAAATATACAACAATTATCTACATATAATATTATACGAATCGAAAAAAAATCGAAAGTAAAACCTCCTTACTTGAAATAAAATCGAAAGGAAACGAAAATTTCATAGAATCGTAATAAAGCGATTGTTCATCACATTCCGTACTCATAAAAGGGTACATCGCAGTTACCCGACTTTACTCCGCATTCTATCGTTTAATATCGCTGCCATATTCTCCCCAGCCCATGCAATCAGACTATCAATACAAGGCAACAAAGATTTCGCCCGGTCGGTCAAAGAGTATTCTACCCTCGGGGGAACCTCGGCATAAATCACTCTTTTTACCAATCCGTCTTCTTCGAGGGCTCGCAAGGTAACCGTCAACATCTTTTGGGAAATATCGGGGATATTCTTCTGCAAAACGTTAAAACGCATAACAGACGAGCTACTCAATGTGTAAAGAACCAACAGGGACCATTTATCACCGATACGCGAAAGAATATTCCGAATAGGACAATCGGGAAAAAGTGCATCCTTAATTTCTATTTTAGCCATAATCATTTACATTTCAACAACAATACAAAAGTAACTAAGAAACTTAGATAATGCAAATAACAAAATTTCACTACGTTAAAAGACGTTAAAACACGCTTTAATAACTCATTCGTATTCAACGAAGGTTTCAAAAAAGTAACTATCTGACTTCGAGGTATCTTCTTGTGAAGAAAAAATTATAGTTTCATATTTGCAGCTAAAAAGAGAGTAACAATAATTTAGTAACTAATAAAAACTAGAATTATGAAAAAGAACATTTTAATTTTATTATCATTAATCACATTTACAGCAATGGCACAAACAAAAGGAAAATTCGAAGTTCTGGACTTGAAGGATTTCAAATTGCACGTGCATTACACGAACGATGCTCTGAACGATGCAAGCGTAGAGGGCAAAAACGGACTCATTACTTTGGAACAGCCTTTATTTAAAGATAATGTGGCGGAATTCGACGCTTATGTGGCCTCGTTGAACAAACCTGTACAGACAATCATCACCGATTACCATGTGGGTGGGACGGGAAACCACGATATAGTAATGGCCGAAGGTATGCCAGCCTTTACAAAAGGAGCGACCTACGACGGAATGATGCGGAACTTCGCCGAAATTTTCGGCGATGCAATCGTACCGCTACCGACCGGAAAAGCAGAAGAAATTAAATTTGGCAGCAAACAAACGTGGGATAATATAGAGTTTTACTTCGACAAAGGAGCTTCCACCGACTTTCCCGCAGCCAGTATCATTATCGGGAATAAAGTTTACTACACCCACTGGACTCCGGTAAAAGCTCACATAAGCTACTTGCAAATAAGTTCTCCGGCCGCCATCGATGCAGAAATTGCCGAAGCCGAGAAAGCGCTGAAATCGGGATGCGAATACTTTATCGGAGGTCACGGCGAAGCTACCGGGCGCGAATCGGTCGAATTTAAAATCGACTATCTGAAAAAAATGAAACAAATCCTCCGGGAAAACTCCACCGCCGAGAGGTTCATCTCGGCCATGACTCAGACATTCCCCTCTCTGCCAGGAGAAAACAATCTGACCGACTTGGCGAAAGCCCTCTACAAGCACTAACTTTCCTATCGAACAAAAAAATCCGATAGCAGTTGAAGCTATCGGATTTTTCTGCATCCTCTCCGCTTTTATAGCTCTCAACTCATCGCCTGATTACGAAACTCGTTCGGAGTACACCCTTCGAGTTTTTTGAACAAACGACTGAAATGTTGGGGATATTGAAATCCCAAAGAATAAGCGATCTGACTGATTCCGAGCTGTGAGCCCAATATATACTCCTTAGACAATTCAATAATTTTACCTTGTATATATTCCTGCGCTGTCTTCCCGGTCTCTTTTTTCACCAAGTCGCCGAAATAACCCGGAGAAAGAAAAACTTTGTCGGCAAAATACCTGACGGAAGGTAGTCCCCGCACTTGTGATTCCCCGTTGCGGAAATAGTCGTTTAAAAGCTGTTCGAACCTGATAAGGACATCGTTATTAACCTTTTCACGAGTATAGAATTGACGGTCGTAAAACCGCAAACAATAATCGAGCAACAGTTCTATATTGACCGATAACAACTCCCTTGTGTGTTTGTCCACCGGGTGTTCCAACTCCACTTCTATTTTATGGAAACAATCCATAATAATTTCCCGCTCTTGATCCGAAAGATGGAGTGCTTCGTTCTGTTCATACGAAAAGAAAGAGTACTTCCCTATCTTCTTCCCTAATGCCGTTCCATAAATAAGATCGGGGTGAAAAATCAATCCATACACCTCGGGGCTTATCTCGTCCTCATCGGAATCTACGCCAACCAACTGCCCCGGAGCGAAACTGACGATCGTACCCTCCTGATAATCATAATACCGTCGGCCATATTTCAACGTACAATTCGTTCCGTTTTTCAAGAACAAGGCATATACGCCATAATTCATCTTCACGTGATTGACAACTCGGGTCGCTTTCCTCAAATCCACGACCGAGACCAGAGGATGCAAGGTTTTCAAGCCATACATCTTATTATAAACATCGACACTGTTCAACTGAATAATTTCGTTCATATCTTTTTAGAAAACTAATTGCAAAAGCTGTACGGCCAAACCGTACATTCTTATACAGTGCAAAATTACAACAACTTACGAAAAGAGAAAGAGACGCATCACAGAATCCGGAATTCGGGTTATTCTTTCCGTAATTCATCTACTATCGTTATAGAATATAGGCGGTAATTTTACATCGTCAAACCAACCATGCAAAAAGAATATAATATGGATTTAAAACGATTCCAACAAATGATTGCCGCAGGCGAGCCGTTGGCGGGTGAAGAAATGATTGCTTTCATGCGTGAACAAAGCGACGACACTCGCCGGCTACTATTCGATTTGAACGGTTCTTACCACACACCCGAAGAGATCGTCACCCTATTCAGCCAAATTACCAACAGCAAGATAGACAATTCTTTCCGTCTGTTCCCACCTTTTTATACCGACTTCGGAAAAAATATCCATGTAGGGAAGAATGTCTTTATCAACTCTTGTTGCCAATTTCAAGACCAAGGCGGTATCTTTATCGGCGACGGAGCACTGATAGGGCATAGTGTGGTGATGGCGACTTTGAATCACGGCTTCGCTCCCAATGACCGCCAGAATCTCTATCATGCACCTATTCATATAGGGAAAAGTGCATGGATCGGTGCACATGCCACCATCTTACCCAATGTGACTATTGGTGACAATGCCATCGTCGGAGCAGGCTCGGTCGTTACCAAAGATGTACCGGACAATGCAATCGTTGCCAGAAATCCGGCTCGATTCATCAGAAAAATAAACTCTTAAACCGAATGAAGCCTTTTATCATTGCTTTAACCCTTTGCCTTTTCGTAAACATTTCCTCATGCTCGACCAACGATGCCCCGATTGTGGAACCACCGAACGGAGAGACAGCAGGAGACAGTAATACGCCCACGATGAACGAACAAATACGTATCATTATCGGCAACGCCTCTTTTACGGCCACTTTGGAGGATAACGCCACAGCGAAAGCGTTCAAGGCATCGTTGCCCATAACTGTAAACATGACCGAACAAGCCGGTAATGAAAAGTTTTATTACTTGCCGACAGCCTTGCCTACGAGTACTGTTACGCCCGGAACAATCTTCGCTGGCGACCTGATGCTATGGGGCAACAGTTGTCTCGTCTTGTTCTATGAGACCTTTTCCAGTCCGTACAGCTATACGCGAATCGGGAAAATCGACAAGCCATCGGGATTATCGGCAGCAGTCGGCGACAGGAACATAACCGTGACATTCGAATAACCTCAACCATATAAACATCAATCTTATGAAACAACGAATCAAATTTATCTTTACAACATGGTTCATCGCCATAAGTCTGTTTACAATAAATGCACAAGATGTACAAACCAATAAAAACGATATGGAAAATTTGAATCTGACAAATGAGTGGGATAAAACATTCCCCCAAAGTGACAAAGTGAAACATAGTAAAGTAACATTCAGGAACCGTTACGGAATTACGCTCGCAGCCGATTTATACATGCCGAAAAACGCCGAAGGCAAATTACCGGCTATCGCCATCTGCGGCCCGTTCGGGGCTGTAAAAGAACAAGCGTCGGGACTCTATGCGCAAACTATGGCCGAACGAGGCTTTCTGACAATCGCCTTCGACCCCTCTTTCACCGGCGAAAGCGGCGGCGCACCTCGCTACGTGGCATCACCCGACATAAATACGGAAGATTTCAGTGCAGCCGTCGATTTCCTCTCCTTGCGTGACGATGTAGATTCGGAGCGAATCGGAATTATCGGCATCTGTGGTTGGGGCGGACTGGCTATAAACGCCGCAGCCATCGACACACGCATTAAAGCGACCGTAGCCTCTACCATGTACGACATGAGCAGATGCACGGCCAACGGTTATTTCGACGAAAACGACAATGCCGATGCCCGTTATGAAATGCGCCGACAACTCAGCTCCCAACGTACCATCGATGCAAAAAACGGTTCGTATGCCACGGCCGGCGGTGTAGTCGATCCACTACCACAGGATGCACCGCAATTCGTAAAAGATTATCATGCCTACTACAAAACTTCACGGGGTTACCATTCTCGTTCGTTGAACTCTAACAACGGCTGGAACAAAACTTCGGCTCTCTCGTTTCTCAATGCTCCTATCCTCGCTTATAGCGACGAAATTCGTAGTGCCGTGTTGCTGATTCACGGAGAGAAAGCTCATTCGCGTTATTTCAGCGAAGATGCTTTCAAAAAGTTGAAAGGCGACAACAAAGAGTTGATGATTGTCTCAGGAGCCAACCACACGGATTTATACGACCGAACAGACATTATTCCTTTTGATAAACTGGAATCTTTTTTCAAGGAGTATTTGAAATAAAATAGAGCCTGACGAATAAAGCCCGATAACATAGGTTTATCGGGCTTTATTCTTTATTCCAACGAAGCATCATCTCCGGCAGGGCAATCGTACCATCGCCCCGCAACCGGAAAAACCAAATGCTACTTACCAAAATTTATTCTGCTGAGGATTGTATTCAAAACCGACGCTTCCCAACTTAGCGACTAAATCAGCTTTACTGATGTGCATATCATCGCACAATTCATCTAACGACACATAATTATCCCGTAACTTCGTATTAATAAATGAGAACAAAATCATCGGGTCTTCTGGCAAAACAGTCATATACTTCTCTCCTTTTATTTCGGGCAGCAAAGATAGTGTAAATTAAACAATTCCTTCAAAAAAAAATTACAGATACCCAATTGCTAAGTATCTGTAATCTTTCTCGGTGATCCGCTTGGGGCTCGAACCCAAGACCCCAACATTAAAAGTGTTGTGCTCTACCAGCTGAGCTAGCGAATCTAACCTTGTTGCTTTTTGTAAAAGCGTTGCAAAGGTAGAACTATTTTTTCTTTTTGCAAAATTATATATCCATAAAAATATGTTAAATAATATCTTTCATTCTTGTGCCTCTTCCGAAACAGAGGTGTCAGTAGGAGAATCTGGTGGCTCGACAGAATCGGCTCCTATCACATAACGCTGATAATAAGACAGACACAACGTCGTTAACGGAAGAGCGATAATCATACCGACAAAACCGAGCAATGTGCCCCAAATAGAAAGCGAGAGCAAGATAATAGCGGGATTCAATCCTGTGACCTTACCCATAACCCGAGGAACGATAAACACATCTTCGATAATCTGGACTATGATAAAGACCAATATGCAAGCACCGAACAGCAACCAGAAATTAGTTCCGGTATCGGATGCCGAAACAAGACATAGCAGGATCGTCGGAATAATACCGATAAGTTGCAAATAGGGAACCATATTCAATACCCCGATGAACAGCCCCAATACGATAGCCAACGGCAACCCCACAATCAAGAAACCTATACTGAATAAGATACCTACCAAACCGGCAACCAACGCCTGTCCCCGGAAATAACGGTTCATACTCTCCTCTATATCGTTTCCTATCGAGACGAGCATAGGCCGGTATTTTTGCGGTATCATACGCTGGAACCCACACAATATCCTGTCATAATCGAGCAATATAAAAACTATATACAACAGCACGACCAGCCAGCTCACGATATTGATGATTTCGCCTACCGAACCGGTGATGAAGCCCCAAGCCCCGGAAAAACTCTCCTCGATAATCGAGAGCCATTGTTCCCGACTCAATAATCCCGACAGCTCGGAAAAATTAATATTATCACGAATAAAATCATGTACGGCTTGCGGGACGAAAGGTATACTCGAAGAATTGTAAACATACTCACTCAACAGCTCCCTCATATGAGCAATCTCATCGATAATCGACGGCAGAAACAACACACACAACAAAGATATGGTTATCAACACTTCCAGAAAAGCCAGAGTGATGGCTACTACCCTGCCTTTCAATTTAAACACCCGCTTGTTATACACGACCAACGGATTGAGCATGTAGGCGACTATCCATGCTACAAGAAAAGGAAGCAAGGCTCCCCGAAGTATGTAAACCAAATAGAACAATCCCACGACGGAGACTACACCGAATAGAATACGGATAACACGGTCGAACGTGTATGGTTGTCGGTCTACCATGACTATAACGATTTTAATTATACCCTACATAACAAATATTCGCGGTTCGAGTTTAATCCGAGTGTTCTTTATCCTCTCGGGCTTGCATCTCCTGCAAATAGCATCGGCGGCACAAAGGCTGATATTCATTTTTCTCTCCCAAAAGCACCCGTTTATCGTTATCGACTAAACGATAGGAATAATTTGCCAAATGCCCGCATTTCACACAAATGGCATGGACTTTATATACATCGTCGGCTATCGACAATAACGAAGGCATAGGTCCGAAAGGAACTCGACGGAAATCCATATCCAACCCGGCGACAATCACCCTCGTCCCGTTATTGGCCAATTCGGAACAAACCTCGACAATACCTTCATCGAAAAATTGCGCCTCATCGATTCCCACGACATCGACCCCCGATGCCATCAACAATATACTGTGAGAATTATCGACCGGAGTGGAAAGGATAGAAGTACTGTCATGCGAAACGATATTCTCCTCGGAATAACGCACGTCGATGGCCGGCTTGAATATCTCTACTCTCTGACGGGCTATCTTCGCTCTTTTCAAACGGCGTATCAGCTCCTCCGTTTTACCTGAAAACATAGACCCGCAGATCACTTCTATACTCCCTCTACGGTTTGTCTCATAATTACTTTCGGTCAAAACCATAATTACATTATACCTATTTTAATATTTTCAACAAAAGTAAAAAGATAGTTCGATTTTGGCAACCTTTCCCAAACTATTTCTCCCAAGTGAAAAATAGAATCGCCATGTAAACAGCATCGCTTTTTCCTTCGGCTTATCTTTTCTTCGATAAATACAAGACAAAATACAGCTCGATAAAAAAGAGAAAAACACCCGTTTTTCACATCTCTACATTCACCTTTCATTATCTTTGTAACTACGAAGATAGAATACGGTTCAGCATAGTCAAATCGGGAATACGATTTCCATTTGTCTCTGTACTCACCTCTCGCTATCTTTGCAACGAATGCAACAGACAAAAACAATGGCAAAACGAATCTTATTATTTCTTCTCATATTCAGCGCATTACCGGTCATAGCCACCACGCAGCAGATTATCGACAAATTCGTATCCGACCCGGCTTTTATTCCGTCGTCGATAGGGATTTGCATTACCGATGTCAAAACGGGAGAAACTATCGCCTCTTACAACGAACGACAAGCCGTCATTCCGGCATCGACGATCAAAGTTATTACGACCGCTACGGCTCTGCGATTGTATCGCCCCTCATTCTGTCTATACACGACAGTGGGACACACCGGAACAATCGACGAAACAGGAACTCTACACGGAGACCTTGTGATACACGGCGGCGGAGACCCGTCCTTAGGCTCGGCATACCGTAGTCGCCACACCGAAGATTTCATCGACCAAATCATACAAAGAGCTCTGTCCAATCACATCAAATCGATCGAGGGTCGCATAGTTGTCGATAACTCCTTATTCGACGAGCCAGCCATCTCTCCCAAATGGATGGTAGAAGATATAGCTTGGGATTACGGCACAGGCTGCCATGCTTTTTCATACAAAGACAACCGAATAGAGATAAACCTGCGATACAATGGAAAATCGTATGACGTAACCGGAGTAAATCCGCCTAACCGTTTTGTCGTTGAGACCAGTTTGACAAAAGGCGAAAAAGAAAACATCACAGTCAAGTGTGAAAACAACCGATACACGATTTCGGGAACTATTCCCAAAAGAAAAGATCGATACCGTCTCTATTTGTCGATAGCCCGACCGGATAGCCTATTCATAACAGATTTACAAGAAAAATTTCAAACAGTGGGAATAGAGGTCAAAAACTCCAATCTCGGTCAACTCCCGGAAACGACATGGTTTCACTATCCGTCCGACTATCTCGGAGATATAGTACACAGCCTGAATGTACGCAGCGACAACCTGTA
Organism: Barnesiella sp. B2-R-119; assembly: GCF_023656675.1. Lineage (NCBI taxonomy): Bacteria > Pseudomonadati > Bacteroidota > Bacteroidia > Bacteroidales > Barnesiellaceae > Barnesiella > Barnesiella sp. B2-R-119. The sequence continues at coordinate 59,642 of NZ_JAMOKL010000003.1, forward strand.
TGCCGAAAGCGTACTCCGACTCTTGTCTCTGTCGGATCATGAGAAAGGGAGCGCAGAAAAAGGCATCGACATAATCCGTAAATACTGGCAAAATTACGAAGCCGACTCTCTCGAACTATTCATGTACGACGGTTCGGGATTGGCTCGCAACAATAAAGTTTCAGCCAAATATCTGAATTGCGTCCTCAAAGAAACAGCCCGAGACTCACTGATTGGAGAGTATTTCGTGCAAACGCTTCCTTTGGCGGGAAAAGAAGGCTCTGTCGCCACATTTATGAAGCATGGAGAACTGCCCGGCGAACTACGACTGAAAAGCGGAAGCATGAGCGATGTACACGCCTACGCCGGATATTACACGACTCCCCAAAACCGATATGCGATAGTCGTCATGATCAACAACTATACATGCACGAGGGCTCAACTGAAACAAAAAATATCTACCCTTTTGACTCAGGTTCTTTCTAAAAAAGAGTAATACCGACTAAAAAACTTTCACACGATACACGCATCTATCATTTTATCATTATTTTTGTGAAATAACTAAATGTATATGTTATGCTTCGAGATAGTCGTATCGTACACATCATAGACCTGTTAGGAGAGTTGAGGGAACTCTTGCTTGTCATCGATCAAGCGGGAGATACGGCTCCTGCCATACTGTTGAAACTGGCAAAAGAAAAAGCCGAAGAAATTACACGATTGACCCGTGAACTTCGACAGCCTGAATTTTGGGACGGAATACTTCGCTACGATCCCTTCACATCGGTCAAGACAACGACACACGAAGATGCGATTCCAAGCATGGAAAATCCCCTCGAAAAAGTCGGCGAACCCGTATCTTCTCACATCACCGACGAAAACATAATCCCCACAGAAAAGCAATCCGAAGAATCCGGTGAAGAGCTGGACACTGACAATAATATCGCCGATACGGAAGAATATTCGGCAAGTCCGATTATAGAAAATAACGAACCCACCCACGAAAACGATACCGAAGAAAATGAAGAAGAAAACGACACGCTCTATCCGTGGGAAAAACTGAATGGGGAAGAACTATCGGCTGTACAAGACGAAAACGATGACGAGTACGAAGACTCCAACGAATTTGACGAAGATATGGAAGACGACTATGAGGAGCCCGATTTATATGAGGAGGAAAATACGGAAGAAATCATCGAAGAAGAGGAACCTGCAACTCCCGTAACTCTCGAAGAAGCCCTTCAACGTCAACAAGCCAAAGAGCTCCGTAAGGCATTAAGTTTGAACGACCGGTTCAGATTCCGTCGGGAACTCTTCGGCAACAGCGATATCCGTATGAACGAAACGCTATCTCTGATAGATGCCATGCAGTCATACGAAGAAGCAGAAGATTACATTTTAAATGACTTGAATTGGGACGTAGAGAACCCCGACGTCGCCGAATTCATGAAAATCGTACAAAAACATTTTTTATAGCAGTATGGCAAAACTGTATGTAGTACCCACCCCGGTGGGAAATCTCGAAGACATGACATTTAGGGCTATCTCCGTTCTGCGAGAAGTAGATTGTATCTTGGCGGAAGACACCCGCACAAGCGGCATATTATTGAAACACTTCGACATACACACTCGCATGCAGTCCCACCATAAATTCAACGAGCATCAAACCATCGAAGGAATCGTCTCCCGGATAGAAGGAGGAGAAAACATAGCTCTTATTTCGGATGCCGGTACTCCGGCCATCTCCGACCCCGGGTTCCTTTTGGTAAGAGAGTGCCGACGAAGAGATGTCACCGTCGAATGCCTGCCCGGAGCGACAGCCTTTGTGCCAGCATTGGTAACATCGGGGTTGCCGAATGAAAAATTTTGTTTCGAAGGATTCCTTCCCCAAAAGAAAGGCCGAGCTACACGACTGACCGAATTGGCGGAAGAACCACGCACAATCGTTTTTTACGAATCTCCGTTTCGTCTGCTCAAAACGCTCATTCAATTCAAAGAAACTTTCGGGGGAGAAAGAGCGGCATCGGTAAGTCGTGAAATTTCCAAAATACACGAAGAAACCGTACGGGGAACAATCGACGAATTGATAACTCATTTCTCGGAACACGAACCGAAAGGAGAAATCGTCGTTATTATAGCAGGAGCTCCCGACAAACCCAAAGAGAAAAAAAAGGAAAAGTACCCTAAAAACGATACCTATCTATAAATTTAATTTTAACGATTATGAAAAAGGCTATTACAGCTGCTATCGCAGCATCAGTTTTAATGATTGGCTGTACGAACCAATCGACCGAAGTAAGGAAACTTCAAGCAGAAAATGATTCACTGCTCAGAGTCAACGCCCAAACGACTGCGGATTTCAACGAAATGATCCAGCTGATGAATGAAGTCGAAGATGGATTTCGGCAAATAAAAGAGGCCGAAAACTATTTGGTAACACAAAAAGATGCCAACGGAGAAGTATCCTTGACTACCCGGGAACAAATCAAAAACGATATGACACTGGTCGCCGAGACTTTGCAAAAAAACAAAGAACGTTTGGATAAACTCCAAAAGCAGCTCAATCAAAACAAAAACCAATCGGCTGCCCTGCAAAAAACGGTGACTCGTCTCCAAAACGAAATCGAGGAAAAAACACAACTCATAACCTCTTTACAAGAGTCTTTGGCTAAACGCGACGTACGCATCGCCGAATTGGACGAGGCCGTAACGAATCTGACCGGTCAAGTAGAGCACCTCACTACTGAAAACGAGCAGCAAAAAGAAGTGCTCATGACCCAAGACGAGGCTCTTAATACGGTATATTACGCATTGGGCACGAACAAAGAGTTGAAAGAACAAAAGATTGTAGAAGGCGGAGGGCTGTTCTCCTCGAAAAAAGTAATGGAAGGAGAATTTAATAAAAACTACTTCACGGCAGTCGATATGCGCAAATTACACGACATACCTTTCGACAGTAAAAAAGCAAAACTATTGACCAACCACCCCGAAGGCACATACGAACTTCAAAAAGATAACGAAGGTTATTTGACCTTAGTAATCACCAACCCGGATAGCTTTTGGAGTCTGAGCCGCTATCTGGTTGTCGAGCTCAACTAATCGAATACGAATCCCATTCCCCCGACGAGGCCAGAGGTATCGCCTCCGGCCTCGTCGGTTGTCCTCACCTAAACACGCTATCCTATACCCATGACCCGCTACCTGCCCGCCCTGCTGGCTCTGCTACTGTTCACCTCGTGCGACAGTTTTTTTGAAAAAGAATCGGTTTTACCACACAACCCCGAGCGTCCCGAGTTGCCCCCGGCTCGCGACCGCCGCTTTGTCGTTGACAGTATCCAATACCACTTCGACTATTGGAGCCGTAAGAGTACCCAACAGGCCGACGAGATATGTCTAACTATCTTTTCAAACTCCCTCGATTCAGAATGGCGCTTCACTCCCACTCTGGAAGAGCCACTTTACAACTACTCTTGCTTTTCCAGCGAAGACCCTATATTTGCCCAGATCTACACCGACACCCTGCTGGTGAGAACCCCTTGTTATGTCGATGACGACAACCGCATCATACTGGGAGACTCGCTGTACAGTTTTCAGCAGATTACTCAACAGACTCTGGCCGAAATCGACCGGACGGGCAAAGAGACCATCATTCCCCCACATACCGAAACCTACTTCTACGGCCAGTACAGCATCACCTACTACGATATAGCATACACCATCTGGCTCACCGAAATGACGAGTCAGACCTCCATCACCATCGAAGGTATGTGGCAAGGTGGTATCATTAACGACGATCTCACGATACGCATCGAGTCGCACCCGTTGTAAATCGCCGGCCGGCACAACAAACACTTCGGTATCAGTCTTAAAACAAAAATCCCTGCTCCGGTTCTTTCGATAAACCTCGGCGAAGATATGTAACCCAATAAAGGGCAAACATAGACATGGATAAAAAACATTGTCTATAATAAATTTATTAGTAACAATGTCATTAGTAATAATATTATTACTTATCTTTACATCAAAATAATATGTGAAGATAATGGAGAATAAGCCTTTTATATTTGGTGTTGCAACATCGGGCGATAATTTTACCGACCGAGAGAAAGAAACGGAACGTTTATTACTCAATTTCCGGCATGGTGTAAATACAGTGCTGATTTCGCCTCGCCGTTGGGGTAAGACTTCATTGGTACAGAAAGCGTGTGGTTTGGCTCAATCCGATAAATTGAAAGTTGTGTATCTCGATATTTTCTCTTGTCGTAACGACAAGGATTTCTATACCGCATTTGCGGCTGCCATTCTCAAACAAACATCTTCGAAATTAGATGAATGGTTGGAAAATGCCAAGCTATTCCTTTCTCGTATCAGTCCTAAAATCTCAATAGGTACAGATCCGATGACAGATTTTTCCATTTCGCTCGAAATGAATCCCAAGAGCCACGATGTCGATGATATTTTACAACTTCCGGAAAGAATAGCACAGAAGAAAGGTTGTAATATTGTCGTGTGTATCGACGAGTTTCAGCAGATTGCCGAGTTCAAGGATTCTAAAACATTTCAGAAACGGCTGCGCTCTGTATGGCAACTACAAAAGTCGGTATCCTATTGTCTGTTCGGCAGTAAAAAGCATTTGATGAATGAACTGTTCGAGAAAAAGAACCTGCCGTTTTACAAGTTCGGCGATGCCATTTATTTACAGAAGATAGGTACAACAGATTGGATAGATTACATACGCAGGCGATTTGAAGTTACGGGCAAGCAGATTTCAAAAGAGTTGGCCGAAAAGATATGTCAAAGGGTGGATAACCATTCGTCTTACGTACAGCAGTTAGCATGGTTGGTATGGATTCATACGGATAAAACTGCTACCGAGCAGGATTTTGAGGCGGCATATCAGGATATCATCGACCAGAATACTCCATTGTTCGAAAAACAGACCGAAAGCCTTACTACTTATCAAATGAATTTCCTGCGAGCTGTCATAGACGGGGTTCATAGTGAGTTTACTACACAAGAGGTTCTACAAAAATATCAACTTGGTTCATCGGCAAATGTCAGTATCATAAAACGAGCATTAGTAAAAAAAGAACTTATAGAAATCGAGAAACGTCAAGTTGTTATTCCCGACCCGGTGATGAAAGTGTGGCTAAAAAAGGAATTGGGAATATAATATCACATATTATAGGATTTCATCTAAAATCCTATAAATACATCTAATCTTAAAAATAAAATTGGAAGCCATTTCATCATGACCTCCAATTTTATTCCATTAGAAAAAGCTCTTTTTACTATTCTTCCACATGCAACGTATGCCCCATGCGCTTCTCTTTGGTCAGCAGATAGCGACGGTTGTACTCGTTGGGTGTAACTTCGATAGGCACGTTTTCGACAATTTCCAGTCCGTATGCCTCTAAACCGATTCTCTTTACCGGGTTATTCGTCATCAATCGTAACTTACGGACACCTATATCCCTTAAAATACTCGCCCCGACACCATAATCCCGTTCATCGGCTTTAAATCCAAGATGCAAATTGGCATCCACTGTATCGAGACCGCCCTCTTGCAAACGATAGGCTCGGATTTTATTCATCAACCCTATACCCCGGCCTTCTTGATTCATATAAACAATGACACCTTTTCCTTCGGATTCGACCGCCTGCATGGCTTTATGCAACTGCTCCCCGCAATCGCAACGCATCGACCCGAAAATATCACCCGTCATACACGAGGAATGAACCCGAACCAATATCGGTTCATCGGGTTCCCAAGATCCCTTTATCAAAGCGATATGTTCCAACCCATTGGAAAGCTGACGGAACGGAATCAACCGGAAATGTCCGTACTCCGTAGGCATATCCACCTCGTCTCCACGTTCTACCATCGACTCTTGTTTCAGGCGATAAGCGATCAAATCACGTATGGCGATAATCTTTATACCGAACTTTTCGGCTACCTTAGCCAACTGTGGCAATCGAGCCATTGTACCGTCTTCATTCAAAATTTCGATCAATGCGGCTGCGGGATATAAGCCGGCTAAACGTGCCAAATCGACCGCAGCCTCCGTATGTCCGGCTCTTTTCAAGACTCCTTTATCTTGGGCATAAAGAGGATTTATATGTCCGGGACGCCCGAATGTCTCGGGCGTCGAAGAAGGATCGGCCAAAGCCCGTATCGTAGCCGCCCTGTCGTGGCTCGAAACACCTGTCGTACAGCCCTCCAATTTATCGATGGTTACTGTAAAAGGTGTACCCAGCATAGAAGTATTGTGATTCACCTGACGGTATAAATTCAATTCTTCACAACGCTGCATGGTAATGGGAGCACACAAAACTCCTCGGCCGTTAGCCAACATAAAATTTACCTTCTCTGGGGTAATGGCTTCTGCGGCGATGATAAAATCGCCTTCATTCTCACGATCCTCATCATCGACCACAATCAAAAATTTACCCTGTCTGAAATCTTCGACAGCATCTTCTATCGAACTTAAAATCGTATCTTTACTCATATCTATACAGTTTTATTTTCTTCAATTCTATCGTTCTCCTCTTTCTCCAACTGTACGCACAACTCTTCATTCGTGTGAACGATAGCTTCCACTTCATTCCGCAACAGTCGTTGCTGCCGTGAACCTATCCAATACAACAACAAGCCTATCGGGAAAAGAGCCGCCAATACATAACCCCATTTCACCGATGGAGCCGGACGATAAACCCACAAGTTACGCAAAACAGGATAATCCATCAGCTTACTAATCACCATCTGACTATGGCTGTTCGAGACATAATCGACCAGTTCGTTAATTTGGTTTCCCAATGCGATTATATCCGATTTGTTATATCCGTACAAACAATATTTCCAATAAGACTGACGCTTCCGTCCCACCTTATCAAGGAACCGCTGACAAGAATCAGACAAACGATGAGCCCTTTCAATGGCTTCCATCGGATTCATATCCTCGATAATCACCTCTTTCAAAACAACCTTACGCAATTCTTGGCGACCGATCAATTTTCTGAAAAAATTGATATACACGTCGGGGTTAAACACGGCCGAATCTTTCACCGCCTTATAGGTCAAGAATATACCCAATGGTAGAAGCACCGCAGAACTGAGCCACATACCTTCCCACACTTCCCAACGTCCGTCCCTTGCCAACTTATAACCGCTGTTATCGATAATATAATAAAAGATAAACATAAATACCGACACCACCACCGGCATTCCCAATCCCCCTTTGCGGATAATAGCCCCGAGCGGAGCCCCTATGAAAAAGAAAATGATACAGGCAAACGAAAGCGTAAACTTTTTGTACATCTCGATCTGGTGACGCCTGATGACTTTATTTTCATCGCCCATCGTATAGCTGCGAAATTCATAATCCGATTTATATCGTCCGGCTCTTGCCACGGCACGGTCCAAATACAACTGCTTGCGTTGGAGGCTGCCGCCGTCGAACAAACTATCGAGATTCAACTCCGCAGCCTCGGCGACAGCCTTCTGCTCGCGTATCGAATCCTCTTTCGAAACATGCATGCCCGGACGGTCGTATAAAGCAAAATACCCCGATACTTTCAAGCTATTGGCATAATTATTTCCGATACTATCTACCCGATAAGTCATCGAGTCGATAGAAGATTGCAATGCCGCCAAGTCTTTTCCTATGTATTGGTTCTGCATGATACCATCGTCCATTCGGTTGAAATTGGCATCGAATGCAATCATAATCTCCTTCAACGAGAAGGTCTCCCGTCGATAGGGAATATTGCTGGTGCTCGTCCTTTGATCCCTGAGATTTTCAAAAGATTCCCCGCTATATAACGTTAAGAAAAGATGTTCCTTATCATCGGTCATTTTCAACTTCCCGGAATCGGCTAAAATAATCATGGCATTGTCGAATCCGGCCGACATATCATAAATCATGACATCATAGAGCATACCCGTTTTATGATCTTTCTTTTTCACATAAAGGTTATACCCGCTAATCTGATCATAAAATACACCCTCGGGAATATCGAGTTCGGGAGATTTTTGCCGCATGGAATAAAGCAATGTCCACATCTTTACCTGAGATTTCGGCAAAACATTATTCTGGAAAAAGAAAGCCCCGATAGCGACAAATATAAGAAAAATAACCAACGGCCGCATGATTTGGAGCAAAGAAATACCCGCCGCCTTTATCGCTAATAATTCCAACCGTTCTCCCAAATTACCGAAAGTCATCAACGACGCTAACAAAATAGCCAACGGCAAAGCCATAGGAACCATTGTCACAGCGGCATAGAAAAACAACTCGGCCAATACGGACATTTCCAATCCCTTCCCCACCATCTCATCGACATACCTCCACAGGAATTGCATCAACACGATGAAAAGGCAGATGAAGAATGTCATCAGAAACAGGGGCAAGAAACTTTTCAGAATAAACCTGTATAGTCGTTTGATATAGAACATTCTTTCGCCGGTTATCAGAATGCAAAAGTAGCGCAAAAAAATGAATTTCCGAACAGCCGATAACGATTATTGCGGAAGAACACTAAATTAAAACTTCCCCTTCAACCTCTTCAAGAAAAGTCATACACCCAATTTACGACGGAGAGTCTCTATCTGGTGGTCCCATAAACCACGGCTGTCCGCCATCTCGTCGGGATATGCGAAATCGGTAATAACCAGCATAGTCGCCCCGGTTAATTCCGAAGAAGATATGCGAAGTTCAAAAAAACTTTTCTCATCTTCATCGTCCGACCAATGAAACCGAATATAACTCCCGCTACGCACGGCTATCTGATGAGCCTGCTGAGAAGACTTATTCCAAAAAAAAGTAAATAATTTCTCTTCGTTTTGCACATCGTCGGCAAACCAATCGGCCAATCCGTTCTTCGTTCCTATATACGACCACAACAAAGTTGGAGAAACACTTTTTAAATCATACTCTACAATAAACTTTTCCTTATTCATAAATCTCTCAATATTATAGTATTTCCCGCTTCATTTCGATTAAAGTTCTTTCTTTTTCGGGGCTAATATATAGATATTATTTTTATCTTACATAGCAAAACAAGAAAAAATAAATATAAAAAGAAAATTCGGGATATTTTTATATAATATTTACCCTAAATTGCAATCTTGATATTACATTTTATTACTACATTTGCAATGTCTAAATAACACATAAACCAATCCGACTATGAATTTAATGGAACGAATGGTAGAACAAGCCCGAGCAAACAAACAGCGTATTGTTTTACCCGAAGGAACGGAAGAACGTACTTTACAAGCAGCCGACCGAATATTGGCCGACAACATCGCCGATATTATACTCATCGGGGAACCGTCTGAAATTATGGAACTTGCCGATCGGTACAAGCTAAAACACATCGACAAGGCGACTCTGGTAAATCCTGCAAACCACGAAAAAAAAGAAACATATACTCAACTTCTATATGAACTAAGAAAAGCCAAAGGCGTAACCCTCGAAAAAGCAGAAAAGATGGTCGAAGACCCTCTTTTCCTCGGTTGCCTCATGATTAAAAACGGAGATGCCGACGGCGAAGTTGCCGGAGCTCGTAACACGACAGGTAATGTGTTACGGTCGGCTTTTCAAATTATCAAAACCGCTCCCGGCGTAAAGGTCGTTTCGGGAGCATTCCTCATGTTTGTCCCCGATCGTTCATACGGAGAAGACGGATTGATGGTTTTCGCCGATTGTGCCGTATTACCCAACCCGACAGCTTCGGAACTCGCCCAAATAGCTGTATCCACTGCAAAAACAGCCCGAGATATCGCTAACATCGATCCACGTATCGCCATGTTGAGTTTCTCGTCAAAAGGCAGTGCCAGCCATGAAATGGTCGATAAAGTAGTGGAGGCTACCCGACTGGCCAAAGAGATGGAACCTTCTCTAAAAATCGATGGAGAGTTGCAAACCGACGCAGCGATTGTTCCTGCCGTAGGAGCAAGCAAAGCTCCGGGTAGCGAGATTGCCGGACATGCGAATGTACTGGTATTTCCTTCGCTCGAAGTAGGCAACATCGCTTATAAACTGGTTCAAAGGTTGGCTCATGCCGAAGCCGTAGGTCCTATTCTTCAAGGAATCGCCGCACCGGTCAACGATCTTTCCAGAGGTTGTTCGGTCGATGATATCTATAAAATGATAGCCATTACTTGTAATCAAGCCATCAGTTTGAAAAAATAACCTTAATGCATGCCTTATGAAAATATTAGTATTAAATTGCGGTAGCTCGTCGGTAAAATACAAATTATTCGACATCGACTCCAAGTCCGTATTGGCACAAGGAGGAGCAGAAAAAATAGGATTGGAAGATTCTTTCTTGAAACTAACTTTGCCCAACGGAGAAAAAGTAATTTTGAAAACCAGTATGCCGGAACACCATTCGGCTATCCAAAACATACTGAATGTACTCACCGGTAAAGAATATGGGTGTATCGAGTCGTTCGATGAAATCGATGCTGTCGGCCATCGGGTCGTGCACGGTGGAGAAAAATTCAACAAAAGCGTGCTCATCACAGACGAAGTTATCGAAAAAATAAAAGAATGTTACGATATAGCGCCGTTGCACAATCCTGTCAACATGGCGGGTATCGAAGCAATATCCAAATTGATGCCTACGGTTCCGCAAGTAGGAGTATTCGATACGGCATTCCACCAAACCATGCCCGCGCATGCCTACATGTATGCCCTTCCCTACGATTTATATAAAAAATACGGGATACGCCGATATGGATTCCACGGAACAAGTCATCGTTACGTATCGAAACGAGCTTGCGAGTTTTTAGGAGTGCCCTACGAGAAACAACGCATAATTACCTGCCATATCGGAAACGGAGGTTCCATTACGGCGATTAAAGACGGGAAGTCTGTCGACACCTCTATGGGTATGACTCCGGTTGAAGGATTAATGATGGGAACTCGGTCGGGCGATGTCGATGCAGGAGTCCTCACCTATTTAATGGACAAAGAACACCTCGATTCTGCCGGAGTAGCAAATTTGGTGAATAAAAAAAGCGGAGTGGCTGGTATATCGGGATTATCTTCCGACATGAGAGACATAGAAGCCGGAGTCGCCGCAAAAAACGAACGGGCTATTTTGGCGTTACAAATGTATGAATACCGAATCACCAAATACATAGGAGCTTATGCTGCGGTGTTAGGCGGAGTAGATATCATCGTCTTTACCGGAGGTGTAGGCGAAAATCAAACCGTAACGCGCGAAGCCGTATGTAAACCGTTGGCTTTTATGGGAGTAGAAATCGATCCCGAAATAAATAAACAGATTCATGGAACGGAATGTGTGATAAGCACCCCGGCATCAAAAGTAAAAGTAGTCGTCATTCCCACAGACGAAGAATACATGATTGCTTCGGATACAAAAGCCGTTCTGTCCGGCAAAATGCAATAAAACTTTATACATATTGAGAAAAGGCGTACGTACTGTACGCCTTTTTTATTTTCCTGATTCAAAATTAATCTGGGAGTTTTAATTGAGAAATGGGTTCTCCATCATTACTTTCGCTATCTCAACAATCGTCAGATTACCTAACCGGTCTATACGTACTTATAATTTTATAAACAAACCGGCGGAGGTAAATTTTATACCTCCGCCGGAAACTACTATATCACGTCCAATTTTTAAGGCAGTACGATTTTGAAGTTTGAATCGGCAGCTTCAAAACAACAGCGAAGCATTTCAATAGCCTTCTCATCTCCTTGCATCTTAATCTTGCCAGCATTACGTAAGGCCTCGGTATCAGTACGTCCAAAGAACAGCTTTACGAAATCCATTTTGGCGATACTCAACGTAAGGTCTGCCTCCTTCTCCTGTCGATTCAAGCGATGGTTCAAAACACCATTATTCAATATAAGCACAACTTTGTCGTTCGTATCTGTGAAGTCTATATTGATGACTGCCTCTTTGTCTGCGGCCTTTTCTCCATTCAACTGAATCGCGCAATAATCGAGTAACATTCCCATATCCATCTGCGCCAACACACCATCGTTGATGAGCTGTGAAGTATAAGGGACATCGCTTTTCAGCAGGTCACGAGCGCCGGTCAGATAGAAGTTGCGCCACGGACCGCTCTCGGCCTGATACCCCAGTTGTGTGTAGGTATCAGCCAACAGACGACGAGCCTCCATATTCTGCGGCTCCGCAAATACAAGATGGTCAAGCAGAGTTGCAACCCAACGATAATCGCCCTTATCATAAGAAGCCCGGGCCACTTCAAGAACCTTTTCCGCACCTCCGATTGCCTCGACATACTTAGTTCCGAGTTCCGTAGGGGGCAGCGGATTCAAGTGTGCAGGGTTTCCGTCGAACCAACCGAAATAAAGATCATACTGAGACTTTACGTTATGACTCAATGTGCCATAATAACCCCGACAATGGAACTGCGAAGCGAGAGAAGCAGGCAATTGCATTTCTTCGGCAATTTCATTCGGAGTCAGACCTCGATTGGCCATGTGCAAGGTTTGGTCGTGCAAATACCGGTATAAATCGCGTTGTGCCTCCCAATAATCTACGATGCGTTCATTTCCCCATGTCGGCCAATGATGTGTGGCAAACGAAACCTCCACTTCATCACCATAACGTTCGATAGCCGTATCCACGGCTTTGCTCCACAACAAACCGTTACGGACCTTTGCACCGCGCAAAGTTTGCAGATTGTGCATATTATGCGTCATATCCTCGGCTGTACAGAATGCTTTCATTTGAGGAAACCATACCATAATTTCTACCGGAGCTTCCGTATCAAGTACATAGACAAATTCCATCTCTACTCCATCAATCGTATGTTTCTCACCGGTGGTTTCGATCTCGATTGTCGGGCGTGCAATACCTTTACTACCGGTAGACATAGCCTGTCCTAAGCCACAGCCGAGATTGCCCGTAACACTCGGCTCCAATTGCAGACCGTACATATAAGTAGCCCGACGAGTCATTGCCACACCGGCTAGCACATTTTCGTTTTGAGCCGATGCCATGAACCCTTTGGGCGCAATGATTTCGAAATCTTTCTTCGATGACCCCTCGCGAATAGCTGCAATACCGCCGTAATGGTCGCCGTGCGGGTGGGTAAAGATAACCCCTTCAACCGGCAGATCGGCCACGTGTTTCTTAATGAGGTCATAACCAGCTTTTGCAGCTGCATTGGTCGTTGTTACATCAATAATAATCCAACCATGATCAGAACGAATAAAGGTCATATTGGCGATATCGAAACCACGAACCTGATAGAGTTTATCTGGAATGACCTCAAAAAGACCGTTGAAGCGATTGAGCTGCGACTGTCGCCAAAGACTCGGATTCGCAGTTTCGGGAATATCGTTTTTCAAGAAATCCCAACCTTCGAGCGAATAGGACTCCTTCCCATCTTCGGTCATGATGGCCGAAGTGTTAACTGTCGCGATGAATCCCCGACTGGCATCCTCGAAATCCTGACGGTCATTGAAATCCAACTCTGTTTTTACAGCCTCGTTAGCATGTATCGTATGCTCTGTCGCTGCTGTCTGCGCCATAATTGTCGACGGTACAACTACCAAACCAAGCGCAATACTCAAAATTTTTCGTTTCATTATTCTCTAAATTTGATTACACGACAAAGTAACGGAGATATGCTGGATCCGGCAATGTATTATTCTGCGTATATTTTGTATTTTTGTACGATTATCCTATATAATTCCTTATATATTTTAAGAAATAATGTCTTTTTGTATGCAAGACCAGATTTTTACATTTGAAACTCTATTAAGGCGTATGCAACTCGACGATGGAGAGAGACCCTTCGTAATATGGCGCGAAAAGGATTTGTTTGGCACACATGCCTATCCGGTCAAAATCGATGTTCCATGTCTCTTTTTATGTTGGAATGGGGAAATGGAAATAGAAATCAATTTACAAACCTATCATTTCGATAAGGAGCATTTACTATGCTTCACTGTTCCATGTGCCTGTCGCATTGTAAAACGGAGTCCCGATTTTCTATGCGTCGGACTGCTATTATCCAAATCCTTTTGGAGGCAATTACTCTTTACAGAACGAACATTAAGCTCAATTGCCGCGCGCGATGCTTTCATCGTCGTTACGGAAGAGGAGCGAAATCGGCTTGCTCGCTTTCATGAACTGCTTTGCCTTTGTGCCGATACTACGGAACATGATCCGATAGGGACTTTATATCCCCTCATCGTCGGTCTATTTTTTCAAATACGCAATATCTGCCAAAACCGGGAAGCAACCGCAGCACCTGCCTCGCACAGCAAAAAGATTCTCTATAATTTCTTAGATTCACTGCACACCAATTACCGACAGCATCGGCGTGTTTCATTCTATGCCGATGCTCTGTCTCTGACTCCACGACACCTGACAACTGTTATCCGACAAGCAAGCGGTCGCAGTGCCTCACAATGGATCGAGGAATATACCGTACTCGAAGCTCAAATTCTTCTACGCAACTCCCCTATGTCAATTAAAGAAATCGCCTATGAATTGGGTTTCAACGACCAATCTCTATTCTCAAAATATTTTAGTAGAGTGGCAGGCATATCGCCCGAAAGATACCGCAAAATTTCTATGAGTAACACATGATAGTCGCTAATATTCGCTACCTGTATGACTTCATACAAAAAAATTAGACAGATAGCTGTCTGCCATCTGTCTAATATGATACAAGGAATTATTTTGCTCTTTATTCTATCATTAAGCTCCTATCAAGCTGAGATCCGTGAAGTAGGTATAGACACAACTTACGATTCCCAACAGTAAAATACCGGCAACACAAACAATCAGGCTGACACGAGAAGCGTTATCGCTACGGAACGGAGCTATGGCGCAATCGTTCTCGTTGTTGATGAACATTGCTTTTACCACCAACAAATAGTAATAAAGCGAAATAATGGTGTTCAACAAGGCGATAAGTACTAAAATATAAAATCCCGAATGGATAGCTGAAGCAAAAATGAAGAATTTGCTGAAAAATCCGGCAAAGGGAGGAATTCCCGCCAAAGAGAACATCGCCAACATCATAACGACACTCAACTTGGGATTGGTTTTGTACAGACCGTTATAGTCGTCCATTCCTACTTTTCCACTACTACGCTCAACAGACGATATCACACCGAATGCAGCCAAGTTGGAGAATATGTACACCAGCACATAGTAAACCAATGCGGCCATACCCTGTGCCGAACCTGCTATAATACCCAACATAATATATCCTGCCTGAGAGATAGAAGAGAAAGCCAAAAAGCGTTTCAGGTTCTTCTGACGAATAGCGAACAAGTTACCCACTGTAATGGTCAATACGATCAAAGCCCACATGATACCTTGCCAGATGACAGGATCGAGGAAGAAGACTTTGTAAAGTATCAACATCAATGCAAAAGCAGCAGCCCCTTTCGATATAACCGACAAATAAGAAGTCACCTGTGTGGGAGCTCCTTGATAAACATCGGCTGTCCACAAATGGAACGGGACCAACGAAAGTTTGAATCCCATACCGGCCAGTACAAAAACGAGCGTAGCAATCAACAGTGGCGTGTGATTAGATGCAATCGCTACGGCTATATCGCCGAAATAGAGAGAGCCCGATACTCCATAGAGGAACGAAAGCCCTAACAGGAAGACAGCCGAAGAGAAAACCGCCGTAAAGAGGTATTTGGCTCCCGCCTCATACGATTCCGTATCTTTCTTATTGATGGCTATCAAAGCGGCCATCGGTAACGATGCAGTTTCGAGTCCGATAAAGAACAGCAAGAAGTGTCCCGACGAAACCATTAAATACATACCGAACAAGGTAACCAATAACAATTCGTAAAACTCTCCTCGGCGCAATTTGACATCGGGGGTATCAGACCACGAAATGGATTGTAACAAAACAATCAATGTGCCTATATTGAGTACGGTTTTAACCATCGAAGCTATGGGAGAAGTCTGATACATACCCCCGAACGCCGTAGCAGAATCGACCGGTATTATATTCCAAACCGTATGCAGGGCGAATAAAACGCATGCCGTAATGGATAATCCTTTGAGGCTCTTTTTCCCTCCAAAGGTGTCAAAAAGAAATATCAGCAAAAACACAAGCAGCAGCGATATTTCTCCGCGCATAATTAAAAACTGTGAATAGTCCATATACTGTTTTATTAAAGAGCTTGAGACAACAAATTAGTTATAGGTTCCACACCTTGACGAATTAAATCGGAAATCCAATTCGGGAAACAGCCGATAGCGGCCACGCATACGATCAAGGTAATAGCCGACAGACGTTCCCACCATTCGGCATCGGTCAACTCCCGGTGATGTTCATTCTGAACAGCGCCGAACAAAAGTTTGCCGACAACCCGCAAAATATAAACCGCTGTAATCACAATCGAAGTACAAGCTACAATGGTAAACACTCGGTGGAACGTATCTGTATGCTCGAACGAACCGACAAATATAGTCATTTCGGCAACGAAGCCGCTCAATCCCGGGAGACCCAACGAAGCCAAACCGGCAATCACGTAACAAACCGAAAGGAACGGCATGATTTGCATCAAACCTCCCATCTCCCGAATATCACGGGTGTGTGTACGTCCATAAATCATACCGATGAGGGCAAAGAAAAGAGCGGTCATCAAACCGTGAGAAAGCATCTGCATCACGGCTCCGGTCATAGCCGTCGTGTTCAACATCAATATGGCGAACAAAACCAAACCGCAGTGACTCACCGAAGAGTAAGCGTTGATGTATTTGAGGTCGGTCTGAACACAAGCGCTAAACGCTCCGTAAACAACACTAATACCGGTAAGTATTAAAAATATCCAAGCTAGTTCGGTCGCAGCCTGAGGCATCAGATAAATGGCTACACGGAAACAACCGTATCCTCCTAATTTCATCAATACGCCGGCATGCAACATAGACACTGCCGTAGGAGCCGAAGCGTGACCATCGGGCGACCATGTGTGGAACGGGAACATAGCCCCCAACACGCCGAATCCCACGAAAGTCATCGGGAACAAGAAGTATTGCCAGTTCATGGGGATATTACCGTGCTCGGCAATTTCGACTACATTCATCGAATGGAGCCCCGATTGATAATAGATACCCAAGATACCGATCATCAACAAAGCAGAACCACCCATCAACATCAAGGTCAGTTTCATTGCCGAATAGTTCTTTCTGCCGCTTCCCCAAACACCTATCAATAAGTACATGGGAATAAGCGCCACTTCGTAGAACATGAACATAGTGAAAAGGTCTACCGAAATAAAGAAACCGAATACACCGGTAGACAACAACATGAACCACAAGAAATATTCTTTGGGAAGAGGATTTATCTTCCAAGAAGCGAACACTCCGGCAAATACAATAATAGAAGAAAGCAATAGCATGGCCACCGACACTCCGTCCACACCCACAGCATAGTGAATATTTAACGGAGCATACCACATTCTGCTATCGGTAAACAGCATTGTAGCCGTATTTCCGGCAGCGCGTTCGGCCAAAAACTCAACGAGAGTATATACAGACAACGCCAACAAAATGGTCGAACCGATAACCGCTACCGTTCGTATCTGTTTCATATCTCTTGCGATCCAAAGACCCAGCATCATCAAGAGAGGGATAAGCACAAATAATGATAGAAAATTCATAGTGTTTCTTTAATATTTTATCGTTCAACCATCAGTTAAAAACACATGGCCAATACGGCGATTAACAATGCACCCATAATGAATACCCATACATACCACTGGATATAGCCCGACTGCAACTTGCGTATGCCGTAGGAAACCCCGTTGGTAACGGTCGCCAACATATTCATCGTGCCATCGACGATATGACGATCGAACCATGCGATAGGCCGACAAATTCGCTGGAATATCACTTTATGAGTCACCCACATATAGAGCTCGTCCATATAGAATCGATGATAAGCCGCCGTATGCAAAGCACGGAACTTATCGGCAAGAGCTTTGGGTTTGGTATTTTCCGAGAGGTACATCCATGTAGCCAAAGCGATAGCGGCTACTGCGACTATAATACTTGTAGTCGCTACCGACCAGTCGAGATGTATATGATAGGCCTCGCCGTTTACCGATACGAATTCTCCGAAAGGAATGAATCCGGCAACACACGTAACCAACGCGAGAAATACCAAAGGCAAATACATGGCAGCAGGAGCCTCGTGCGGAGTATGATGTTCGTAAGAAGGTTTGCTCCACCAGAAGATACAGTAATACAAGCGGAACATGTAAAAAGCCGTCAGACCGGCGACAGCCGTCATCCAAACGCCCCAGAACGCACTCTTTTCGAATGCGGCGGTTAAGATTTCGTCTTTACTGAAAAATCCCGAGAACGGAGGAATACCGGCAATAGCCAAACATGCGATAAGGAACGTGATATGGGTCACAGGCATATATTTGCGAAGGTTTCCCATCTCGGACATTTCGTTGGAGTGAACGGCATGGATAATGCAACCCGCACCCAAGAAAAGCAACGCTTTAAACATGGCGTGCGTGAACAAGTGGAACATGGAAGCCATGTAACCGAGTCCGGTGTGCAAATCGACATCGGAGGCAACTCCCAACGCTACCATCATGAAAGCGATCTGAGAAATGGTCGAGAAAGCGAGCACCCGTTTAATATCGGTTTGCACGCAAGCAACGACAGCAGCATAAAGAGCGGTAATGGCTCCTACCCATGTAATCAGTTCGAGCACTTCGGGCACGGCACAATACATAGGGAACAACCGAGCTACCAAATAAACACCGGCGACAACCATCGTAGCGGCATGGATAAGCGCCGATACAGGAGTAGGACCTTCCATCGCATCGGGCAACCATATATGCAACGGGAACATAGCCGACTTACCTGCACCTCCCATAAAGATAAGAGCCATAGCCCAAGCGGCTACCGAACAGCCCATAAAGGTCATGCCGGCCGTTTCGCTCACCAATGCCGAAGGATTGGACATCAATGTAGCAAAATCGAAAGTCTCGGTAAAGAACGAGAGGATAAGAATACCGATCAAAAAGCCCAAGTCGGCGAAACGGGTAACGATAAAAGCCTTCTTAGAAGCAGATACAGCCGCCGGCTTAGTATAATAAAATCCGATGAGCAAATAGGAAGAAACACCTACCAACTCCCAGAAAATATACATTTGGAAAATGTTCGTCGCTACCACCAACCCCAACATGGAGAAGCTGAACAACGACAAAAACGCATAATAACGCTGGAACCCTTTTTCTCCGTGCATATAGCCCATACTATAAATATGAACCATCAACGACACGGTTGTGATAACAACCAGCATCATCACGGAAATAGGGTCTAATAAAATACCCAAGTCAATATGCAAATGTTCTGTAAAACGCAACCATTCGAAATTGATCGGCTGCAAGGTATCGAAAACGCCTTCTGCATTGCGGGGCATGGTAAAATAGTTGAACGCCACTACATAAGCCAAAACGGCAGCTACCGACAATCCGATTGTTCCCAATATCCCGGCAACACGTTCGCTCAACTTATGCCCCACAAGTCCCAAAAACAGGAACATGCAAAGCGGAAGTAAAAGTATTATAACTGAATATTCCATATCGATCAATATTTCATTTTATCAAGGTTACGCACTTCAACATTCCGTATATGACGGAAAATATTGATAATGATCGCAATGGCAAGCGCTGTCTCGGCAGCGGCGATGCCTATTGCAAAGAGGGTGAAAAAGAATCCCTCCAATGCCTCGGGATAAAGGTAACGGTTAAACACCACAAAATTGATATCCACCGCATTCAGCATCAATTCAAGGGAAATGAGCATAGCCAGCATATTTTTACGTGTGACGAACCCGTAAACTCCGGCAAAAAACATGATGGTACTTACCACCAAATAGGCAATCATTGGTATTTCCATAGTCTCTTATCTTTTACGGGCAATCATAATGCCACCGATGATACAAGCTAATAACAACACACTGACAGCTTCGAAAGGCAACAGATACTGAAACTTGTCCATACCCATAAGAGCATGCCCTATTTCTTTCATATCTACCTCTCCGGTAATTACGCTGGTAAGCGGTTTCGTGAAAAACGGATAAGTAAATAATGTATATCCGCACACGATTGCACCGAATATCGAAGCAATAAGACCTACTACACGTTTTTTAGGTGTCAACAATTCCGATTTGTCTCCCGGGTGACTCGTCAATAAGATAGAGAAGACGAACAAGACTACGATACCACCGGCATAAACGGCCAATTGCACGGCTCCTAAAAATGTATAGTCAAGCTGGAAATAGATACCCGCCGTCGCAAAAAGCACAAACAGAAGGTAAGTAGCCGCCCGCAATATGCGCCGCGTGGTTACCGTAAGAATCGAACAAACCACGATGACCAATGCAAGCAAGCCGAAGATAACTTGATTTGCTATTTGTTCCATAATGTTAATCAATTATTTTCTGTTGGGTTATCGGTACGATTCAGTTGTTTCACCAACTTCTCACGCGTATAAACGGCATGCTCAAACTCGTTTGTAAATTTGATAGCATGGTGAGGACATGTAGTCACACACAATTGGCAAAAGGTGCAACTACCCAAATCATACACATATTTATCTAACACTCGTTTCGTCTTACCATCTTCGGTGGTAATTTTCGAAGCCTCGATTTTGATTGTCCCATTCGGGCAATTCATCTGACAAATACCGCACGCAATGCACTTGTGCTGTCCGTTTTCGTCATAAATCAAAGTTAACGTACCTCTGAAACGCTCGGGGATTTTCAATGTAGCCCTATTCTCAGGGTACTGTTCGGTAACTTTCCGGCTGAAAAAATACTTACCGGTAACCCCCATTCCTTTAAGAAGGCTCAGTAATCCTTTCCAGAAAGATGTGATGTAATTTTTAAAACTTCCCATAAATTTCTTTATAGAACTCTTCTATTTTTATTAGTTAACACTATGGTTTATTTCGTTCATAAAAAAGAGCTTGGTTCTTCAAGCCCCTTGATTTCAATCTACTTTTCCTCCGATAATATCTAACAATTCGGACGTAATACTCTGCTGACGCAGTTTATTATATTCCAATTGCAGTTCGTCCAACAATTCTTTCGCATTATCGTTCGCCGACTGCATGGCCATCACCCGGGCCGCCTGTTCTGACACCCGATTGGAACAGATAGCCTCCTGCATACTCGACAGAACATAAAGCGGTAATACCTCATTATAGATCGTATTCACATCGGGCTCGAACAAATAAGGTTTATTACGCTCGACTTTTTCACCCGTCGCCAAATCATCGGCGGCAATCGGCAATAATTGACGAGTCGCTAAAATCTGTTTGCTCGCGCTTTTATAATGAGTATATACAACTTCCACGCAATCGACTTTTCCGGCAATAAACTCCCGCGTCAATTCTCCGGTAAAACGGGCGATATCCTCGGCAGAGCTTTTAGCGGTCATCTCATCGGCAGTAGCAATCTCGACATTATCTCCCACAAGTTTTTGAGCGAATTTAGAGGCTTTCTTTCCAATCGGATAAACAACAAACATGACTGGATTTTCGGTCTCTGCCATTCGTGCCTGATTGATAATTTCGAGCGTGCGTTTAAAAAGATTCATATTAAATGCGCCACACAATCCCTCGTCCGAGCTGAGCAAAACAATCGCCCTCCGCTTTACGGGACGAATCTCGGTAAGCGGAGAACTATATTCAGCATCAGCCGAAATAAGGTGATCGATGGTGTTTTGAATCTGATCCCTGAAAGGCCGTACACGACGCAAAGCCGACTCGGCCTTATGCATCTTGGCCGATGAAATCATCTTCATCGCACCGGTTATTTTTTCGGAAGAAGCGACCGAACCGATTCTTCCTTTTAAGTCGCGCATTGATGCCATAGTTTATGCCTTAAATCGATTAGCAACCTCTTCGGCAACTTCGGTCATGAGAGCAGCAATCTTGTCGTCAAGATGTCCTGCACGCAATTCGTCCATCACTTCGTGGCTATATTTTGATTTCAATATTTGCAAATACAATTTTTCAAACTCGGCTACCTTGTCCATCGGGACATTGTGCAACAATCCCTGTGTACCGCAATATATAATAGCGATTTCCTCTTCCACGGGAACCGGCGAATACTGAGGCTGTATAAGAATACGTTCGTTCTTACGCCCTTTATCGATTGTCATGGCCGTCACAGAATCGACATCGCCACCGAATTTTGTAAACGATTCGAGCTCACGGAACTGAGCTTGATCTATTTTCAATGTACCGGCAATCTTCTTCATGGCTTTTACCTGAGCGTTACCACCTACACGGGAAACAGAGATACCCACATTGATAGCCGGACGTACCCCTTGGTTAAACAATGCCGTTTCCAAGAATATCTGTCCGTCGGTAATCGAAATCACGTTCGTAGGGATATAAGCCGAAACGTCTCCGGCCTGTGTCTCGATAATAGGCAATGCCGTCAAAGATCCGCCACCTTTCACCATCGGTTTCATCACCTCGGGCAAATCGTTCATCGAAGAAGCAACCTCGTCATTATTGATAATCTTAGCAGCCCTTTCGAGCAAACGGGAATGCAAATAGAATATATCGCCCGGATAGGCCTCACGACCGGAAGGACGACGAAGAATCAACGAAATTTCACGATAGGAAACCGCCTGCTTCGATAAGTCGTCATAAATTACCAATGCATGACGCCCGCTATCCCGGAAGTACTCCCCGATAGCAGCCCCCGCAAAAGGCGCATAATAACGCATAGCAGCCGAATCGGAAGCGTTCGCTGCCAAAACGACCGTATAATCGAGCGCTCCGTGCTCTTTCAATGTATTCACCAACGCAGCCACAGAAGAAGCCTTCTGACCGATAGCTACGTAAATACAATACAAGGGGTTACCGTTTTTATAATTATCTCGTTGATTGATAATCGTATCGATGGCGATAGCCGTTTTCCCGATTTGACGGTCGCCGATGATCAACTCTCTCTGTCCACGGCCGATAGGAACCATAGAGTCTATCGCCTTGATACCGGTCTGCAAAGGCTCGTTCACCGGCTGACGGAAAATAACACCCGGAGCCTTACGTTCAAGAGGCAATCGAATCAAATCACCCTGAATGGGACCGGCCCCGTCAATGGGTTCACCCAACGTATTGATGACCCGCCCTAGCAATCCTTCGCCAACAGGAAGAGAGGCAATCTCTCCCGTACGACGAGCCGTCATATTTTCGGTAACCTTATCGACATTATCGAGCAAAATGACACCCACATTGCTCTCTTCGAGGTTCATCGCAACTCCGTGCACTCCATTCTCAAACTCGATAAGTTCGCTTGACCGCACATTTTCGAGTCCATAGACATGAGCCACCCCATCACCCACTTCGAGAACAGTACCCACTTCCTCGAAATTGATTTTGGAATCGACTTCATCGAGTTGCTTTTTTAAAATATCCGATATTTCACTGGGTTTAATCATATCATTTGCTGTTTAGCAATTTCAAACGCAATTTCTTTAATTCACTATTTACCGAAGCATCTAATTGCATCGAATCCACCCGTAAAATAAATCCGCCGATGATAGAAGGATCTATTTCATAAACGAATTCCAACGTCTTATCCGTTTGCTTTTTCATGAGATCACCTATACGGTCGAGAACTTCCTTATCCAAAGCAACAGCAGTTATTATCGTAACACGAGCTATATGATTAGCTCGCCGGTAAATATCCTGATAAGCCAAAGCAATGGCTCTTGCAAACGTTTCGCGACGGTTCCTAATCACTAACTGAACAAAACGGAGAAGATAATCGTCGGGCTTTTCACCGAAAGCCGATGACAATACCCGCACCTTATCCGCAGCAGAGAGAGCCGGGTTACTCAGTGCCTTAGACAACTCGGTATGAGTTGCAAAAGCTGCATCAAGCCGTTTCATCTCTTCGTAAATAGGAGCGGCCACATGATGCTCCTGAGCATACTTATAAAGAGCTTTCGCATATCGGCTCGGTATTAACCCTTCGTTCATATCCTATTAGTTTTGATTCTCAATTTCATTCAACAGTTTGTCGATCATTTCGACCTGCGTTTTGTCATCAGAAAGTTGCTTACGCATCATTTTTTCTGCAATTTGCAGGGCAAACTCACTTACCTCGCGGCGGAATTGAAGTTCTGACTCTTTTCGAGCTTGCTCAATCGACACGGCCGCAGCGTCCATTACTTTCTTCGCCTCTACCGAGGCTGCCTGACGAGCCTCCTCTATGATATGAGTTTTCATCTGGGCAGCTTCGTGCAGAATCTCCATCTGTTGTTTCTGCGCTTCGACCAAAAGAGCTTTGGCATCCGCTTGTGCGTTGTCTAATTGCGCTTTTGCCTCTTGTGCATACTCAACCCCCTTATCGATAAGCTCGGCACGTTCGTCGAGACTGCGGATAATATAGGGCCAAGCAAACTTCGCAAGAATGGCAAAAAGGATGACGAAGACAACGAACATCCAAAATACCAAGCCGAATTCGGGCGTGAACAGTTCCATATCTTAGAGGAATAATGACATCACGCAAACAATCACAGCGAACAATGCAACACCTTCTACAAGAGCGGCAATCACGATCATGTTGCTTCGGATATCACCGCTGGCTTCGGGCTGACGAGCTATGGCATCCATCGCCGATGAACCGATCTTACCAATACCAATACCTGCTGCAATAGCGGCGATACCAGCGCCGATACAGGCGCCCAACTTAGCCAGACTTGCACCGGCTGCTGCTTGTAATAAAATCATTCCTAACATAATGTTTGTTGTTTAGAGATTATACATTATTTTATTTCTTCCACTTTTCCTTCATGATGCCCATCGACTTGTGCCAAAGCTATGAACAGAGTCGAAAGCATGGTAAACACATAGGCTTGAATAAACGATACCAACGTATCTATAAGCAACATAAACAAAGAGAACAACACCGATACGACTGTCGTTGCCCCTATAACAACCGCTCCGAATGCTCCAAAAATGAAAATGAGCGATATAAGCGACAATATAATCATATGCCCGCCCATCATATTGGCAAACAAACGCACCATCAAAGCCGCCGGTTTAGTAAATATTCCGAACACCTCGATCAAGGGCATGATAGGTAACGGGAACTTCAACCACAACGGTACATCGGGCCAAAATATTTCTTTCCAATATTCTTTTGTTCCGCGCACATTTACTACGATAAATGTACACAAAGCAAGAACCATAGTAACGGCTATATTACCCGTCAAATTAGCGCCACCGGGGAAAATTACGATCAGCCCTAACAGGTTCATCAAAAGGATAAAGAAAAATACGGTCAATAAATAAGGGGCAAAACGAGGTGCTTTATCGCCCAATGTGCTTTTTATCACGCCCGTATAAACGAACTCGATAAGAAATTCTATGGCTCCTACACCTTTTTTAGGGGCTTTGAAACGTTTCTTTCTATACCAATGAGCCACCGAAAGCACACACCACCCGCAAATGAAAGCCGCTATAATCAACGCCAACACATTTTTGGTAATCGACAAATCGAGCGGACGATAACGATTTCCCCGATCATCGACACTCTCGACCTTTCCTTTATTCGGGCCGTCCTGAGCGACATAAAAACCTTCATAAGTCTGCCCGTGTTCAAGCCGATGCGACCCGAATATTTTCCAATCGCCCTTATAATCCCGCACGATAACCGGAAGTGGGATTTTATGCTCATGCGAGAAAGGTAATTCCCAACCATAGCCATCGAGCAGGTGCTCAAAAATTGTCTCTTTCGGGTCAAAGGCCTTTTCTCCTTCACCATCGGCCTTTTCCTGTGCCGACAGCGGGAACGAAAATACCGTTAACAAAAAAGCGACTATGTATGCGATTTGTTTTCTCATCTTTTTTTTACTCCAATTACCGTACACAAACTGCTACACGATTATTATCCACATCGACAAACCCGCCACCGACGGATACCGAATGCCGCTCACCGGCCGTTACATACTCAATGGTACCGGCATCGAGCGTAGAAATCAACGATGCATGATTTTCAAGAACTGTAAACGAACCTTTTGCTCCCGGCAGGGTAACCGATTCGACTTCTCCTTTAAAAAGGATTTGTTCCGAAGATATAATTTCAAGTACCATAATTCTCGTTTTTATTAGTGAGCGGTCTTCGCTTGTTCTAACAACTTCTTACCTTTGGCAATGGCCTCGTCTATTGTACCCACGTTCAAGAATGCTTGTTCGGGATATTCGTCCATCTCGCCGTTAAGAATCATCTTAAACCCGCGGATAGTCTCTTCCAACGGAACCATCACACCTTGAAGACCGGTAAACTGCTCGGCCACGTGGAAAGGTTGCGACAAAAACCGCTGTGCCCGACGAGCACGATTCACCACCAGTTTGTCTTCGTCCGACAACTCATCGACACCCAAAATGGCGATAATATCCTGCAATTCGTTATAATGCTGTAAAAGCTGTTTTACACCCTGAGCGACCTGATAGTGTTCCTCGCCTACAATATTCGGATCGAGGATTCGGGACGTAGACTCCAACGGATCCACTGCCGGATAGATACCTAACTCAGAAATCTTACGGCTCAATACCGTCGTAGCATCCAAAAAGCTAAATGTAGTCGCCGGAGCCGGGTCGGTCAAGTCATCGGCCGGTACATAAATGGCCTGTACCGATGTAATAGATCCCTGCTTCGTAGACGTAATACGTTCTTGCAACTTACCCATCTCGGAAGCCAAAGTAGGTTGATATCCCACGGCAGAAGGCATACGACCCAACAATGCCGAAACTTCGGACCCCGCCTGAGTGAAACGGAATATATTGTCAATAAACAATAGGATCTCTTTACCTCCGCCATCGGAATCACGGAACTGTTCAGCAACCGTCAACCCAGACAAAGCGACACGCAGACGGGCTCCCGGCGGTTCGTTCATCTGACCGAACACCAACGTTGCCTGCGATTCATTCACTTTCTCCATATCGACATCACGCAGATTCCACTCACCCCGTTCCATGCCTTCTTTGAATTTATCGCCGTACGACATAACTCCCGACTCGATCATCTCACGTAAAAGGTCGTTACCTTCACGGGTACGTTCCCCCACTCCGGTAAACACCGAAAAACCGTTGTGCCCTTTGGCTATATTGTTGATAAGTTCCATAATCAATACGGTCTTACCAACACCTGCCCCTCCGAACAAACCGATCTTTCCACCTTTCGAATACGGTTCGAGTAAATCGATCACCTTGATTCCCGTATAAAGCATCTCGGTACTGATAGAGAGATCGTCGAAAGCCGGAGCCTCCTGATGAATCGATTTTAATTCGGTATAATCCAATGCAGGAAGGTGGTCGATCGTTTCACCGATGACATTCATCAACCGACCTTTCACTTGCGAACCGGTAGGCATCGATAACGGTCTTTGCAAGTCGATAGCCTTCATACCCCGTTTCAGTCCATCGGTAGAATCCATCGCTACACAACGCACCGTATTTTCACCGATATGTTGTTCTACCTCGACAATCAGCTCTGCCCCGTTCTCTCGTTCGATTTTAAGAGCGGCATATATGGGAGGTACTTCATTGCCTTCGCCTTCAAAAGCGACATCGACAACCGGCCCGATGACCTGCGTGATATATCCAAATTTATCTGCCATAGCTTTACCTCTATTATCAGTATTATATTTTTAATTCATTAAAAGTGCAATCCGTAAATCACAATAAGCACCATAATAAAGAGATTAATCAAGTTCAAAGGTAATAAATATTTCCATTCGAGCCGCAATAATTGGTCTATTCTCAAACGGGGGAATGTCCACTTGAACCAAATAATCACAAACGAAACAAGTATCGCTTTTCCAAAGAACCAAATCACAGACGGAATATAATCCATAATATGGTTAAAACCTTCCCAACCCGGTATGTGGAATGGCATCCAACCGCCCAAGAAAAGCAATGTAGCCATACCCGACACAATAAACAGATTCAAATACTCAGCCAAGTAGAAAAATCCGAAATGAATACCCGAATATTCTGTGTGGTATCCGGCTGTCAACTCGCTCTCGGCTTCGGGCAAGTCGAACGGACCACGATTGGTCTCGGCCGTACCGGCAACCAAATAAATCAAAAACGCGACTATCGCCGGGATATGGCCTGTAAACAAGAACCAACCGTTAGTCTGAGCTTCTACTATACCGGTTATCGACATTGTTCCGGCAAAGACGACCATCGTCAATACAGACAACCCGATCGAAAGCTCGTAACTCACCATTTGAGCACCGCTTCGAATAGCACCGATAAGTGTAAATTTATTGTTACTGGACCAACCGGCCAACAAAATACCCAACACTCCTATGGACGAAACGGCGATCAGGAAGAACACGCCGATATTAAAATCGATAACTTGTAATCCCCTTCCAAAAGGCAAACAACCAAAGGCCAACATGGAAGCGACGATTACCAAATAAGGAGCCAAATTAAATAAGAACTTATCGATATGATTCAAAGTAATCAACTCCTTAATCAATATCTTGAACATATCGGCAACACTCTGAATAATACCATAAGGACCTACACGATTCGGACCTAAACGGCATTGGAAAAAGGCACAGACCTTACGCTCAAAATATATATAGAACAATGCCAAAACTGCATACAACAGCAACAGCACCACGCCTACCAATACGAATTCAACAAGTAAAGCTCCCCAACCGGGCATTACACTTCTCAACAAATTATCGATCCAGTGGGTAACTATCGAAAAGTCGAACATAACTTATTCTTTAATTTATTTTTTATTACTCAATTATCTGTCCATATCGGGGATTACATAGTCAAGCGACCCTCCGATAGCAATCAAATCGGCGATCTTTCCATTGCGACACATTGGATCGAGACCAGCAACCAGCGGCAAGCATGCCGAATTTATCTTCAAACGATAAGGATTCTTATCTCCATGACTTTCGATAAAAATACCCAACGGACCACGACTGGCCTCTACTTGGCGGAAATAACGGCCTTCGGGCAGCTTGATAATAGGCTTCATCTTAACGGCATAATCACCCTCGGGGATATTGTCGATCAATTGCTCTATGATATGTATAGATTCCAATATTTCATCTAAGCGTACCATGTAACGGGCAAAAACATCTCCCTCCGTACGGATAACCTGATTAAATTCCACCTTGTCATACATTGCATACGGGTGATTCTTACGCACGTCGCAAGCCCAACCCGAAGCACGCCCCGACGGTCCCGCAATTCCATACGAAATAGCATCCTCGCGAGAAAGAACTCCCACTCCTTTCATACGTTGTTGGGCAATGACATTACCGGTAAACAACGTGTGGTACTCTTTCAACTTAGCCGGCATATAGGCACAAAACTCTTTGACCTTACGCTGGAAATCGGGGTGTAAATCGGCCATCAAACCTCCAATCGTATAGTAATTGAAAGTCATACGCGCACCACACGTTTCCTCAAATATATCAAGAATCTTTTCTCTATCGCGGAAACCATAGAAGAATGCTGTCGTTCCTCCCAAGTCCATACAGAATGTGGACCAGAATAACAAGTGCGAAGAAATACGCATCAACTCGTCCATGATCGTACGTATATACTGTGCGCGTGCGGGCACTTCTACTTGCAAGGCATCTTCTATACAAAGACAGACCGCATGCCGGTTCTGCTGAGCAGACAAATAATCGAGACGATCGGCGAAGTGAAGAGTCTGAGGATAGGTAAGAGACTCGCAAAGTTTCTCTATTCCCCTATGCACATAACCGCAATACACATCGATTTTTTTAACCGTCTCGCCATCGAGAGAGGTACGTAAACGCAACACACCATGAGTCGCAGGATGTTGAGGACCGATATTTACCACGAATTCCTGAGGAGAAAATATCGTATTCGTCCGTTCTTCGAGCTTTCCATCTTCCGTTTCGACAACGGAGTGTGTGACATCATCGACAGACTCATGTTCCAATCGAATAGGATTCAATTCAGGGTCTGCATTATAATCTTTTCGGAAAGGATACCCAACCCAGTCATTACGCAAAAACAGCCGACGCATATCGGGGTGGTTGATAAAACGAATTCCAAAAAAATCATAGACTTCACGTTCGTATAAATTCGCGGATTTCCAAATATCCGAAACAGAATGAAGCAGAGGATTCTCTCTATCTGCGGTCTCTATTTTAACCGAAACTTGTGAATTATCGACGGTAGAAGTCAAATAGTAGACACAACCCACGGTCTCGCCCCAGTCCATGCCCACAATAGAAACCAAATAATCGAAGTGCCGTTGATTATGCAAATAAAGCGCTAAATCATGCCACTTGGCATCAGGAACCGACACTTCCAAAATAGTCCCTTCCACGAAGGTAGCCTCCGGCAGAAAACTACTTATTTCTTGCTGTATGTTTGCCATATAGGTAACTTATATTATTTTCCGAATACTTTCTCTCGCTTTTCTTGACGATTGACTCCGCCAAAGAATTTCTCGACTTTTACCTTACGTTGTAATTGCATCAAACCATAAAACATAGCCTCGGGACGAGGAGGACACCCCGGTATATACACATCGACCGGAAGAATCTCATCTACACCTTTCAACACGTGATACGAATTTTTAAACGGTCCGCCCGAAACGGCACATCCACCGACAGCTACCACATATTTCGGTTCGGCCAACTGGTCATACAAACGTTTAAGAACGGGAGCCATACGATGTACAATCGTACCGGCTACCATTACAAAATCGGCCTGACGCGGACTGGCACGAGCTACCTCAAACCCGAAACGGGCCATATCGTACCGCGCTGCGCCGAGCGACATGAACTCGATACCACAGCAACTTGTCGCAAAGGTAAGCGGCCACAAAGAGTTAGACCGCCCCCAGTTAATAAGTTCGTCCAAGCATCCCACCACCACATTGGTATGAGAGGCTTTGAGCTCATCAACAAGATGTTCAATATATTCATTGTCTTTGAAGTCTTCATACTTCATCGATTTAATTTTCACTTCCATTCGAGTGCTCCTTTCTTCCATGCATATACCAGTCCTAAAACAAGTATAACCATGAAAAATAAAATATTAAATAATCCGGCTACACCTAAATCTTTCAATATAACCGCCCACGGGAACAAGAATACCGTTTCTACGTCGAACATCAAATACAGAATGGCAAACAAGTAGTAACCTACCTTAAACTGCATCCAAGATTCGCCGCGCGATGGGATACCACACTCATAAGCCTCACCTTTCTGTGGGTTGAACGAGCGAGGCGAAATAAGCCCTGCAATCAACAAAGCCGCGCCCACCAACGCTAATCCGGTAATCAATACAACTACAAATAGTGCAGAATTCATACGTTAATTTAGTTTGTATTTAATTTTTATTCTTTTCTCCAAATGACAAAGCCCCATATTGCCAAAACGACAATACAAGGCCCGATCGTCTATAAATAAAAAATCTTTCTCTTTTCATAAGAAAAAGAAATACGACATCGCTCCATTCCGGTATTAGTCTCGCGATCTGATATTGTCTTATTCCATATAGAACCAAACATACGATTTCTTTTCTTTCTTAGTCAAGGATTTATACAACGGACAATTTATTTTCCGAACGATGAATATCACCCCAAAATCCTTTGTTTCACTGCAAATTATTCTTCGAAAAATTTTGTCGCACAAATATACAAATTTTATTTCCAACAAAAGCCTCACGTTAGACTCTTTTTTATTTTTAATCCGCAATTCCGGACAAATTATTCTGCTTTTGGAACACCACCTCAAAAAAATTGCGCGACAAAAATAGTTTGTCGCGCAATGAATACATTCAAAAAAAAACTCCTATTACAACGAATCGAGAGTTTTAAGAGCTTCGAGAATCTCTGTATTACCCGGATCCAATTCCAGCATCTTGTTCCAATAATCTTTTGTAGCCGCGATAGCCTCGTTTTTCTTGGCCGGATTGGTGGTTTGCAGATAATTATAATATCCCAAATATTTATAAGCCTCGATATAAACACGTTTTGTAGCAGCTTTCTCCTTATTGGAAGGATCTTGATCCAAAACAGTCAAAGTCTCTTCATACAAAGGTTTAGCCAACCCTTCTTTCAATTCAGGGTCACGCACTGCGGCCGCACGAGAGCGCCACAAATATCCCCGATAATCCGTCGGAGAACGCTCTACCACAACTTGGAACATAGTATCTGCTTTCAACAAATACATATTCATCAACTCCACGCTATCTTGTGCAGCTTGGCCTGCACTATAACAAATTTGACCGAGCAAATAATAGTCCATGACACATTGATTATTCACCGTATCGGCATTCATATACTTCTCATAAGTATCGATTGCCTTTACATAATCTTTATTACGCTCATAGGTATCGCTCAAAACTTTAAGAATATCCGTACGGGTATTATCCAGTTCATAAGCTTTTTCATATTGAGCAACGGCTTCTCCATACTTCTTTTGTTTAGATAAAATATCGCCATACGTCATATAATCGCGCGCCGTAAACACATTGTCACCCGGATTCATTCCCAAGAATTCGATTGCAGCCTGTTCTGCGGCCTCAAAATTCCCCAATTCATAATTATCGTACATAACGATACGACGAATAACAAAGTTTTGAGGATCAAGAGATAAAATATCTTTTGCAAGTTCCAATGACTCATCAAAGCGTTTGCCATAGAACAACAGAGTAGCCAACCGGGGACGGTCTGTTTGGAAATGGTTGGGGTTCTGCATATACTTCTCATAAGCCTCGGCAGCCTTTGTATATTGAGAATTCTTATAATACGCTTCGGCCATCTCACGTTGTGCAATAGCAGAATTAGGAGCGATAGTTTGCAACTCTTCCAACTTTTGAATGGCCAATGTCGGATTTATATCGAAATAAATATGCGAGTATTTCACATACGCTTCGATACAATTAGGGTCGAAATAAATCGCATTTTCATACCGTCCACAAGCATCACCATACTGCTGTTGGTTTACCAAGACATCGCCCTCAAACATAAAATAATCGGGAAACTTCTTGTCTGCTTTATAAGACTTCTTCATATACTCCTCATAACCCGGAGTCCCGGTCTCATAATATGCTTTGGCAATTGCCAAATTAAGACCGGCATCTTTCTTATTTTTTCCTTTAAGTGCTTCTTTGAAATATTTTTCAGCCACTTTTTCAGCTTGTTCCTTGTCTGCACTTCCATTCAATGCGAGCTTACCTTGACCGACGAGATTATAAGCGAACAAAGGATCGGCTTCAAGACCTTTCTTATAGTACTCTGCGGCAGCCGTATAGTCCTTATTGATAAACGCTATCTCTCCCAAATAATAATAAGATTCTGCTTTATTCGTTCCTGCATCATTAAGGGTACGTTCAAGCAAAATTTTTGCCCGATCGGGTTGACCCGCTTTAAAATACTCTATTCCATCAGTATAGCTGGCAGCAAAAGCAGTGAAACTGCCGGCAGCAAGAAACAGTAAAAAAAATAATTTAAGACTTGATTTCATTGATATATTTTTAAATTAATAATTTTCTTACTTAAAAAGCATCGGTAATGCTTACATCTCTTTTTAACGCAATATTAGTTTGCCACGGTACAATACCGGTCTTAAAAATTATTAACTGCCCTCTTTGAGAAGATACAAACTTAATAAAGCCGGTAGGCAATCCGTTCCGAGGATCCGTTGTAATCATGTAAATAGGCCGGGTCAACGGATAATCTCCCGACGCTATATAATATTGATAGGGTTTATAGGGGTTAAATCCCGGCGCTTTACGCACAGCCATTACTTTTACGACATCGGTAAACGAAGTATTGGTCGAGTCTGCTTTATTCCCAATCCAGCTTGCTCCTATTACCCCTATCGCATTAGGTGTTTGAGCCACATAATCGATCACAGCCTGATTGGATTTTTGGGCAAACAAACCTTTATACAGAGGTTTTCCCTCGCAAAGAGAATCTATGGCATAACGCATAGAACTGGAACCTTGATTGTCGAATACAAAATGAAGGTCTCCCAACGTAGATCCCGGATAAATCTGGTTCCATTTCGTGACCTCTCCTGTTACGATCTTTCGCAAATCATCTACCGAAATTACATCATTCTTGTTAGATTTATTCACAATAAAAGCAATGCCGTCTAAGGCGATTTGCACGGTGCGCACCTTTAACCGGCGGGATTTAAAAGAATCTTCTTCTTTCGGGGATAACGGACGGGTAGCAATAGCCAACCGCACACTATCTTGCAAAAGCATATTCAATGCTTCCGATTCACTTACATAATAAGGAATAATCGAAGCCTTCGGGTAAGCGGCTTCAAAGACCATAATTTCTTGCTCCATAATCGGCTCGAAACTTTCGTCACAGCTGATATCTATCACACCCGACGTGATGGTCTCCTTAACCTTTTGTCCTTTTTTTTCTTCATTCTGACAAGATGAACATGAAGACAAAGCAGACGCGGCTACAAAAATTGCGACTGGAAGTAATATTAGCTTATTCATAATTCGTTTTATTTCATTCCAACAAACAATCTATATCCTCTGAATACTCCATATACGGCAAATACACCGCCCATAATATAGCGTACTATATCGTATAAATTGGAAAACAATGAAGTAAATAACAGCAAATAGGCCATACCTAAATAAATAGCTATCATAATCATGCCGAAAACGACATTCATGCCCAAGCGGTTCTTCTTTTCCGTATCATCGTTGTAATGGCCGTACTTCTCTTCCATAATCGAACTTTTTAAAATACCCGCAACCTAAAATCTATGATAATAGGCTGCGAGTACTATATTTCACGAATCTCTTCTTAAACAAACAAGAGATTACAAAAGTTTAAATACAACAGGCAGTGTAAAATAAACTGGCACATTATTACCGTTTTGTTTACCAGGGATCCACTTAGGCATGCTCTTCACTACCCGAATAGCCTCCTTATCACAAGTAGGATCCAAACTACGCAAAACCGTAACATTATCAATCGTTCCTGTCTTCGAAACGACGAAACGCAAAATAACACGACCCTGAATACCGTTTTCCTGAGCTATAACCGGATATTTGAGGTTATCACGAATAAACTTCATCAACTCGGTCTCCCCACCCGGGAAAGTAGGCATCTGTTCTACTGCCTCGTAGGGCTTTTCTTCCTCTACCACCTCCGGTTCAGCTATCACTTCACGGAAATCAGCGATATCCTGTCCGTGTTCTTCGTCATTACCTTTCACATCGGCAATAGAAATATTCACTTTGGATTGTGTCAATTCATCTTGCGATTTCAATTCTTCTTCATCAGACACTTCCTCGTCTTTCTTAATGACAGGTGCAGTAAACTTAATGGAGCTCTTCAACGGAGGGGGTGGAGGAGTTTCAACCAACGGTTGAACTTCTTGTTTCTCTACCTCGGCCTCTGGCAATTGTGTCATCTCCACAACTACTGTTGTCTCTTCTTCAACTTCTCCGAACTTAAATGACTCGACAATATAGGGAAGTACGAAAGCAAATGCAACCACACAGATTACACCAATAGTAGCCCATGTATATCGCTTCGGCGAGTTAACCCGTAAGAGATACCCTCCAAATGCTTTGTTTTTTCCCTCAAAAACTAAATCGCACCATTCTTTCGAAGTTAAATCTACGTTCTTTGACATTTCTCTTCTTTTTTAATGTGTACTATTAGTTCTTTTTACTGGTGTCTATCTGATCGGAAAGAGCACCCTTCTTCTCATAATTCTCCATCAGGAACAAATCGCCTTCTGTGATGTCAAC
Organism: Barnesiella sp. B2-R-119; assembly: GCF_023656675.1. Lineage (NCBI taxonomy): Bacteria > Pseudomonadati > Bacteroidota > Bacteroidia > Bacteroidales > Barnesiellaceae > Barnesiella > Barnesiella sp. B2-R-119. Next base: position 95,420 of record NZ_JAMOKL010000003.1, read on the forward strand.
GATAGCATACTTACCGATACTGCAAATGATCATCTCATCAAGAGCATCGATCAAATTGCGGTAAGTCGCGCCGTTCTTTCCTTCTTCATCGGGCAATTTCGCTTTAATCATGACCACCGGAGCGCCTTTGGCTTTTTTGGCATCTACGACCAACGAGTCAAAAACTTCTTCACTGATCTCCTTGCGTTTTTTACGTTCCTTCAAATCTTTCACCTTGGCAACAACTTCTTTGTTACGATCAAGGAGCAAGGCTCTGATACCATCAGCATTATAAGATGTCTCGATCAACGAAGTGTAATCTTCGTACTGGGGCTCACCCAAATAATAGAATACCCTGTCATTATCGCCCAAGAGGATTGTGATAGCCTCCGAAGCCTTCACCTTATTCTGCTCTTCTTCTGTTACCTTATCGTTGGTAGGCATACTGATTTCCATCGTCTGCGGTTTACTCAACGTAGTACAAAACATGAAGAAGGTTATCAAAAGCATGTTCATATCAACCATGGGGGTAAAGTCCACATGGATTTTCATTTTCTTCTGTTGACCTTTCTTTCCGCCTTTACCCGAGTCTTTTACTTCTACTTCTGCCATAATTTTTCTTTCCTTTCATGACTTGGTTATTGTTCTTCTTCTGCGGGTAAAGTCTTCAACGATGTAAGCAGATTGTAACGGTTTTCTTTGATATCCTGCAACGAAGACATCACGTTTTTGATTTTGTCATACGGTGTAGCCTGGTCGGCTTTGATGGCAATCTTCAAATCGCGATTTGCTTTTCGTGCAGCACGCACCCATTCTTTAAACTCGTTATTGGCGCTATCGCACGGGATACCATAATTTTTCAAAGTTTGATCCTGAATATCGGATTTCAAATCCAAGAATCCCGGCATTTGTTTGATAGGCACACCAAACGAATTTGCCAATCTGAACTTATTTATTTGCTCTGGAGTAAACGGTACTCCGTACATACTACTCATTGCGTTCAATACATTCACCCTATCCTCTTGTTTGTCGAGACTGATAAAGATTTTCCCGGACGGTTCAACCAATACCTGCAGAACATTAATTTCTGGGATTTTGATTTCAGATACCGAAGATGGGGTACTCACTTGCACAGGCTCTTTCTGAACGAAGGTCGATGTCAGCATGAAGAAAGTAAGCAGAAGCACGGTAACGTCACTCATCGCTGTCATGTCGATGAGCGTACTCTTCCTTTTTACTTTTACTTTAGCCATATAATGGTCCTTTCGATTTTATGCCGATTACTTGTGAGTAGCAGCGAACGTGTTAACAATACAGAAACCTACCTCATCGATAGCGTAGGTAACATTATCAATTTTGTTAGAGAAATAGTTATATGAAATAACAGCCAAAGCACCGGTTGCAATACCGAAAGCAGTGTTCACAAGTGCCTCCGAAATACCGGTCGACAAAGCCACAGAGTCAGGAGCACCGGCGGTAGCCAAAGCTTGGAACGATTTGATCATACCCAACACAGTACCAAGAAGTCCGACCAAAGTACCCAGCGTCGTCATAGTCGCTACGATAGGCAAATTCTGTTGCATGGAAGGCATTTCAAGAGCAGCGGCTTCTTCCAATTGTTTTTTGATAGCCTCGATTTTTTGTTCTTTCGACAAAGTATCGTCTTTTTCAACTTCGCTATATTTAATCAAAGCCGAAGAAACAACACTTGCAACGGTTCCACGTTGTTTGTCGCAAAGAGCCTGAGCACCGGCGATGTCGCCTTTTTCCAAAGCAGCTTTCACGGCAGCGATAAACTTATTGGTGTTTCCTTTTCCTTTTACGCTAAGCATAGCGATGAAACGTTCTACCGAAAGAACAATCACAGTCAATAACAAAGTTTGAAGAATAGGTACGATAAAACCTCCTTTATAAATTGTACCTAACAAGTTCAGAGGATGTCCTCCGGCAGGATCTCCACCTTCAAAGTTTTCAGGAGCACCAAGTACTTGGGTAAATACTACCAAAGCAACGATAAAACAGATGATAATTACAATAAACGCGTTTTTAATACCGCGCACTTTGTTTTTTTTAGCCTTTTTAGCTTCCATAATTAAATAAAATCTAAGTGTTTGTATTAGTTATTTTAAAATTAGTATCCAATCCTTTGTAACTTCCTATATCAGTATCTCCACTCATTGTGTTTCCACTCTTTATAAGAAACGTATCTATTTTCATAATATTATTATACACAAAGAAACAAGCATAAAAATTTAGCACTTTACATGCACCTTTCCTTACTCTTTCTCCGCATTTGTGCGCCAAATGTAGCACATTATTTCCATACAAAAAAAATAATTCGCTTTTTTTTACGAACGCAACACCCCGTCCAAACAGGCCTGACGGCCTACCCCTTTCACACGTTATAAAATATAAATTTCACTCATATCCTTTTATTTTATGCTATAATAGTAAAAGAGAAAGCCAATAGACTTTGCTCCTCAAACAGAAAAAACACACGAACTTTTAATTTTAAAATAACATTATTTAATCCATTTACAGGGATTCCAGCAGAACAAAAAAGATAAAATTCAATTAGTACGAGCTCTCAGAAAAAAAATGAGGCAAAGATTCTATCAACGAATCGAAAAGAATTGTAATTTTGCGACAAAATTCATTTTCTACAAATATCAATATGGATCATGTAGTCAAAATAAAGAAAGGACTTGATATTCAATTAGAAGGAATTCCAAGCCCTAAAACATCTAATACACCGGATAGTCAGCTATACGCCATTATTCCCGACGATTTTGTAGGTTTGACACCCAAAGTAATTGTTAAACCCGGAGAAAAAGTCTTAACCGGTTCTCCGGTCATACACGATAAAACGCACCCGAATATCGTCGTGACCTCGCCTGTCAGTGGTGAAATTGTAACAATAGAGCGAGGAGAAAGGCGAAAGGTCATAAAAATAACCATTAAGCCAGATGCCTCTCAACAAGCCTTAGAGTTCGGAAGGTTCGATCTCGAAAACATGGACAGCTCCGAAATCAAAGATTTATTGTTGAAATCGGGCATTTTCGCCTTTATAAAACAGCGGCCCTACGATATCGTAGCAAATCCCGATACCGCTCCTCGCGACATATTCGTTACGGCATTCGACTCCGCTCCTTTGGCCCCCGATTATGCCTTCATTCTCAAAGAAGAAAAGCAACACTTCGAAACCGGATTAAAAGCGTTAAATAAACTCACAAGCGGAAAAGTTTACGTAGGCATATCACAAAGACAACCCATAGACGTAAAAAATGCTACGTCTGTTATATTCGACGGACCGCATCCTGCTGGAAACGTAGGTATACAAATCAATCATATCGCTCCAATCGATAAAGGAGACACAGTATGGACGATGAGCGCTCTCGACGTACTTTTCATAGGAAGACTATTCGACAAAGGCATCGCCGACTTTTCTCGCATAGTCGCCGTTACAGGCTCAGAAATAGACGACCCGCACTATGTACGCACCCGTATAGGCGCATCCATCGCTTCCATCACACAAGGTATGGTAAAAGCGGTCGAATACGAACAACGCTATATCAGCGGAAATGTATTGACGGGGGTTAAAACCAATGCAGACGGTTACATCGGAGCGACCCATTCTCAAATAACGGTAATCCCCGAAGGAAACAATTACGACGAATTTTTAGGTTGGGCTTCTCTCAATCCCCATAAATATAGCACGAGTCACTCTTATTTTTCTTGGCTATTGGGGAAAAAGAAAAAATACACCATCGATGCCAGAATAAGGGGCGGAGAACGAGCCATTATCATGTCGGACGAATACGACCGGGTTTTCCCGATGGACATCTACCCGGAGTATCTTATCAAAGCCATTTTAGCATTCGATATCGACAAAATGGAAAACTTGGGTATCTACGAAGTCGCCCCGGAAGATTTCGCGCTTTGCGAATTTGTCGATACCTCGAAACTCGAATTACAAAAAATCGTGCGCGACGGTCTCGAAAGACTTATGAAGGAAATGAACTAATTCAGTAACAACATTAATACAAAACAACCTTGAAAGCTTTAAAGAATTATATAGACAAAATCAAGCCCCATTTTGAACCGGGAGGAAAATTGTCTATGTTCCAATCTGTGTTCGAAGGGTTTGAATCATTCCTTTTTGTTCCCAACACCACATCACGATCCGGTGTTCACATTCATGACAGTATAGACTCTAAACGAACGATGATTGTCGTTATCATCGCTTTATTGCCTGCAATGCTATTCGGCATGTACAACGTAGGCTATCAACATTACTTGTCGATAGGAGAATTGGCTAGCACCTCATTCTGGTCGATATTCCTCTTCGGCTTTTTGGCGGTTCTGCCCAAAATCGTCGTAGCCTACGTAGTTGGATTGGGAATAGAGTTTACCGCCGCCCAAATACGGCATCATGAGATACAAGAAGGATTCCTCGTTTCGGGCATGCTCATTCCCATGATCGTACCGGTAGATACACCCTTGTGGATGATCGCCGTTGCGACTGCCTTTGCCGTCATCTTCGCAAAAGAGGTATTCGGAGGCACGGGAATGAATATTTTCAACATAGCGTTGGTAACAAGGGCATTCCTCTTCTTCGCTTACCCATCAAAAATGTCCGGTGACGAAGTCTTTATCCGCACAAGCGATACATTCGGATTAGGAGCCGGTCAAATAGCAGAAGGATTTTCGGGGGCTACCCCTCTCGGACAAGCCGCTACCCATTCAGGAGGGCCACTCCAACTAACCGATATATTGGGAAATCCCCTTTCCTTGAATGACATGTTCCTCGGATTTATACCCGGTTCCATAGGAGAGACTTCGACATTAGCCATACTCATCGGTGGAGCCATACTGCTAATTACCGGGATAGCCAGTTGGAGAGTCATGCTCTCTGTTTTTGCAGGAGGCATTTTCATGAGCTACATTTGTAACTGGTTCGCCAACCCCGACATTTATCCGGCAGCACAGCTTTCGCCGGCCTGTCAAATATGTTTGGGAGGATTTGCATTCGCCGCCGTATTCATGGCTACCGACCCCGTAACCGGGTCAAGGACTAATACAGGGAAATATATATTCGGATTTTTAGTCGGCGTATTAGCGATTTTAATCCGGGTATTCAATACCGGATACCCCGAAGGCGCCATGCTGGCAGTCCTGCTCATGAACGCTTTTGCTCCTCTCATAGATTACTTCGTAGTCGAAGCCAACATTCGCCACAGACTCAAACGAGCAAAAAACTTGACAAAATAAAAACAGCTATGAATAAACAAGGTAATACATACACAATTATTTATACCTCGGTCATGGTTATTGCCGTAGCTTTTATTTTGGCCTTTGCAGCGATAGGACTAAAACCTGCACAGGAACGAAACATCGCTATTGACAAGATGAGCCAAATACTCAACTCCGTAAACATCGCATCGACTCCCGAGAACGCTCAGGAGTTATACGGAAAATATATCGACGATTCTTTTATAATCAATTCGAAAGGCGAATTGGCAAAAGGGGAATCTTTCTCGATAAACATTGCAGATCAACTGAAACTGCCTGAAAACCGACAAACCTTGCCCGTATTCATCTACACCGACAATAACAAGTCTCCCAAATACATTATCCCTCTTTCCGGTAGCGGGCTATGGGGACCCATTTGGGGATACATATCGGTAGAAAACGATGGCAATACGGTTTATGGTGCTTATTTCGCTCATCAAGGCGAAACCCCGGGTCTCGGAGCCGAAATAGAAAAACCTCAGTTTCAAGAACAGTTTCAAGGGAAACACTTTTTCATAGACGGCAATTTTACCTCCATCGCTGTTGAAAAAGCAGGACAAAAGCCCCAAAACGGAGCCGACTATGTCGATGCTGTTTCAGGAGGGACAATCACAAGTAAAGGAGTACAAACCATGCTTCAAAAATGTGTAAAGCCTTATGCCAAATTTTTAGAATCGCTTAATTCAAAGAATATATAACCATGTTGTCAAAAAAGAACAAAGAGATTCTCTTAGGCCCCCTTTCCAAGAATAACCCGGTTATCGTACAAATATTAGGTATTTGCTCGGCATTAGCCGTCACGGCTAAACTCGAACCGGCTCTTGTTATGGCAGTATCGGTTACCGCCGTGGTCGCATTTGCCAATGTCATCATCTCGTTACTGCGAAACACGATACCCAATAGTATCCGCATCATCGTTCAATTAGTCGTCGTCGCCGCACTGGTAATTATCGTAGACCAAATTCTCAAAGCCTATATGTACCAAGTGAGCAAACAGCTCTCGGTGTTCGTGGGACTTATCATTACCAACTGCATCCTCATGGGTCGTCTCGAAGCCTTCGCTCTGAGCCATAAACCGTGGGAGTCGTTCTTAGACGGTATAGGAAATGGAATAGGATACGGAATCATATTAGTCATAGTCGCCTTTTTCAGAGAACTGTTAGGTTCGGGTACGCTATTCGGATATCCGGTCATACCCCAACAATTATACGACTGGGGCTATCAGAACAACGGTTTAATGATACTTCCGCCTATGGCCCTTATTACCGTAGCTTGTATCATTTGGGTACACCGTTCTCGAAATAAAGATTTGCAACAATAAGAAACAGAGATAAGATAACTATATATGGAAAATTTAAATCTGTTCGTCAAGTCTATTTTTATAGACAATATGATATTTGCCTACTTCCTCGGTATGTGTTCCTATTTGGCCGTATCGAAGAATGTAAAAACAGCCTTTGGACTGGGTATCGCCGTGACCTTTGTACTAGCGATTACTTTGCCGGTCAATTATCTGTTAGAGACCTATGTTTTGAAAGCAGGCGCTTTGAAATGGTTGGGAGCCGAATACGCTCAACTCGATTTGAGCTTCCTGAGCCTAATCATGTTTATCGCTATTATTGCCTCGATGGTACAATTGGTCGAAATGTTCGTAGAAAAATATTCACCCTCCCTATACGCCTCCTTAGGAATATTCCTGCCGCTGATTGCTGTAAACTGCGCCATATTGGGAGGCTCGCTATTCATGCAACAACGCAACTTCCCCTCTGTTACGAGCGCGACCGTTTACGGGATAGGTTCTGGAATAGGCTGGATGCTCGCCATCGTATGCTTAGCGGCCATTCGAGAAAAATTAAGTTATTCAAACATACCGGCTCCATTGCGAGGTATAGGTATCACATTTATCATTACAGGACTAATGGGTATCGCCTTCATGAGCTTTTTAGGAATTAAACTTTAAAACGATGTTATTAGAAATAAGTTCAATGACAAGTACTATCATATCGAGTATCGTTTTATTCTTGGGTGTATCGATACTTTTAGTCGTGATACTGCTCGTTGCAAAAAAATATCTCGTCCCGTCGGGGAAAGCGACAATCACCATCAATAACGACAAGCAAATCGAAGTCGAAACAGGGAGCAGTTTACTAAGTACGCTATCTAACGAAAAAATATTCCTGCCGTCGGCCTGCGGAGGCGGAGGCTCATGTGCCCAATGCCGTTGTCAGGTATTGGAAGGCGGGGGAGAAATTTTACCGACAGAACAAGTACACTTCTCCCGGAAACAACAACAGAACCATTGGCGGCTGGGCTGTCAGGTAAAAGTAAAAAACGACATGAAAATAATCGTTCCCGAATCGGTATTAGGTGTAAAAGAATGGGAATGTGAAGTGATTTCAAATAAAAACGTAGCGACTTTCATCAAGGAATTTATCGTTGCCCTGCCACCCGGAGAACACATGAATTTTATTCCGGGTTCTTATGCTCAAATCAAAATTCCCGCCTACACGATGGACTACGACAAAGATATCGATAAAAGCCTCATCGGAGATGAATACTTGCCTTCATGGGAAAAATTCGGGTTATTCGGATTGAAATGTAAAAACACGGAACCTACGATTCGCGCCTATTCTATGGCAAACTATCCGGCAGAAGGAGATCGAATCATGTTGACGGTGCGTATCGCCACGCCACCGTTCAAACCGAAACCGCAGGTGGGCTTCCAAGATGTGATGCCCGGTATCGCCTCGTCATATATCTTTACGCTGAAACCGGGCGACAAAGTTATCATGAGCGGTCCCTACGGAGATTTCCACCCCATATTCGACTCCAAAAACGAAATGATGTGGATAGGCGGAGGTGCAGGTATGGCTCCATTGCGGTCACAAATCATGCACATGACCAAGACGCTTCATACGACCGACCGGAAGATGTCTTATTTCTATGGAGCCCGAGCATTAAACGAAGTATTCTACCTACAAGATTTCTTGGATCTGGAAAAAGAGTTCCCCAACTTCTCTTTCCATTTGGCGCTCGACCGTCCCGATCCCGCAGCCGATGCGGCAGGAGTTAAATACACGCCGGGATTCGTTCATCAAGTTATATACAATACCTATCTGAAAGACCATGAGGCCCCGGAAGATATAGAATATTACATGTGTGGCCCGGGTCCGATGTCCAAAGCCGTAGAAAAAATGCTATGGGATTTGGGTGTACCGGAAGAAAATCTGATGTACGACAACTTCGGAGGGTAATAAATCCCCCGACAGATATTAAAAAGCAGGCAGGAAAATCAATCGATTTTCCTGCCTATTTTTTATCGTATAATCACCAGATAGACACATAAACGACCGACTCCCACCTTCTGCGCGGCTGGCATGAAAAACGAAGTCGGTAACAAAAAGGGAATTTACCCCCTACACCCCGATCAATCAAAATGTCATGGAAGCATACACCCCGAAAGAATTCCCATCGGTAAGAGGCGATATAACCAACCTATGATTTTGAGCGAACGGACGAGTATAAATATATGCACAACCGGCTCCTATAACAGCTCCCACCGCCACATCCCACCAATCGTGCTTCCGTCCATACACACGACTCCAACCCACATACGAAGCTAACACATAGGCGGGAGCACCCCATTTCCAACCATATCTGCGTTGAACAAAAGCAGCATTGGCAAACAGAAGAGAAGTATGGGCCGAAGGAAAAGAATATCGATTGCTATGATCGGGACGATCCTTCTTTACCGTAAATTTCAGCAAATAAGAAACACCGAGTGTCGTCACACCCGTAAAAAGCCCCTGCTTGGCCCCGGTCCAGTCCTTCATAGCCAAAACAGTGGCAACCGTAGCCACGGGCATAGCAGCCAACAATACATCGCCCGACACCTTAACAGCTTTTCGTTCCCGACTCAAACCCTCTGCCCCGGCAGGAAACACAAATAAAAGGAGCGAACATATATACACGACAATTCGACGAAACATACTCAATGAAAGAGAGATAATATCTTAGGAACAAAAATCAACAAACCTACAATCACCGACATGACAGCCAATATCAACACGGCCCCCGCCGCCAAGTCCTTCGTATGCTTGATAGCTTCGTCGTACTCGGGCGACACTTTATCGCATAATGCCTCGATAGCCGAATTGACACCCTCGGCTGCCAGCACGGCTCCGATACATAAAATTACAGCGATCCACTCGAAAGTCGAGAGCCCCAATAGCCCCCCGGCTACAATCACACACACGGTCACCGCACAGTGTATCCATGCATTATGTTCCCTGCTGACAAGCCGAACTACGCCCCGCCCCGCATACTTGAAACTATAAATCCTATCCTTGATACTGAATCTTTTATTTTCCATCGAATCACACCGTTACATGTACAGACTATTGTCATACCTGAATACAAAGATAAAACAGATTTATGAATTTAAGATCCGTTTCAATAAAATCGGGAAACAACCTATATAAACTATTGTGCCCCGATTTGACAACCGGGGCACAAACATATAATTGAAAAAAATCAATTATTTCTTACGATTACCATAACGGCTCATGAACTTATCTACACGACCGGCCGTATCCACCAATTTCTGTTTACCGGTGAAGAACGGGTGTGAAGAACTGGTAATTTCAAGTTTTACCAAAGGATAAGTAACACCATCAATTTCGATAGTCTCTTTGGCTGCTACGGTTGAACGAGTGATAAAGATTTCTTCGTTCGACATGTCTTTGAAAACTACGGGACGGTAGTTATCAGGATGGATTCCTTTTTTCATTGTTATATCGTCTTTTTAATTATTATCAAATGTTCACGTTGGTAGCGTGATTTTTCGTAATGGCTTGCAAATGTAGGGATAACTTTTCATTTAGAAAAATATTTATTCCACTTTTTCATAAAAAAGCCGGCCGGCGACAAAGATGCGCCGACCGAATTATGTTTTAATTCTGTAATCTGCCGATTATTCGAACTCGATCAACGGTTCGTTAGTACCCACTACATCGTTTTCTTTTACCAGAATACGTTTCACGGTTCCTTCAAGGGTGGAGAGTATATCGTTCTCCATCTTCATGGCCTCGTACACCAGCACGACATCGTCTTTTTTCACTTTGTCTCCAACCTTCACTTTTATCTCGACAACCTTCCCTCCCATAGGAGCATCGATAGTCGGGCCCGTTATAGGTTCTACGGGAGCTGCTTCCTCTGCGGCTTCTTTCACTTCCTCGACAGCCGGTTTCTTAGCCTCATACTCAGCTGCCCGCACACCCTTCAAATAAGTGGTAGCAACGTTTGGGAAAAGTTCGAGCAGCAAATACTCCTGTTCGTTTTCGGCCAATTTCACATTGCCATACTCCGGCAACACAGGATTTTCGGGAGCCTTGTAAGAGTTCGTATCATACGGAGTCTCAATCGGACTACCGGTAATCTTTTCACGGAATTTAGGATCGACAGGGATCGGAGTTTTGCCATATTCTCCCTTCACCAAAGCCTTGAACTGGTTGGAAACCGTCGTATATTCCGGATTCCCTTTCAATTTATCCAAAGCACAGCTTACGGCTTGGCTTCCTACAATCTGGCTGGTAGGCGTAACCAAAGGAACCAATCCTGCATCAGAACGAACCTTCGGAATCAATCGCATGGCATCATCGAGCACATGCTCGGCTTTAAGCTGCTTCAACTGAGCCACCATATTGGAATACATACCGCCGGGAACCTCCGCAGCCTTCACCAACTCATTCGGTTTCGGGAATCCGAAATAATCTTCGATGGCATGACAAGCATCCAGCAAAGCGGCTTCGTTATTCTGACGCGCGGCTTCGATAGCCGTATCGAACAACTTGTCGATATGATCGGGTAATTTATCGATCAACGGATCGAACGCAATGGGGAACGAGTCTTTCTTCAAGTCGTATGCAGCCAGCTCGCGACGAATACCGAGCAACTCGGCACGTATTTTACTTACGGCTGCCATATTGACTTCCATCTCTACGCCCAATTTATTACAGAAAATATAGAGCAATTCTATGGCCGGAGCCGCCGAACCTCCGCCAAAATACCAAATATTAGTATCCAAAATATCCACACCGTGTATAACAGCCATCAACGACGATGCGAGACCATACCCCGGTGTACAATGGGTATGAAAATCGACCGGCACTTTCAAAGCCTGTTTCAATTTAGGCATCAAAGAAGCGATTCGAGAAGGATTCACCAATCCGGCCATATCTTTGAGAGTAACCATCTTTGCACCCAACTTTTCAAAACCGAGTGCTTTTTCCACAAAATATTCATCGGTAAAGATAGGTTTCGGCAATTTTTTACCGAACAACGCCTTTACTCGATCCATAAACGTTATGGTATAATGCGGATCTACCGTGTAACATACGGCTCCATCGGAAATCGCCCCGACAGCATTTATCTTTTCCACAGAAGATTTTACATTGTTCAAATCGTTGAGTGCATCGAATATACGCATGATACCCAACCCGTTTGCCACGGCCTCGCGATAAAATCCGTCGAGAACCGTATCGGGATAAGGCGCATACCCGAACAAATTACGGCCACGAGAAAGTGCCGTTAAATAAGATGCTCCCCCAATAGCTTCACTGATTGTTTTAAGACGAGTCCACGGACTCTCGTTCAAATAACGCATCACCGAATCGGGCACAGCACCACCCCAAACTTCCATCGCAAAGAAACCGGCATCCTTGTAATAAGGTAAAACGCGGTTTATCTGTTCTTGGGTAAGACGAGTCGCAAACAAAGACTGTTGCCCGTCACGAAGAGTAAGATCTCGGATTTTCAATTTTCTTGACATAGCCATTTGATTTTATAGGTGTTACATCTATTCACATTACACGAATTTAAGAATACAAAAATAATATTCTTTAACTTATTATCAAAGGAAAAAGCGTACTTTTGTATCACAAATAAAAATCTTTACGCCATTCAGATATGTTTAATTTCTTTAAAAAGAAAAACAATACTCCCAAACTACCCTATACGACAGAGGTTCACTGCCATGTATTACCGGGTATCGACGACGGGTCTCCCGATGTAGAACACTCCCTCGCCCTCATTCATCAAATGAAAGAATGGGGACTTGAACGAATCATAGCTACGCCTCATGTGACCGAGGCTTCATTCGAAAACACTCCACAAACCATCGGGTCGGCATACTCCCGGCTTTGCCAAGAGACCAATTTGGACGAACTGGGAATTAAACTCTGCTACTCCGCAGAATACCGAATGGACGATAACTTTTTGGGCATACTGCAAAGAGAAGAAATCATACCCATGCCGGGCAACCATATCCTTATCGAAAACTCTTTTCTACAACCGTTCTGGAACATCAAAAGTCTCGTCTTCGATTTGCAGATTAAAGGACTTTCCCCCATTTTAGCCCACCCCGAACGATATGCTTATTATTACGATGACAAAAAAATCTACAAAGAGCTACATGAACAAGGGTGTGAATTTCAAGTCAATCTACTTTCCCTCGCAGGGTATTACAACAAAAGAGCGAAAGAGGTCGCCGAATGGCTGATTTCCAAACAGATGGTAGACTACCTGGGAAGCGATTTGCACAACAGTTCCCATGTCCTGCACATCAACAAATATTTATCCGGGAAAGAATATCCCAAGCACATGAGAAATATCCACATAAAAAACAACCACTTGTAAAATAAACGTAAAAGAAAAAGGCAAGGTTAATGATAATACAGCAAAAATGCAGTCCACTAATCAGTTAGGTGTTTAGCTCATAATACTGCATAAGCTGAAAAAGGAGGTTCGATAAAAGTTGCGAAAGACTTCAGTTCCCATATCGTTACTGATATAATAGGAACAAGAAACGGTACAACAGGTTATATTTCAGTAATTTGCACAATTTTTCATACTTGGAGACAACTCGCTTGATATTAACTTTGTAACAATCAAAAAAGTATGAAAACGAGTATGAGCAGATCGACTTTCAAAATCCTCTTCTACGTGAAGAAGGGCAGCGAGAGAGCCAACGGCTATCTCCCCCTGATGTGCCGTCTTACGGTGGACGGCGAAATCAAGCAGTTCAGCTGCAAGCTGGACGTACCCCCGAAACTTTGGGACGTGAAAACGGCACGTGCCACCGGCAAGAGCGTCGAGGCACAGAAAATCAATGCGGCGGTTGACCGGATACGTGTGGACGTGAACCGTCGTTACCAGGAACTGATGCAGTCCGACGGCTATGTCACTGCTGCCAGGCTGAGGGATGTCTACCTCGGACTGGGCGTGAAACGGGAGACTTTGCTGAAACTCTTCGAACAGCACAACGAGGAGTTCATCAAGAAAGTGGGACACAGCCGCGTACAGGGGACATACAACCGCTACCGTACCATATACAAGCACCTGTGCGAGTTCGTCCCGAAAGTGTACCGACGTGACGACATCCCCCTGAAGGAACTCAACCTGACCTTCATCAACAACTTCGAGTATTTTCTGCGTACGGAGAAGAAATGCCGCACCAATACCGTATGGGGTTACATGATCGGGCTCAAGCACATCATCTCCATCGCCCGCAACAGCGGTGCACTTCCCTTCAATCCCTTCGCCGGGTACATCAACTCCTTCGAGAGCGTTGACCGGGGCTACCTGACGGAGCGTGAGATACAGACGCTGATGGAGGTCCCGGTGAAAAGCGGGACCTGCGAACTGGTACGTGACCTCTTCATCTTCTCGGTGTTTACCGGACTGGCATACGCAGACGTGAAGGCGCTGACGACCGACCGGCTCCAGACCTTCTTCGACGGCAACCTCTGGATCATCACCCGCCGGCGGAAGACGAACACCGAGTCCAACATCCGCCTGCTGGACGTTCCCAGGCGCATCATAGAGAAGTACAAGGGGCTGTCCAAGGACGATCATGTATTTCCGGTACCGAGCAGCAGATGCAACGTCATATTGAAGGAACTTGGTAGGCAGTGCGGTTTCAAGATACGGCTGACCTACCATGTTGCCCGGCATACGAACGCCACCACCGTGCTGCTCTCGCACGGTGTGCCCATCGAGACCGTAAGCCGTCTTTTGGGTCATACGGATTTGAAAACCACCCAGATATATGCCCGGATAACCAACCAGAAGATCAGCAGCGACATGGAAGTCCTGTCCCATAAGCTGGAAAAGATGGAGAAGGAGATATGCGATGCCATCTGAGGGAAGGCATTTACGGGACGAGTGATTTTTCCCCTTCTTCATCAAAGTTCCGCCGTCCCCGCGGATCTGCGCGTTTTCCCTCCGGTTTCCGGCAGAAAATTTCCGTACGGTGAAATTTTCTGCCGGAAAAACGCTCCGAATGCGCGGGTGACGGACGGGAAAATTGATTCAGAAGGCGAAAACTGCGACCGACGTAGTGCATGTGCGACAAGGAAAAAGGAAAAGAATTGTCCAGGAGCCCCTTTTCATGTCGGGATACGGCATGAAAAGGGGCTCCGGCTGTGGTGAAGGCTCTCCTGCTCCCTCTGCATTGCATGTACGGGTGGTTTTGCCCATATCCACGTCCGCCGGTATTGCTTCTTTTCCGACAGCCGACCATCCTGTCACTTCCCTGTAATCCTCCTCAAAATCAACACCGCCGTATAAACTGCATGAAAACCCGGGCACGCTTCCTGTTTCCAATCCCATATCCATTCCTTCCGCAACATCACGTATTGCCGTTCTCATTTCATATCCTTGAATATTTCTCCAAACATACCGAAGACAGAAAAGCTGCATGGAATCTAAATTCTCACCGGACAGACAATAGATAGAAGGAAGTAATCTGTCATCCTCATTTCTTGCGGCAAAAATAGTTGTTTTTCAGGCCGGTCCCGCAAGGCGGCCCTGCGGGCTGGTTGCTCGTGAAAAAATCTTCCTCACGCTTCGCGTGAGCGTATTTTTTCACGGCAAGCCTTGCCGGAGACCGCCGAAAAACAAACTGGAGGAAGCACAAGAAATAAGAATGCCTACCCGTGTAGGCCATGTATAACGTACAAATGTACGACTCAAAAAAAACATAAGGCTATGGCAGACAAGAGCGCAGAAAAGGAAAGACTGTTCAACGAGTGGTTCACAAAATCCTATGACAGGTTGAGAGGGACGTTACGCCGGTACGGAATGCTGGACGAGGACAATTTCCATGACACCTACCTTTTCGTAAGAAGGCAGGTGCTGGTTCCCGGAAAGGACATAACGGACTATGACGCGTATTTCATCGGATGCTACAAAAAGGCGGCCCTGGTAAAGATTAAAAGGGAGAACCGGTATGCACACCCTGAAGATGATTTCTTCCTCCGATGTGGCGAGGAGGCAAAATTCCTTTCCGAGGACGACCTGAACGGGTGCGAGAGGCTGGTTAAGGACATACTGCGTTTCGTAAGGCAGAAGTTCTCCTACGAGGAATACCGGATGTTCATGCTCAGGTTCTATGAGGCGCAGTTCTCGTTCAAGGCACTGGCGGAATGCATGGGTATCTCGGCATCGGCCATATCGCAGAAAGTATGCAGGATAGTGGACGCGGTACGTACCCACAGCGGTTTCGCATGGAGAAGCCGGATGCTGGCGGTGGAAAGCTTCATGTATTGAAAAACGAAAACAGTCCAACCGATAAAAGAAAGACAATTATGGCACTGATAGTATACAACAGGGAAAACTCCCGTCCGCAGGAAGTCACATACAAGGGAAAGCGGACCATCAACCTTGACAGCAGGGGAACCGTCTATCTGTCAAAGACGATGTCAATCGAATTGGGAATCCTCGGCGGTGGACGGGTGAACTTCGCCCACGATGACGAGACGGGTGACTGGTATATCTGCCGGGCCGACGACAGCGAGGGGTTCATCGTCTGGAAGGATAAAAGATGCGCAAGGTTCTCGGCCGGGTTTATCGTGCAGAGGCTCATGCGGCAGGCGAAGGTGGAGAGGAAGAGCGTGCAGTTCATGATGGCGAGGATGCCGGTAGAGATTGGCGGGGTGGCCTATTACAAGATACTGCTCTCGAATCCGATACTCAGATAGAGGCATGGGCCGGAGTAGTCCGGCTGTATATGACATGATGGAGACAGGCGCATCCGACGGGACAGGAGCCCGGAGGGTGTGCCTGTTTTTATGCGCCGCCATGTTTACACACGGACATGCGGTTGTCACCGGCCGGCATAAGGTCACTCCGGCAAGACCGGGAAACAACATTGCCGGCGGATAATGATATCAGTACGGGATGTGCCGCCATTACAGGAACGGACCGTTCTACCGATACACGGGCAGCCCGCCCCAATTTCAGAATAACATAATGACATAATAAAATAAGGGTCTTTTTTTATAATGGAATCCCCGTATCTTATTGCCATACCGGAAAAATGTTTCCATGTCCCGCCATGTTATGCCAATGTCGTCACCGGATCATAATTTATAAAGAAAACACTCTGTGTATAAATACTTTATGAGCAAATTAAAGTCGTTCATCCGGTGGAAAGAAAACGAAGGGACGGCCGGTATGACAACCGCCCGCCCCTTCATTCACGATCCCGTACGGAACTTTTCTAAAGTTCCTCCGGTCTGGTTCTCGCCTCCCTGTAGCAGCCGTCAAGCAGCTTCTCGATGTCGGAAGAACGGTACAGTATCTTGCCGCCTAGCCGGGTGAAGGCAAGCAGACCGCTGTCCCGGTACTGTTGCAGGCTGCGGCGGCTCACTTTCAGCTTTTCAGCCAGTTCGCGGTCCGTATAGAAGTTCTCGCCCGCCATCGCCGGTGACCTGCCGGCAAAGAGACGCTCCATGGAAACGGAGAGACGCTCGACGGTAGAGAAGAACTCTCTTATATGCTCGCTGCTCTCACGGGTGAGCAGACGGTTATCGGTATTCATCATGACTTGATCTTTTTTTGTTCGACATTCGTTTTTCATGGCCTTTCAGATCGACCTTCCCATACTTTCAGCCCGCTTGCGGCGCTCCTCCACTATCCGGATGATACTTTCCACGTCCCCGGGCTTGTAATAAGTCTTGTGACAGATCTGTGTGTATGCCAGCGTGCCGTTGTCACGGAGGGTCTGCAGGGTTCTCGGGCTGACCTTCAGCAGCAGGCACACCTCCTGGTTGTCCAGCCATTTCTTCTCCTCTATGTCGCCGTACAGCCGGCAGAGGGTGTCCAGCCGGTCCGCGAACGTCCGGAAGGCCGAGAGCATCGCCTCGAAGGTCCTTGCCTCAATGTTCACTATTTCCATAATCACTGTAATTTCAGGTTTGACATCTGTTTCATTCTCTCTTCGGATCCGGATTCCGTGCCGCAATTTAGTGAATCCCAGCGGAACATCCTGAATTTCAAGACAGGATGACTACCTTTGACACCATATGCGTGCCTGTTTCATCCGCAAAGTAAATGATTGTTCCCGGATATGGTTCCGGCCCTTCATCAGATGTCATTATATGTCATCAGATGTCCGGAATAGATATTCAATTGGAATCGAAGCGATCTTTCTTTTTCATAAGATGTACTTTTATTGATTTATACAATAGAAAGATGCGCCAAATGTTATCGTGGAGACGCTTATGAACATGACGGATGTCCATCAGTTTTGTCCCATCCCGGTAAAGAGGCCGGTTATCAGGATGTTCTTCCATATCCGGACTGAAAGATGCCTGCCGGACAAACACTGATGCGGGCATCAGTGTTTGTAACCGGCCATTAATAATTATAACCAACCATTAATGACCGGTTATAATCATTAATGGTTGCAATCGGTCTTTAGTGATTGCAACTGCATCCGTAAAGTTCATGCCCTGCTTCCGATGCGTATAATAATGAAGTTCTCACCGTCCGTACACCCTGAAGCAGAGAATGATACAGAAGAATACGCCAACAGAACCCTAAGTGTCGATCCGTCTGTTTTTTATCGTTTTATTTGCCGGCGACAATCGGTTTCCCGGTATATGGGAAACCATCGTATCAACGTAAATCCAAGTTTCTATGAAAGAAGGAAAAGAAGACATGCCCCTTGTGGGAAAAACGATGGCGGAAGGACATACGCACCGTATGGCCGTCCTGTGTGAGAAGTTGGGAAGTACCCTCAGGGAGATACTTGACGGAACCTGCCCACAGCCGGCAAAGCCGGAGAAGGCACCGAAGCGCCCGGCTTTGGAAAAGTATCGGGAAACTTATCTCATTCCCCCTAAAATCAAGGGACCTAAAGCCGTGTTCATCAGTGAGGAAACTCGTAGTGCCCTGGACATGATCGTCCTGAGACTGGGCTGCCGGGGAATGAGCGTATCCGGGCTGCTGGAGAATCTGGCAAGACGGCATCTTGAAACCTACCGGCAAGACATCGAACGCTGGAGGAAACTTTAGAGTACCGGTGACTGTCAGACCGTGTGAATGACTGCCGGTCGTATATCAGCCGGAACGGATGACTGTAGAAAATATAGGTACACCTCCGGCGGATATACTTTCATTGTCACCTTCCGGACCAGGAATGGAAACGGTTATCTGAAACCATTGATATTAATATTTCCTGTTGTTTTGAAGGGTGGATTCTGTAATAGTAATAGCAAGGTTATGTTTCCGGATTCCCGAAAACCCTTGCTCCCCAGCGCCCGGCGGTTGCAGGGAGGGTAAATCCACTCCCGCCGGTCGCAGATTTTGGAATGAAAGAAGTACGGACGAAAAAGAAAAAACATATGACAAAGGATATGAATGAGATGAAGAAAAAACGCGGCCGTCCGGCACTGGGCAGGACGCGGAAGCTGACCAAGGGAGTGACAGTGAAGTTCTCCCCCGTCAGCTACGAGGCTCTCAGATTCAGGGCAAGGAAGTCCGGCCGGAGTCTGGCGGTCTATATCAGGGAGGTGGCACTGGCGGCCACCGTTACGGCAAGGCATACGCCTGAAGAGAATGCGCTGCTGCGCAGCCTGGCGGGAATGGCGAACAATCTGAACCAACTGACAAAGCTCTCGCACCAGACAGGCTTTTACAGGACAAGGCTGCTGATAGACGGGCTGCTGGGAAAGCTGAAGCGGATCATGGTCTATCTTCTCGGTATGTTGAGCGACAGTCCTTTCAAGTTCTGACAAACGTTTATTAATGGAATACCCCTTTAAAAGATAATCCTTTAATACACTATTCACCCATTTCCTAAAAAGGGTTGCGTTCTTGCTATTAACCCGATATCCTATTGACAGAATCGCATCAAGATTATAATATTTAGTAGTATATCTCTGTTTGCCGTCATTACCCATACGTTCCAAAATGGAACATGTGCTATCTACATCAAGTTCGCCGCTTTTGTAAATGTTGTTCAAATGTTTGGTAATAGCTGGCCTTTTAGTCCCGAACAAGTCGGCTATTTGTTCTTGTGTCAGCCAAACGGTTTCATCTTCCAGCCTCACTTCCAACTTGACCGCTTCATCCGGCTGGTATAATATGATTTCTCCCTGTTCCATTGCTTATTTACCTTTTCTTAATTCATCAAGCCTCTGCATCGCACCGCTGAACTTCTCACTAAACATCATATCATCGGGCAAAACAAACCAGGTGGGAATACCTCTCGACTGTGGATTACCTATACATTCATCTTGCCCGTTCTGTTTGCGGTAATCGTCCCATTCACTATAAGCGATGTTCCAACGAATACCTAATTTATAGGTATTTTCCCATTTAATAATAGCCAGTGAATAGGCCGGATCATCTTTGCCGTCATAAATCACTTCTACAACTTCAACCACCCCTTTAGGGGAATTTATAAACTTCGGATTTTTATACGAATAAGTGCTCATGTCTTTTATTTTTTATTTATAGCACACAAAGATACTCAAAAACAAATATATACATATATACATATATACATACGTATGATTAACGTATAAAAACATTTATGGTTATTCTAATCTTTGATTAATTCCGGTACAGAAACAAAACGTACCGAAAGACGGAAACAGGATTTATTTCGGTACGCTTCCCCGATCGGCACAAAAAACACGCAAAAAACGAAAAATACTACTTTTAGTATTTTAGTATATTAGTTTTTGACTATATTTGCGGACATGACAACCATTTAAAAAACTGAATTTATGAGCAAAGCAAAAGTAATCTCCGTATTGAATCACAAAGGGGGAGTAGGAAAGACTACAACCACGATCAACCTGGGCGGCGCGTTACGTCAAAAAGGGTACAAGGTTCTTTTGATCGACCTTGACGGACAAGCCAACCTGACTGAATCGCTGGGCTTCTCTGCGGAGCTTCCCCAAACGATCTACGGTGCGATGAAAGGCGAATACGACCTGCCGATCTACGAGCATAAGGACGGCCTTAGCGTCGTTCCCTCCTGCCTGGATCTCTCGGCCGTTGAAACGGAGTTAATCAACGAGGCCGGGCGGGAACTTATCTTAGCCCACCTTATCAAGGGCCAAAAGGAGAAATTCGATTATATCCTGATCGACTGTCCCCCCTCGCTGTCGCTGCTCACGCTTAACGCACTGACGGCCTCGGATCGGCTGATTATCCCGGTTCAGGCTCAATTCCTGGCAATGCGTGGAATGGCCAAACTTATGCAGGTCGTCCACAAGGTGCAGCAACGTTTGAACTCGGATCTTTCGATAGCCGGGGTTCTGATAACCCAGTACGACGGAAGAAAGAACCTGAACAAGAGCGTTTCGGAACTGGTACAGGAAACATTCCAGGGCAAAGTGTTCAGCACCCATATACGCAACTCCATTACGCTGGCCGAAGCCCCGACACAAGGGCAGGATATTTTTCACTATGCCCCCAAATCTGCCGGGGCAGAGGACTACGAAAAGGTATGTAACGAACTGCTAACAGAAATAAAGTAACCATATGGCAAAGAAGAACGATTTAAAAAACAGTATGTCGGCCGGGCTGACCGGGGGATTAGACAGCCTGATCCAATCCACGGCCGGGCAAAAAGAGGCTCAAAAGCCGAAGAAAGCGAAAACCGTGCATTGTAATTTTGTCATGGACGAAACCTATCACCAGAACTTAAAGCTGATCGCGATCCGCAAAGGCGATTCGCTAAAATCGGTATTGCAAGAGGCTATATCTGACTACTTGGATAAAAACAGTTCCCTGCTATAACAGCGTATCGGGAATATACAGGGCAAACACTCCACAAAAGAAATTCTCCAGGAAAAAGGTACGCAAAAAGCACCCCTACACATCAAAAAGTATATTGAAAATGCGATTCCCTATAAAGAACCCGTTGGCGGGATTAATCTTGCGTATGTTTAACCTGCCAACGGGTACGATATTAATTAAACGTTTACGTCTTTTGCCGCATTAACCCAGCCTGTTGTCTCTGCATCAAACTGGATCGGATTCAACACAGCCTCTCCCTGATCATCATAACCACCACCGAAAATCAACGTGTAGATATGACGCTTGCCCTGTTCCCATGTATCTCCGAACGGAACATAAATTGTTTTGTATTCGCTTGCTGAACCCAACAGATAAGCTCCGGACTGCCGGATTTTGCAGGCGATCTCCAGATAACATTGCTTCGCATTATCGGCCTCCAACTTGCTTTTGGTGGCTGTTTCGGAAACTTTCCAAGCAGTCAGCTCCTGTGGTATATTCAGCATAGGAGTATTTGTGGTAATATCGGTAGCTTCGGTATTGCTATTGACCGTGATGTTTGCGTTTTTCACTACGGTAAATGCGTGTGGAAATGCTAAATCAGACGAACTCCAACTTCCCGTTCCATCGGCTGTCGCAGGCAATGTGAAGGCGCCGGCAAATTTGAAATTATGAATCTTGATCACGTCGATGTCCACCTGCATGTTATCGTATTGGGTCTTTGCTTTGAATACGACCTGTGACAGAATATGTTTGAAATTAAATTTCACTATTCCGTTGTTCATGTCTTTTGTCTGGCCTTTGGCCATGGCATACATCACGTCGTAGTTTGCATGAGTACCGGTTCCATACTCATCCATGCAGGTATAACTTATCTTTTGGACATCCTTGGTGGCTTCCCAACTATAAAACACCATCATGTCTTCACTAACCGTTCCGGGATTGAACGCGTAAAAGTCCAAAGCCTCGGTAGGCCAATAACGAAGGTCGCTCGCATTGTCATAATCCCACTTACCATTTTTGTACACGATCTTCACTCCGTCATGTTCAAATTCCGTGTCGTTCTTTCCCATGAAGGCAGTACCATCCGCCGTAAAAGCGAACACGTCGAAATCGGTGTTCTTCAAGTTGGTGTTGGTAGTAGGGGTAGCCCTCGTTTCCGCCGCATTACTTAACACGTTAAAACCAATCGCATTTCGTGAGGAGGTTTCCACATTCGCAATCTCCTCGTCTGAGCAACCCATGAGTAGAGCTCCAAAGATTGCCCAAAGCATTACTGTACTTTTTTTCATAAATAAAAACAATTTAAATTGATACATATAATTAACAAACTCGATTACAACACTATATCCACATTCACATCATCCCAATCATCAACGTCCACATCAAATCCCGGACCGCCACTTCCCGGCTCGGATGGTACCTCATAATCAAAATTCAACACCAGATGCACATCACCGATATGCCCCGCTACCGGGACATCATGCACTTGGTCGCTCACGTCCTGTTCCAATACAGACATGCTGCCTGAACGGTTCTTGAGATACAGCCGGAAAACATTGGGCTCTCCTTCAAGTGCGGAATGTCCAAACGTATAGAATCCGCCTATAATCTGATTCCGTGAAACCATTCCATCAAAGAGCAGGCTCTCCGAAAGATCGGCGGGCAAACTGTCGCCGGACATGTTAAGCGAGCCGGACATGCCGGAAAGAGCGGCCCGCAAATCCGCCACCCTGTCCAGTCCCCGAAGACCGTTCACCTCATACGTGTAGTGACATACCATGTTTACGGGAGTTAGCCGTACTATCTCCGCGCTACCTCCCGGAATGTCCTTGAGGATAACTCTGTCTATATGGTCGCCACACAGCCAGGGTGGGGTGACGGCCATTGTCCGGTTATCCGGCGACCGAACATCACGCGTATCGGCAGTAAAAAGCGTGTAACTGCCGTTTCCTTTCCAAACCATCCCGTCGGTATCGTAGTTGAAGCAAATTACCCGGTAATCATTCTCGGGTAGCTCCACTTCCCCATCCTCTCCTCCGGGGAAATCAAATGTCCACGTGTTGCTTTCATCGTCGGTCGGATAAAATACGACCCTCATGCCTTCAGGCTTGTCATGATTGGAAATCTTGGTCCAGTCGAATACTACCCGCACCGTGACAAAGTGCGGATGATCGTAACATAAATCCTTATGCTCACAAGCCGTCAGTCCTATCCATAAAAATATGGACACCAGACAAAAGCGTATCCGTATCACTGCCTGCCTCCTTTCTTCCCGTTGTAGTTGCCACGGCCGATCAACCACACCAAAGAGATCCCCGCCTTGGTCGGGCCGAACCAGCGGCGGTTTTTAGTGGTCTGCCATACATAGTGACCGTCCAAAGGGATGTACTCCTTGTACGATCCTCCAAGGTAGCCGATTCCCAACGTGAAATCCACATTGAACCGATGTCCCACAGGTAACGAGTAGCCGTAAGCCACGCCTCCCCCGTAACTCCATTTATCCCCCAAGTAACCTTTCCCACCCAATTCGAAATCATAGGTGACGATCTGCCCGTACAATCCGACATGATGCCCGGAAAACGGTTTTTCCACCGCTCTCCGACCGAACCAGCGGCGCAACTCCACATCTCCCCCATAGATACGCCAGTAGTTATGCTTCCGATCACTTTTCCACCAGGCATACATCCAATTCCCGGCCACAGACCAGTTCTTCCCCAAACAGAACTCAACCCCGATGTCAGGTATCAAAACAGCGTCATAAAGCAAGTTTGTTTTCACCGCCATGCAAAACGGCCGTTTCTTTACCGGAGCTATGACGGTAACGGTATCACGGATGCACAACGTATCACGTGTATGTATATATACCGTATCTCTGACGGGATTCATCGGATCACTATCATAGCATATTTTCACCATCGACGAACGAAGTTTCGGAAAATGGAATTTATACAAATATGAGTATGGCCTCCCCCCTTTCAGTCTTTTCAGTTCTCCCCCCAAATAAGGGCTGTCCTGGTTTTCCAAACGGACGATCTTCTCCAACAAACGAAGGACATCCTCCCTCTCCGGAACATTCACATCCGCTCTCACCATCGTTATAAGTCCGTTCCAGTCACTTCCCGAAAAATGAAAATCCTTCTCCAATACCGGAATCTTTATATAAGGTGATATATACCGCCACAAAACCTCTGCTCGTTTTTCAGACAGCCTTCCATTCAATAGCCCCCCTCCTTCCGGGGAAGCTCCTCCTATTATTTGAATTTTCCTGATAAGACGGACGGAGTCGTTCAATGCGGAACAGATTTTAGCAAACCGCTCCATCTCGTTCCCATTGTCAAGTAAACATGTATCTATATTTACCTTTCCTTGATGAAAATAGATCCTTACCGAATCACGCTTCTCCTGAGCGGATATTTCTCCGCTTATACTCAACACGAGCACGAACAATACACATTTAATATAAAAAAAACATCTTTTCGTCATTTAATCATTTGTTAATATGACAATCCAAACCCAGGCTTTTACACCCCTTGAATTTCGACCGCAAAAATACATACCTATAAACCAACCTCCAAAGCAAAAAACAAGTATTTTAAACTTATAAATACTTAAAAAGACAACCACACAACAGCTACAACACTTACCACAGCAGCCAATCACGCTTACACAACAATTAAAAACACTTAACATCATAAAGAAAAGTACTTAAACATACAAAAAAAAAAAAAAACAGTTATTTTTGCAGGAAACATTATACTTAATAACACTTAAAACAATAAAACACATGAAAATCAGCACAAAAGCCGCTACTTTTCTAAGTTCAATAAAAACTCAAACTTACGACAAAAAAGAAAGAGAAATGATAATAACGTATCAACAAAAACGTGTCTTTCATCTATCCCTGCTCATGCTGGCCTTATGCGCACCCATATACATATATTCAGTTCCATTTCCCAATGAACAGTTTTATTATATTAACAGCGTATTATTCCTGTTTATCATTATGTGCACTCTCGCTTATTTTAAAAAGAGAGTAAATCTGACCACGACCTTTTCCATTATACTGATAGCCATACATATCGAGATTTTTATCGAAATAATTTATTGCTCAATATGTAGCGGATATGAATATAGTTATCAAAGAGCATTGATAATGAGTAACATTACTATCTCTCTCTTATTTACCATGCTTTCCATCTGTGCCTATATGAGTAATATCTCCATCCTATTGTCCTCCCTTACCATAGCTTCCTATACAATCTGCACACTTATCACCGACGAACCGTTCCTATACAGTTATCTGCCTTTGATCATCATCATATACACCATGATCCCCTTATTAGGAAGATCCTTACACAGTAATATCAGCAGCTTGCTAAAAAGTAGCAACTTGCTAAAAGAGGAAGAGGAAATGCTTTTGAAACGTCTCCAAATGAAAAAGGAAGAACTATTCGCGTTCGCCGAGTTGTTAAGCGAGAATAACCCGGAAGAAAAGACAAGCTCCCTGTTAAACATAATAGGGGAACAATCCAAAGAAAATCTTTTTACAGCCCTTGCCGCATACCAGAAAAAGGAAAAAAGTAAACTTGATACAATCAGGAGAATATATCCCAATTTATCCCCGTCCGAATTAAACATCTGCCGTTTAATACTGCAAGACAAGACCGTCAGCCAAATATGCGAATTATTACATCGGAGTAGCGGAAACATAACCAGCCAACGAGCGAACATACGTGCCAAACTCGGACTGAAAAAAAGCGACAATTTAAAAGAAGCATTACAAGAACGCATGAGGCTGTATGAAGAAGAACACCACCGGCAAGAGGAGTTTTCAGCCATGCGTTAGGGATTGCAGAGTAAAGCCCACAGCCTTTAGGCGAGGACTTGAAACGTAAAGCCCGACCGTCCCACGGGAACGCCCAAAAGAAAAAAAATCCCCCGAACATTCATCCGGGGGACATTCAGGCCGTCACGTCAATTATAATACAGATTAAGATCATCCATACCGATCTCCTTCCCGTCCCGGAAAGAAAGGCTCTTTTTCTCGATCTCCTTTCCGTTCTTGTAAACGGTCACAACCCACTGCATCGGCTCGTTCACGACACCGTCCTCCCCGTCCACGACACTACCGGAAACGGCGAACTCGATCGCCTTTCCCGTCGTGGTTAACGTCACCTTTTCGACGGCCAGTTCTTCATCGCTTAGAATCAACGGGCTTGCGAGGCTTTCCCCCGTCGCCCCGTCTTTCAACCGCGTACCGTTGGCGACTACCACGACCGACTTAATGAAGCTGCGGAAATCTCCCGACTGCTCGATCGTTACCTCATACATCGCCCCTTTTCCTCCCGGTTCGTCGTCGTCCTTGCTGCAACCGACGAAACACAATGCCATGCACACGCATACGGCCGACAAATACAAATACTTTCTCATACCTTCAATTATTTAAGTTTATAAATAGATCACGCACCCCAGGCCGACATGGTTGTTATTCCGGAGAATGGAGTTAAACAACATTTCAAACCTGTATTCGGCAAAAAGAGCCACTTTCGGGCTTAGCAACATTTCCGGCCTTATCCCGACCTCGTATCCATACACGAAAGCCTTGCTTTTCGCCAGGTACACAAGATCGCTTTTCGCCTTGGCTTTTTGGTAGCCGATCGTCCCGGCTGCGATCCCCAGGAGCGAGAATTTCCGTCCTTTCAGGGCGTAATAGGCCAGCTCCGGGCCGACCGTCACGGTGTTTGCCTTTACCAGATCTCGGTTTAGATTCCGGTAATTAAGGTTTGCCCCCACCTTGAAAGCCTTGTACACCTTTCCAAAACCGAACGTCCCCTGCACCTGACTTTCATCCACGATATAGCCCAGCTTCACGTTCATATACTGGCTTCCGATATATTGTGCCCTGCACACGGCCACCAGATATGGCAAAGGACTACAGAAAAAAGAAGAAATCATGTGTACCATTGGACGGATATCAGGCGGAACAGCTCGCGAGACTTATCATTGCGGAAACCGAAAGGAAGGTGCATTACGGCACGGAAAGGAAGAAACGGATTGCGGCACCCAGCGGTGCCGTAATTCTTTTCTGAACACCACATTCACGCCGATGCCTCCGCCGGAACTGTTCTCGGAAAGTCCTGACGGAAAGCCGTGCAACCTGATCACGCGGGAAAACTACGAGTACCTGCGTGATTCCTTTTTCAGATATGCGAGTCTTATGAAAAAGGAAGCGGTACATGCACCGGGACTCACAATGGCGGAAGGAATAACGAGACTGCATGATGAAATGAGCGACCTTGTCGGCAATGACATGAATGTAAACATCGAGCAGGATGGGGAAAGACTCATTTTCCGTCTCTGGAAATGCCACAGATGGGGAGAACTTACGCTGTATTACTTCCCTGTGAAATTTGTGGAAAATCTCGGGCCGGAACTGAGACGCATATCTGTCACCTTCATCCACAACCTGATGCAGGCAAACGGAATTGACACCATACTGGACGAGGATGACACGGAATATGCGCTTACCTGGCTGGCTGAAGAGAATGACGACGAACAGGACGACAGGAAAAAACGGCTGAAACTGCTGCATTCATACGAGAAAGGCAGGATACACAGTCTGCTCAGGAGAGTGGAACGGAAATCCTACTACAAGGACCTGCCGAAGGCAATCGGACGGTATAAGCCGGCGAACGGATACGAACAGTCCCTGCTCTCCGCCATGAAGGAAGGTCTGGAATTCCTCTCGCCTGAACGCGGCATCATGGAATACGGCTACGACCCGTTTTATGAAGAGGAACCGGACTACCTGCCCATGTATCTCAACAGGCAGATAAGGGTCGTCTATGACTGCAATGATCCCGTGACGGACAACCTCGTGGACTACTACAACTCCTACAGCCGGGAGACATACGACATCATTCCGGTCACCACCTGTGACCTGTCTCCGGAAACGGAGGAACTGTTCCGCATGGACGACTACCCGGAACGCTTCTTCAAATGGGCGGAAAAATTTATCAACATCACAATATAAACCAATCTGAAAGCATATGATAGACAGCAACGAACTGACCAGAAAGATCAAGACACCGCTCAACCCCAGGGCGGCACTGATAGCCTATGCCTCGGAAGGGGACAAGAACTTCTTCCTTGAAATCCGGGGTATTGACGACCGGGGAAACATGACGGAAGGAAGACCGGTGACACTGGAATTCATGAACACCCTCGTGAAGGAATACTCGGAAAGACACGGTACCACTCCATACGGGAAGATACCCGACAACCTGCTGTATTGCGACTCGCGCAAGGGCAGCGAAAGATACGTGTGGTACAATCCACCGCACAAGCGGATGATGTTCTTCAGCACCGCACTCAAAATAGAAAACGCGGAATATTACCTGCCGGGAGTAATCTACGAGGCCGGAGAGCACGGAATGAGAATCTATGCCTACAAGGGGAACGTTCCCAGACCGGATACCGTACTGTATGCCGCACCGTTCTTCAACGTGACAGGTTCCAGCGTATGTCTGGGAAACGCCAGGATAGAGCTGCCGAAGGACCTGACCTATGAAAAGCTGCTGCAGTACTGGGAACGGAAATTCTGGCTGACGGAATTCACCCACCTGGGAGGGAACGGGAACCCGACAAGGTCAAACCTCGTGCTGGTGGCAAAGGCGGCACGGGACAGGGACTTCAACCTCGACGAACTGAAACAACTGAACAACATAAAACTTAAAGACATACTGAAATGAAAAGAGTACACTACATCGACAACTATCTCATAAACCCGCAGCATCCGGTAACGGTAAACCTTATCGGAGCGGGAGGAACAGGCTCACAGGTGCTTACCTGCCTGGCCAGGCTTGACACGGCACTGAGGGGACTCGGACATCCCGGACTGTTCGTGACACTGTATGATTCCGACATCGTGACGGAAGCCAACATCGGGCGGCAGCTCTTCAGCCCTTCGGACATCGGACTGAACAAGGCGCAGTGCCTCGTCACACGCATGAACAACTTCTTCGGCAACGACTGGAAGGCGGTACCGGACATCTATCCGGCAGCCCTGAAGGACGCCAGACGGGATAATCTGGCCAACATAATGATTACCTGCACGGACAACATAAAGTCCCGTCTCGACCTCTGGAACATACTGAAAGCCGTGCCGGTTTCGGAATACAGAAGCCACGAAACACCACTGTACTGGATGGACTTCGGCAACATGCAGAATACGGGACAGGTCATCCTCGGAACCGTACCTAAGAAAATCAGACAGCCGGCATCCAAGCTGTACGAAACGGTGGAATCGCTGAAGGTGATCACACGATATGTCAAATACGCAAGAGTGAAGGAAAAGGATTCCGGACCGAGCTGTTCGCTGGCGGAGGCTCTGGAGAAACAGGACCTGTTCATCAACTCCACACTGGCACAGCTCGGCTGCAACATCCTGTGGAAAATGTTCCGCAACGGTATGATCGAGCATCACGGGCTGTACCTGAATCTCTCCACCATGAAAGTGAATCCGATAACTGTATAATATCAAAGCGTTTCCGTATGATTAAAATATAAAAAAGAACTCAGGAAAATAATCCTGAAAACCAATATTTTTCGTAACTTTGTATCAAAATCAAATAAGCATAACAATGGAGCCATCTATATACAGTTTTTCACTTTATACCGCACTGCCGTTGATGTTATTCTTCGGCTTTTATTTTTTGTTTGCAAAGACTCCTGAAAAGAAAATTTTCAAGAATTATCTCCGCTCCCGACAGATTATGGGTATAGCTATGCTGCTGCTTTCGGCAAATTATTCGGTACATTTCTTCTTTGGTATCCGATTCAAAAATGCGGATTCTGCCATATTGATGAACATGTCCACATACTTCCTGTGCTATTCTCTGTTCAGTTCGGCATTGATAATGTTGCTTGATCGTTTTTACATTACCAAACGGCGTGTGTGGACACATATCATTTTATGGATTATATTTTCAACTCTTTCCGGAGTTGTGTTGTTCCTGTTGCCAAGCGGAATCATGCAAAAATTCTCTTTATTTGCTTTAGCTGTATGGTTAGTCGTTTTTGGAGTCGTTTTAGCTCGCAGAGTCATAATTGCATACCGTAGAGCCATTCGGATTTTCAATGAAACTCAGGCGGATGATATAGGTACATATATCGAATGGCTTTCCATATTCACTTATTGGGCTGTTATCTTCGGTGTCGGATGCGGATTGCTGACATTTCTGCCAGACAAATATGTTTTTATCTGGATTTTGTCGTCAATACCGTTCTACAGCTATCTTTTCTACAGCTATCAGAACTACCTGCTGTTCTATGAACAGGTGGAAAATGCTTTTGAGCAAGATATACAGTCTGAAGAAGAACTTCTGACAGATACGGAAACAGAACCTGAAATAGTTTCTGAGAAAGAAGTTCCAGTGTCCTATACAGAAATTATAGAGAAAGTGGCCAACTGGATAAAGACAGACGGCTATGTCCAGCAGGGACTTACCATAAAAGAACTGTCCGAAATACTTCACACAAACCGTACCTATCTTTCCGCTTATATCAAGACTACGTATAAAATGACATTCCGCGAATGGATAACCGGTCTCCGGTTGGAGTATGCGAAAAACATACTGAAAGAGCATCCGGAAATCAATATACAGAAGCTGGCTGAGTCTTCCGGTTTTCTTTCCCGCAGTAACTTTATCAAATCATTTACAGAGAAGGAAGGATGTACGCCTGGCAAGTGGAAAAAAGCAAATCTGGAATAATTTGTGTGGTAAAAAGCCGATGAAAAAGCTCTCAGAAACCCATTTTCAAAAAGTGCTCAAGCGACAAAAAAGTGCTAATTCGACAAAAAAAGTGCTCAAACGACAATTTGAAAAGTGCTCAAACGACAATTTTTATAAAACGCTGTATTTCAACAGAAAAAGTTTTTGTAATATTTTGGGCGCTGAATGGCATTTATTACCTTTGGAGAAGACAAAGATAATAAATTCAAGTTTATATGAGCAGAAAAATCACTTTTCTCACCCTGTTTCTGTGGCTGATGACGGTAACTTTTCCTGTCATTGCGCAGCAGAAAGCAGACACGACCTACACCTTCCGGTTCGTTACGCAGAAGGACATGTTCTACGTGCCTTGGAATGGCAATGACACGGAACTTGCCCGTCTGCTGGAATGCATCGAGCGCAACAGAACGGACATTCTTGACGGCAGGCTGCCGCTGCTGGTTGACGGCTACTGCAACTCGCTGGGCAGTGAAACCGAGAACCTTGCCACGGCGAAGATCCGTGCCAACCGTGTGAAATCCGAACTGATTATCCGTGCGGAAATCAAGGAAGAAAACTTTATCACCCGCAACCATGCGACAGAGGGAGACTTTGTCACCGTGCGCCTGACGGTACCGGTCAAGGAAACAGCCGTGACGGATGCGGAAGCGGAAGCACGACGCAAGGCGGAAGCCGAACGACTGGAAGCCGAGAAGCGTGCCGAACAGGAACGACTTGCCGAAGAGCAGCGCAAGGCGGAAGAAGCCCGACTTGCCGCTGAAAAGGCAGAAGCCGAGAAAGCCGCTCAACAAAATACACTTGCCGACACGCCGTCGGAAACCAAAATCACAACTGATTATCATCTCTCCCTGCGTGCCAACCTGCTGCGCTGGGCTACCCTGACACCCGACCTTGGCGTGGAATGGCGCATCTGCCCATCGTGGGGCATTGCCGTAAACGGCTCGTGGACTTCATGGACGTGGAGCGACAAGGACCGCCGCTATGCACTCTGGGAAGTGGCTCCGGAAGTGCGTTACTATATGGGTGAGAAGAAAGCCTGGTATCTGGGCGCGCTGTTCAAGGCCGGACAGTTCAACTACAAGCTCTCCGAAACAGGCAAACAGGGCGACCTGATGGGTGGCGGCATCACCGCCGGCCACCAGCTGCGGCTGAACAAGGCACTGGCTCTTGATTTCAACCTCGGTCTGGGCTACCTGAATGCCGACTATGAGAAATATGAGGTCATCGACGGCGTGCGTGTACGCCACGGCAACGAGACAAAAGATTGGTGGGGCCCCATCAATGCCGGTGTGACATTGGTATGGAAGTTATTCTAACACGGAGGAATAGAATATGAAAGCAAAACAATATATAAATATGATGGGAATGGCAGCCGCCGTGCTGCTCTCTTCCTGCGTGAAGGACACGCTTTATGACACGCCGCACCCCGACTACGGGAAGATTGCGGTAACAGCCGACTGGTCGGCCCGCGGTGAGGGTATCGACATACCTGCCACATGGACGGTCACCATGGGCGACTATACGGGTACGGAGACTTCCGCCACCCATGCCCCCGACCATCTGTTTGCTCCGGGCAGCTACACCCTTGCGGTGTGGAACCCGGCTGAAGGAATCACGGTGAACGGCACCACAGCCACCATTGCCGCAGCCACGGGAACCCGGGCAGGCACGGATGCCTTTGTGAACAATGCCCCGGGATGGTTCTTCACCTATACGGAACAGGTGACCATCGAGAAAGACAAGAACTATCCGCTGACCGCTACAATGAAGCAGCAGGTGCGCGAGCTGACGCTTGTCGTCGAACCGACGGGTGATGCCGCTGGACGCATCACGGAGATTGTTGCCCATCTGACGGGTGCAGCCCGAACACTCAATTTCGCTACTGATACCTACGGAGCCGCTTCGAACGTCGTGCTGCCCTTCACCAAGATAACCGAAGGTGACGATGCTGGCAAGTGGAAAGCCACGGTGCGGCTGCTGGGTGTGACCGGAACGGAACAACTGCTGACGGGTGAAATCCGCTATGCTGACGGCAACCCGACCCCCACCACGCTGAAAAGCGACCTCACGGAAGCCCTCAAGGAGTTCAACACCGGAAAGGGCGAATCGCTGACCCTCGGCGGAACGCTGGTTGAGACTCCCGAAGGCATGGAAGTGGACGGAGCCGAAATCAACGGCTGGGAAGAAGTGAAAGGTGATGATGTAAATGCCGATTTGTAACTAATATAATGACAGATATAATGAAGACAAGATTTTTTGCACTTGCGACGCTCGCCCTCGCACTGGCAGCCTGCAACAACGACAACGAGAACCTGAACGGTGACCCCGTGGCCGCCCAGTTTACCGCCAACATCGCCCCCGCCACCCGCGCCAGCGGAACCACCTGGGATAACGGCGACCGTATCGGCATCACCGACATCGGCAACGACACCCAGTACGGCAACGTGCCTTTCATCCTGAAAAATGGGAAATTTGAGGCAGAAAAAAAGGTCATCTATATCGAAGATACAAAGACCCATACTTTCCGCGCCTACTATCCGTACAACGCGGCGGGAGGTATCCTCGCAGCCACGACCGATGCCACGGCGCAGCAGAACCAGTCTGCCATTGACTTCCTCTTTGCCACAGGAGCCACGGGAGACAAAAACAACCCGGTAGTAAGCTTCACCGACAAAACCGCCAAAGGCGGTGAAGACAACTCCTTCCACCACCGCATGAGCCAGATAACCCTTACCTTCGAGGCGGGCGACGGCGTGAATTTCAGCGTGGTCAAGCCTGAACGTTACACGCTGGACGGATTGTTACTCACCGGTACGTTCAACACGGCCGACGGTATTGCCACCGCAGACAACGGGGCACAGACCGGAGAACTGACCATGAATCTGGCAGACGGCAATCTCACGTCATCGATCATCCTCTTCCCGCAGACAGTTGCATCCCTGCCGTTGGTTGTGAATTACAAAGGTCAGGAATATCATGCCACACTCACCATGCCCGAAGGCGCACTGCAGGCGGGCAACAACTATACCTATACCGTCAAGGTACGCAACAAAGTCCTTGAAGTCAGCGAAGCCACCATTGCAAAGTGGAACGATATAGACGGCGGAGAAGTGAATGCTAGCCTGTAAGATATTAATAATTAATTGATTAGGTTGAAGAATTATGAGACATAGAATTTTTATCCCCGCAGCCACCGCACTGCTGTTCGCCCTCGCCGCCTGCACGCAGGACGAACTTGCTGGCGATAACCGTCTGCCCGAAGGTGAATACCCCGTCGTCATCCGTGCCACCGGACTGTCCGTAGAAGCAACGCCGCTGGCAGCCCCTTCCACCCGTGCCGCTGTGGACGGCGACTGGCAGGGCGTCACTTCCGTGGCACTCAAGTTGGGCGATGCGGTAAAGGAATACACCGTAACGGCTTCTACCGATTTCAAGAGTGCCACGCTTTCACGCGAGAACGACCCGTACTACTGGACCAGCCGCAACCCGATTACCGTATCGGCATGGTGGCCCTTCAACAATGCCAACATCACACAGATGCCTGCCGTGAAGGTGGCCGAAGACCAAAGCAAACTGGCTGACTTCCAGAACAGCGACTTCATCTCTGCTGAGAACCGGAAGGTGGAATTTAACAACCCGACTCTTGAATTTACCCACCGCACGGCACGCGTGACAATCGAACTGAAGCCCGGCACGGGATTCACGAGCGTCGCCGGTGCCACGGTGAGCCTCGTGAGTCTGTCCGCCGATAACGGCAACCCGACCGCCATCAAGACCTACAACGCAAGCGGCAACACCTACGAGGCACTGACTGCCCCGCAGACCGTTGCGGCAGGCAAGCCGTTCGTCAAGGTGAAACTCGGCGGCGGCACCTTCTACTTCCGTCCGCAGAACAACGTCGTATTAGAAGCGGGTAGCCGCTATAAATATACAGTTAAGGTGAACACCACCGGCCTGACGTTAGAGGGTTGCACCATCGGCAGCTGGGTTGACGGCGGCGGCGAGAGCGGCGCAGCCGAGGATTTGGGCTATTCTATACAGAACGACGGCAGTTACATGGTCTATAACGCTGACGGCCTGCTGGCATGGAACAAAGCCGCACAAAAGGACGAATCGATAAATTGCACCCTCACCGCCGACATAGACCTGACGGGTAAGGATTGGACACGGATAGGCACATGGCCTGGCTACTCCGGCGTCTTTAATGGGCAGGGACACCGCATTACGGGATTAAACATTTCAGCAGCGACTACTGAACTTTTTGGGTTATTAAATGTACGTGGTGTGATAAAGAACCTACAACTCATAGATGTGAATCTGTATGGCAGTAGTGGATCAGCAGCTGGAATAGTGGAGCAAAATGAGGGTCAAATCATTGCCTGCTCTGTGACGGGAAAAATTTCTGCATATGGTAGAACTTGTGGTATAGCCGATTTAAATTATGGCAGTATCACCGCTTGCTGGTTCGACGGCACATTGAAAGAGTATGAATCTGGAGCAATAGTGCGTTATAACTACAATACTATAACTTCCTGTTATTGGGGAGGCAATGCCGGGCAAGGAGTATTCCGTAATCATGGAGGAACGGTAGATGCCACGAAGGTGGACGGTGCGACCGCGAAATGGCAGACAGCCGTCGACGGCATGAACCCCGCCCTCACCGGCAACGACTACCAGTGAGCACTCGGCACCGACGGCCTGCCCGTACTGAAAAGAAACAATAACAACCCCTAAACAACACGCATCATGAAACGAACAAACATCCATATATTCGCAGCCATCGCCCTGCTGTTCGCCCTTGCCGCCTGCACGCAGGACGAAGCGGGCTTCCTACCGGAAGGGGCGGAAGGCACATCCATCGTCTTCACCGCCACGGGACTGAATCCCGCCGCGACAGCCACCGTCGGCACCCGTGCCCCCGCGGATGGCAATTGGACGGGTGTGCAGAGCGTGGCAGTTCTGATGGACGGCACGGTGAAGACGTACAACGTGACGCCCTCCACCGCCGACCCCACCAGCGCCACGCTGACCTCCACCGACCCGTACTACTGGACCAACCACAACGACATCACCGTCACGGCGTGGTGGCCCTACACCGCTGGCGAGACAACCCCACCTGCGGTAAAGGTAAAAGCCAACCAAAGTGCCCAGAAAGACTTTGAGGGCAGCGACCTCATCGTAGCCGACGGGCAGACGGTGACCTACGGCAGCCCCACGCTCCGCTTCACCCACCGCACGGCGCGGGTGACCATCGTTCTGACGGACAACACCGAGGGGCTGGCATCCGTGCAGCTGACGGGTCTCTCCACCGAAGGCGGCAACCCGGATATAATCGTCCCGTATGACAAGGGCAGCAACACCTACACCGCCATCGTAGCCCCGCAAAGTGTGGCAGCTGGCACGGCCTTCATTACCTGCACCTTCACTAACGGCAAGACCTTAGTTTATAAGATGAAGAATGCTACCGACTGGCAGGCGGGCGGTGAATATACCTACACCGTCTCCCTCGCTACGGCAAGAGGCTATATCATAGAGGACGACGGCAGCTACACGGTCTATAACGCCGACGGTCTGATGAATATAGCCGAATTAGTGAACGGAGGTAAGACCGACATAAACATTACCCTCGACAAAAACATTGACCTCACCGGCAAAGCCTGGACGCCGATAGGCACAGACTACGACAACTCATACAAAGGCACCTTCGATGGTGGCGGCCATACCATTACGGGGCTGACCTTTACGACAAATGACGAATTTGCGGGTCTGTTCGGCTTGCTCAATAGAGCTGGTACGGTGAAGAACGTGGTGATGGAGGGCGTACAGATAACAAGCAATCAAATATATGGCGGCAGTATTGGCGGCGTGGTAGGATCTAGCTGGGGCACCATTGAAAACTGCTCGGTGTCGGGCAACGTCAGCGGCACGGTGTATGTCGGCGGTGTGGTGGGTGTTCAAATAGGCGGTTCCATCACCGGATGCAGTTCCTCTGCCACAGTGAAGGGAACGGTCGATGTCGGCGGCGTGGCAGGTCAGACGAATTCGAGTGCCACCCTGACCGCTTGCTATGCCACGGGCAACGTGATCATAGAAATAAACCCCAAAAAGAATATCGCTGGCGGCAGTCTGGTGGGAATGAACGCAGGAATCAGCCTCCTTGCCTGCTATGCCACGGGCAACGTAACCAGTACGGGTAGTAGCACCGGCAAAGTACATATCGGCGGCTTTTTGGGAAATAACTACACCACCGTGACCGCCTGCTATTGGAAGAACAATCATGAACAAGGCATCGGCTACAATAAAGAAAACATCGTCCCCGAAGCCACGAAGGTGGACGGCACTGGCGTTACCTGGAAGAATGCCGTTGATGCCATGAACACCGCCTTGCAGAACGCAGGCTCAAAGTGGCGTTACGAACTTAAAGGAGCATTGCCTACCTTGAGGAAGCAGTAAGCCGTTGCGGGCGGAAATGTTCCGCCCGCAACGAACATTAACCGAAGTATAACCCCAATAAAAAAAGGAGGACGTGCTGGAACACACGGAGAATCCACCATATAGGTTTTGGCATCAAGGCATTGTTAATAATAATATAGACTCCAGTGTAAATATGGAAGCTGTAAGCCGGACATTGTCAAGATTGGTGCTCATTAAAGGCAACAAATCAAGTAATTAAATTAAAAACATGGGACTTTTTCACAGAGACAAGAAAAATAATGACGATGAGCCGGACAGTGTTCAAACCAATTCATTCTCTGATATTATGAATGGTTTGCAATACGCCGTAAACTGTGCACAAGATACATTGCAGAATCATCAGATACAAAATCTGACCAGACTTTTTGAAGGAACAAATGCAAATAACGCAAATACGTTCCAATCGAAAAAAATCATGGTTGGAGACAAGACTATTGATATTCCACTTATAGCTTTGATATCCCATCATTATCTTGCGATGGATAATGTGCAGATAAAGTTCAAGGCGAAGGTCGGAAGCGTGGAATCACAGATTCCAGAAAACAACTTATTGTTATCCAGCCCACAAAGAGCCAATCTCCAGATGCAGATGAGCAACATAAAACCGGATGCGGATGATGTCATGGAGGTTTGCGTCAATTTTAAGGTTCAGGAGACTCCAGAGAGCATTTCCCGAATTATTGACGATTTTGTAAAAAATATCTAACAATTTTAAAATTCAAATGTTATGGCAGAAGAAATAAAGAACCAAGGGCAACAAGAAAATGCGGAAAACTTGAATGAAAATGTAAGCGGACAGGCGAAAGAAATTATCTCCGCTGCATTGGAAGAGACTCAAAACAGAGAAACTTCTCCAGTTCTTAAAGCAGATTCAAACGTGACTGACAAATTCAAGGGGCTTCCCATGCGGGAACTTATTGCAGCTCCACTTATTGCAGCAGCCGAAGCACAACAGGAATTGGCAGCGACAGCATGGAATTTCTACCAGCAAATTGCATTTGATGGTAAAAGCGGCAATAAAGCGCGTATATTGGAATTCGATGTCGAAAGACCGATACAGCAGGATGGAAAAATGACAACAATGTCACAAAGTGTCAAGGCTCCGTTTATAGGATTGGTGCCTATTCCTTCCCTGCTCATAGATCGCGTGGATGTCGATTTCCAGATGGAGGTTACCGATACATCAAACGTAAAAAGCACTACCAACGCAGAAGTAGAGGCAAAAGCTTCTGCAAAACATTGGTTTATAAATGCGGAAATCAGCGGCAAAGTCACGACCGCCCGCGAGAACACCCGCATGACCAACCAAACGGCAAAATACCAGATACATGTGACAGCCAGTCAGCAGCCGCAGACCGAAGGTCTGTCAAAACAGATGGATATAATGGCTTCCTGTATCGAGCCTATAAATACAGAAAGCAGTAAATAGAGTATAAACATATAGAACGGGATGGATAAAGTCCCGTTCTTATAATTCATACAAAAATGCCGATATTACCGAGTTTAAGAATTAACCCTGTAGCGACTATCAATAGTTCAAATATCTTTGAAACTTTTTCCTAATATAAAAATATTAGTATCTTTGTTTATTGAAGAGTTGTCTCTTGAGTCTGAGATTGTAAAATACTGAATTTAGCACAATCTCCAAATCGTTACCTGAAATTTTTCTAAACTTCCATAAGTGTTTATCTTTCATATAAATCAGTTAATCTGACAAAAATTTAAAATAAAATTATTTCAATTTCAACGGCATGTTCGGTGTAATGATAGTCATGTTATCCGGTGTTCTGATCGGATATATATTACGGAATATTCGAGCCATACCCGCCCTCGTTTCCAAAATCAACATTTACATTATTTTCTTGTTACTTTTCGTGATGGGTCTATCGGTAGGTAGCAACCCGCAAGTTATACAAGGGCTGGGAACCCTCGGCCTCTTAGGTATCGCAATCTCCGTTGTATCCATTGCAGGAAGCGTATTTTTATCGTGGATCGTTTACCGTCACCTATTCAAAAAAGAAGATGACCAACGATCATGAAAAATAGCCTCATCATTCTGTTATGTTTTGCGGCGGGAGTACTCTGTTCCTACTGGGGCATAATCCCCGAATGCGACGACTCCCTCAGCCTCTATATCCTGTACGTCATGATGTTCTTGGTGGGAATAGGACTCGGCAGTGATTTAACCGCACTATCCGCTCCCATCAAAAAATATAAATTCCAGATTTTGTTGATACCGTTATCCACGATCGTCGGGACAATCGCCGCTTGTTGTCTGTTCTCGCTATTCTGTCCCGTTCCGTTACGAGAAACCGTTGCCATCGGTTGCGGATTCGGATATTACAGTCTATCGGCAATTTTACTGAACGAGCTTGCAGGAGCCGACATCGGTACTATCGCTCTTATTTGTAATCTGAGCAGAGAGCTTTTGACACTTCTTACAATTCCGCTACTTGCCCGTTATTGCGGGAAATTAGCCCCGATTACAGCCGCAGGAGCAACCTCCATCGACACGACTCTACCTCTCATCAGCGCCACCCTCGGAGAAAAATACGTCATCTTCGCCATCTTTCACGGCATCATCGTCGATATTTCGGTTCCCGTCCTCATCTGGCTATTATACCTATGATTGCCCCCGACATACAGAACCGCAAGGGTATCTATCAAAACGACCAAAACGATGCAAAAATCAATCGAATATACCCTCTATGCTCTCCACGGGAGCTGTAACGGATTCTTCGATATATGAACTTCCGCTACAAGGATCGGAATACTCCTCAGGAATCTCGAAGTCGCTATCTTGTGAATAACCCAGACTTTGATCCCCATAAACTTTCTGCATATAAAGACCATAAATAGGCAATGCCATACTGGCTCCCTGCCCATCGGCCATACCATCGAAGTGAATCGAGCGATCCTCGCCTCCTACCCATACACCGGAAACTAAATCGGGAGTAAATCCCATAAACCAACCGTCCGAATTATTATTGGTCGTCCCTGTTTTACCTCCCATAGGAGCAGTAATACCATAACGGAAACGAACACGACCGCCCGTTCCGTGATCTATCACATCTTTCAACATCGGCAAAATGCGATAATAAGCCTGTTCACTGAAAACCTCGGTCATCGAAGGCGTGAACTCGGCTATTACATTCCCTAAATTATCCTCTATACGAGTCACATACAAAGGGTCTACACGCACGCCTTTGTTCGAAAAGGCTGTATAAGCCGTCACCATTTCCTCGACCGAGACCTCGACCG
Source organism: Barnesiella sp. B2-R-119 (assembly GCF_023656675.1). NCBI lineage: Bacteria > Pseudomonadati > Bacteroidota > Bacteroidia > Bacteroidales > Barnesiellaceae > Barnesiella > Barnesiella sp. B2-R-119. The sequence continues at coordinate 136,318 of NZ_JAMOKL010000003.1, forward strand.
GACCTAAACAAAGAGAGATGACTTCATCTATCTTATTTTTAATCCCGAACGAATGCATCAACCTCGCCAATGACGAGGGCGACAACTTATCCATCAATCGAGCAGAAATCCAGTTATTCGAATTTGCCAACCCCCAACGCAAAGAAACCATCTCGCCCACACGCGCTTTCGACGAATTCCGAGGAGACCAGGGCTTCCCGTCTTCTGTAATCAATGTAGGCTGTTCATTTAAAAACATATCGCAAGGAGTGAATCCCTCCTCCATCGCTAACGTATATAAGAACGGTTTCACGGTCGATCCTATCTGGCGCCGTCCCACCGAAGCCATATCATATTGAAAATGCGTAAAATCAGGACCGCCCACATAAGCCTTCACATGACCTGTATTCGGATCCATAGACATAAATCCCACTCGCAAGAAAGACTTCTGATAACGGATAGAATCCAATGGAGACATAATCGTGTCGATCGAACCTTGATACGAAAAGACCTGCATCTCGACAGGAGTAATAAATGCCTTTCGAATCTGCTCATCGCTCGCACCCGATGCTTTCATCGCCCGATAACGATCCGACTGCTTCATCGCCCTGTCCAAGATTGCCTCCCGCTCTTCCCGAGTTATGCTTCGGGAAAACGGCGCATAACTCCGTCCTTTTTTCTCGGCGAAGAAACGAGGTTGTAAATACCCGCCCAAATGTTTTTCCACAGCCTCCTCGGCATACCGTTGCATCTGCGCATCGAGTGTCGTATAGATTTTCAACCCATCGGTATAAATATTATACTTGGTTCCGTCAGCCTTCACATTTTTCTCGCACCAACCATACAACGGATTATTCGCCCAAGCAATGGAATCGTCTATGAATTTTTGAGCTTCCCACCCCCGATATTCCGATTTCACAGGCTTTTTTGCCGTCATCATCAATCTCAATTGCTCTCTGAAATAAGGAGCCAACCCCTCTTTATGATCCACCCGAGTATATTTCAGCTCCAAAGGCAAAGCTTGTAAAGAGTCAAGTTCTGCCTTTGTAATATACTTGGCCTTATACATTTGGTTCAAAACCGTGTTACGACGCCCCCTCGTGCGCTCGTTAAACCTGCGGGGATTATAATACGAAGGATTCTTGCACATACCCACCAACGTCGCAGCCTCCTCTATTTTCAACTTATCGGGAGTCGTATGAAAATAAATGTATGCCGCCGATTGTATCCCGACCGCATTATTCAGGAAATCGAAATGATTCAGATACATATTCACGATTTCCTCTTTGGTATAAAAACGTTCGAGCTGTACAGCTATAACCCATTCCTGCGGCTTCTGGAACAACCGTTCCACCACATTATCGGCATTAGGAGAATAAAGGAGTTTAGCCAACTGTTGGGTAATCGTACTTCCTCCCCCCGCACTCTTTTGAAATAATAGCCCTCGTTTGATAAAAGCCCGGAACAAAGCCTTCACATCTATGCCGGAATGGTCCTTGAAGCGAATGTCCTCCGTAGCGATAAGAGCATTGACCAAATAAGGAGAAATTTCATCATAATGTACATAAACCCGGTTACTCTTGCTTTGATAAAACCGGCCTATTACTTCCATATCGGAAGAATAAATCTCCGAGGCGAATTTATCTTTCGGATTTTCCATATCCTCTATCGGCGGCATATATCCTATCCACCCCCATGCAATCATCGCAAAGGCCGCAACGACAAGAACAACGATTCCCCCAAAGGCATACCACATATACCGCACAATACGCGATGTATCCCCGATAGATTTTTTCAACTTACCCACTTTCATCTCTCCATCTATGCATTTATTAACAAAGTCTTAAAAGCCATTCGCTCTATCCGCAGCCAATTGTTAAAGCAAAGGTAACAAATATATTTTATCCGAATACATTTTGTAGATTTATAAAGAATATTTTTTATGTCTGAACACTTGGCTTTCGGTCTTTTTTTACTATCTTTGCTTAGTGAAATGAGTGGGCAAGAACAAACATATAATCCATTACGGCACAGGCATTTTTATAAAAGCCAAGAAATACATTTTCTTGAAAAAAACAAAATAAAAAGCCAATATGACTTTTATAGTCGTGTTGGCTTTTTTGTTAACGAGCATTGTAATATAAAAACAAATCATACCGACGATGAAACATGAGAGTTTAGTATCTATTACCGATTTTTCAAAAGAAGAAATTCTGGATCTTCTCGAAAAAGCGCGTCGATTCGAAGAAAATCCCAATCGAAAAATTCTGGAAGGTAAAGTCGTGGCGACTCTGTTCTTCGAACCTTCTACCCGCACTCGACTCAGCTTTGAAACCGCAGTCAACCGATTAGGCGGAAAAGTCATTGGATTTTCAGACGCCAGCACGACCAGCTCCTCAAAAGGAGAAACACTGAAAGACACCATCATGATGGTAAGCAACTATGTCGACTTAATCATCATGCGCCACCATCTCGAAGGTGCGGCTCGTTATGCCTCTGAAATTTCTTCCGTTCCCGTTATCAATGCAGGAGACGGAGCAAATCAGCATCCCTCTCAAACCATGCTCGATTTATATTCCATCTACAAGACACAGGGCACTCTATCGAACCTGAACATTACTATGGTGGGAGACTTAAAATACGGACGCACCGTACACTCCCTGCTGATGGCTATGTCTCATTTCAATCCCACATTCCATTTCGTCGCACCCAATGAACTGAAAATGCCTATCGAGTATAAACTCTTCTGTGAACAAAATCATATTCCCTACTTCGAACACACCGAATTTTCCGAAGAGGTAATCAATCAAGCGGATATTCTATACATGACCCGGGTTCAACGCGAACGATTCACCGACCTCATGGAATACGAAAAAGTTAAAAACGTATATACGCTGCACAACAGTATGCTCGAACACAGCAAAGCTAATCTGAGAATCTTACACCCGCTCCCCCGGGTTAATGAAATTTCTTACGATGTCGACAGCAATCCCAAAGCCTATTATTTCCAACAAGCCAAAAACGGACTATTCGCTCGGCAAGCCATTATCTGTAAAGTTTTAGGAATTGAAGTTTAACCCCTTTTATTTTCGGTAATCATGAACGACGAAAAAAAAGAACTAAAAGTAGCGGCTCTCGAAAACGGAACCGTTATCGACCATATACCTTCGAGCCAATTATTCAAAGTAGTATCTATCTTAGGTCTTGAAAACTGTACGAACAGTATAACCATCGGCAATAACTTAGCCAGTAAAAAAATAGGGAAAAAAGGTATCATCAAAGTTGCCGACCGTTTCTTCAAAGAAGAAGACTTAAATAAGATCGCATTGGTAGCCCCGGCTGCACAAATCAATATTATCCGCGATTACCAAGTCATCGAAAAACGGAAAGTATCTTTACCGGACATCGTGCATGGCATTATCCGCTGCGGGAACCCCAAATGCATCACGAATAACGAACCGATGGAAACCATATTTCATGTAACCGACAAAATCGATGTCCAAGTAAAATGCCATTATTGCGAACGGTCGGTAACCAAAGAAGAAATAGAAATCTGTTAATTCTTCCGATATATGAAACAAAGTTGGAAACCCGGGACTACCATCTACCCGTTGCCGGCCGTTCTGGTCAGTTGTGGTAATACGCCCGAAGAGTATAACCTCATTACGGTAAGTTGGGTCGGCACGCTCTGTACCAATCCTCCCATGTGCTACATATCCGTTCGACCGGAAAGATATTCCTACGAGATTCTAAGAAAAAACATGGAGTTCGTAATCAATCTCACGACCGTTCAAATGGCAAAAGTGACCGATTGGTGCGGCGTTTCCTCCGGAAAGAATTATAACAAATTCGAAAAAACAGGACTCACTCCGAAAACCGCTCAAATCGTAAAAGCTCCCTACGTCGAGGAATCTCCCCTCTGTATAGAATGTAAGGTAAGAGAAATTATCAGCCTCGGGTCCCACGATATGTTCATATCCGACGTAGTAAACATATTGGCCGATGATAAATATATAGATCCCGAGACAGGCGCGTTCGATATGCAAAAGGCCGATCTATTGGTCTATTCCCACGGGCATTACTACGAAATAGGAAAAGAAATAGGGAAATTCGGTTGGTCTGTCCAAAAGAAAAAATAAATAGACAGGTATGAAGAGAATCACTACGGTTATCTGCATGGCACTCTTATGGATTCTTACAGTTCAAGCTCAAATACAAGAATTGAACGTAAGCAAGCGATTCAATTGGGGAATCCGCTTGGGAGTCAATGCGCCGTTAGTCGACATAAGACATTTGACCCTGAACGGTAATAAAGTCGACGAATCCGATTCCGAATCGAGTTTAGGATTATCCGGTTCTTTTATAGGAAGATACAATTTCAAAAAACATTATATACAACTCGAAGTGGGCATGCACCAGTTCCATACCCGGTTATATAATCCCGACTACGGGCTACGCAAAATCAATACATCGGCCTATGCCATCGATGTTCCCATACTATACGGCTATAACATCACCAAACACGGCCCTTACCTCATGAATCTTTTTGCAGGGCCCCGGGTTTCCTACATCTTTAACGAAACAAGCGGAATAAGCACTACGGGAGGTTCATTCCGCAACCTAATCTACGATGAATCCCCTAACAGCTTTTCATTCTATTTGATCGGCGGATTGAGCACCACCATAGGCATCTATACATCGACTTTCGGTATGCCTATTGTGTGGGAAATTCCAAAGATTTATCTTTCAAAGTCAATCCCGATGAGCTCCAAACCAGTCAGGTAAAACTGTCCAGAGCCGTCAACGAATTGAGCATTTCAATAGGATATTTATGGTAAAAACTTTTAATACACAACACAATATGAAAAGAGACGACATTATTTTCGACATCATTGAAAAAGAGAATCAACGACAACGAAAAGGTATTGAATTGATTGCCTCGGAAAACTTTGTCAGCGATCAGGTCATGCAGGCAATGGGTTCTTGCCTGACCAACAAATACGCCGAAGGGTATCCCGGGAAACGCTACTACGGAGGTTGCGAAGTGGTAGACCAAAGCGAACAAGTCGCTATCGACCGTATCAAGAAACTGTTCAATGCCGAATGGGCGAATGTTCAACCGCATTCGGGAGCACAAGCAAACATGGCCGTATTCATGGCCGTATTGAACCCCGGTGACAAATTCTTGGGGCTGAACCTTTCACATGGAGGCCACCTTTCGCACGGAAGCCCCGTAAATTTCTCCGGACTGATGTTCCACCCGTTGGAGTACAGTGTGAAAGAAGATACCGGATACGTCGATTATGACATGATGGAAGAGGTAGCCTTGCGCGAACGTCCGAAACTGATTATCGGCGGAGCCTCGGCTTACTCTCGCGAATGGGACTATGCCCGCATGCGCAAAATAGCCGATGAAATAGGCGCCATTTTTATGGTTGATATGGCTCACCCCGCCGGGCTCATAGCCGCCGGATTGTTGGACAATCCTTTGAAATACGCTCACATCGTCACCTCGACCACACATAAAACCCTGCGCGGGCCCCGTGGAGGTATTATCCTCATGGGTAAAGATTTTGAAAACCCCTGGGGTAAAAAAACACCTAAGGGAGAAATCAAGAAAATGTCTGCATTACTCGATTCGGCAGTCTTTCCGGGAGTACAAGGAGGTCCGCTCGAACACGTTATCGCAGCCAAAGCTGTATCGTTCGGCGAAGCCCTGCAACCCGAATACATCGAATACCAGACTCAGGTGAAGAAAAATGCCGCTGCTATGGCAAAAGCATTCATGGATAAAGGATACAAAATCATATCCAACGGTACTGACAACCACTGCATGCTCATCGACTTGCGTACCAAATTCCCCGAATTGGCAGGAAAAGTCGCCGAGAAAGCATTGGTTCAAGCCGACATCACGGTGAATAAAAACATGGTTCCGTTCGATAGCCGCTCTCCGTTCCAAACATCGGGTATCCGTGTGGGAACTCCGGCGATAACGACTCGTGGAGCAAAAGAAGAAATGATGTGCGAAATCGTAGAACTTATCGACACGGTTTTGGCCAATCCAGAAAGTGAAGCCGTCATCAAAGCCGTTCGGGAAAAGGTCAACGGCATGATGAAAGAATACCCCATCTTTGCTTATTAACACCGTTTATTCATTTCAAGAACACTCCGAATGGAGTGTTCTTACTTCATTTTAAATACCATGAAACTTCTATCGAAACTTTCTTTACCATTCATATTCTTTACAGCAATACTGACTCTTGAATGCGCAGCGCAAGATTGGCCCAATCTGAATCGTTATCGCGAAGCCAACAAAGCTATTATGGAAATGAGGAAAAACGACTCGGAAGATGCCCGTAAAAATTGGGTTGTCTTCATGGGTAACTCAATTACACAAAATTGGGCTTCTTTGGATCCGCAATTCTTTTCCGAAAATGACTACATCGGAAGAGGAATCAGCGGACAAACCAGCTCTCAAATGCTTCTGCGATTCCGACAAGACGTGATACATCTGGCTCCCAAAGCAGTCGTCATATTGGCCGGGACAAACGACATAGCCGGGAATACCGGCCCGACGAGTATCGATATGATCATGGACAATATCAAATCCATGACAGAACTGGCACAAGCCAACCATATAAAAGTCGTCTTATGTTCCGTACTCCCTGCCAATCGATATGGCTGGTCTCCCGAAGTCCAACCGGCAGATACGATTATTGCCTTGAACGAACTCATTAAAGATTACGCCCGTTCGAAACGATTGGTTTACGTCGATTTTTATACTGCCCTTGTCGATGAACAAAAAGGGTTAAACCCCAATTACGGCAGGGATAGCGTCCACCCCAACCTCGACGGATACAAAGTTATGGAACCATTGGTTGTTAAAGGAATCAAACGAGCGTTATCCCGCCCATAGGTCGCCATCTCCAAGCGATTTCCATAAAAAGAAAAAGGCTCGAATTTTTCGAGCCTTTTTCTTTTTATCATTTGATTCCGTATTTCTTTAATATCCTCATAATCTGAGGTTGGTATTGCTCTACCATACGATCGAATCCCAAGTCGTTAGGGTGAGTACCGTCTACCGAACCTTCATGATCTGTCCCGATGGCATGATTGTCCCGAATCAAATACAGGTCCTTTATACCTTGTTTCTTTAACAGTTCATACTGTTTCACAAATGCCTCGCCTTGACGGGTACAACGATCGTGCACAGCTTGATCACTGTATCCGTTTTCCCTCATATAAGTCTCTATCATGATAATAGGAGTTCCCTGATGATATTTCCGAATCGTGTTCACCAAATATTGAGTACGCTCCGTGATCTCCTCGGGAGAAGGATTCGGCATACAATCCAAAATAAAAGCATCGGCATCAATATCTTTCAACATATCGGCCACCGCAGCCTCCATTTTACCGTTTCCGCTCAAACCGTAATTCACGAAATTGATACCCGTATTTCTCGACATTCGCGCAGGGTACGCCAGCCCCGAACGACTGGCACAAGCCCCATGCAAGATACTCGATCCATACATAAGAACCGTATGACGGAACGGAGACGGCTCTGCCTCGATAAAAGACCCCTCGTCTACTCCGATTTCCAACGAACGTACCTCTTCGAACAACGGGAGATATAACAAAAACCTATGCACCCCCGGCTTTAAATTCTTGGTGATGACCCGCTCTTGCTCCGCTTTTCCTGCCGACGGAGTGCCTGCACCCACCGGTATCCATTTCCCGCCGTCATTCATATACAAATCCAATCCTCTATCGCATATCGGCGTAACGTTTCCCATCACACCTTTTCCCTTCGTTGTCCAACGAGCGGCAACCGTCGGGCTATTGGTCTTAAAACTAACGACCAATCCGGCCGAATGCGTAAACAACCGCTTTACTTGAAACGGCATATCGTTATACTTTACCGTATCGACCCGGTGATAGACATTTTCGGGAGTCGGCATCACTTTCCCGATGAGCGTCAAACGAAACGCATCTACATACTTCAATTCCGCATTTATCGGCAAAATAAAAGCCGAAATCATGCATAAAACTGCAATTAAATTTCTATGTTCCATGGATATGATTATAAATTAGTTATTGATCACACTACATCGGGTCTACATCATAATAGAGCAACAAAGTCTTAAACCGGTCGTCCACCAACATATTTTCATAGACCTGTTTCAAAATCTCCTTTACTTTCGGCATCGATGCCGAAAGTTCCATTTTCAAGACGACCTTCCGTATATATAAAGACTGAATACGAGCCACAGGCGGATTATCGGGGCCTAACACACGTGCGCCGAATACCTCTCTCAACAGAGATGTATATCGTACCGACAACTCCTGCAAAAGAGTCTCGTCCCTATGTTTCAGATAAATATATATCAACCGGGTATAAGGTGGGTAAGAAAAAGCCTTTCGCTCGGACAACTGCATGTTATACATACCCTCGTAATCATGAGCGATTACCTGACGTATCAGAGGAGATTCCGGCTGAGAAGTCTGTAATACGACCACACCCTTCCGATTTTTCCGACCGGCTCGTCCCGAAACTTGCTCCATCATCTGGAAAGCTCGCTCGTGGGCTCTGAAATCGGGATAATTCATCATCAAGTCGGCGCTCAATATCCCCACCACGCTCACATGGTCGAAGTCCAATCCCTTCGTAATCATTTGTGTGCCGATAAGGATTTTATTCTTTTTCTTTGAAAAATCTTCGATAATCTGTTCATAAGCACTACGGGAACGGGTCGTGTCCAAATCCATACGAGATACCGGTATATTCGGGAAATGTTGAGCAATATCCTCCTCTATCCGTTCCGTTCCGAAACCCATCACCCCAATCGTAGGCTGTCCACAAACCGGACACACTTTCGGTATCTCATACGTAAAACCGCAGTAATGGCAAGTCAGCTGATTAAAACGCTTATGATAAGTCAGACTCACATCGCAATGTTCGCACTTGGGAACCCATGCACACTGTTTACATTCCACCATGGGCGCGAATCCCCGCCGATTTTGAAACAAAATAACTTGCTCGTCCCCGTCCAAAGCAACCTGCATGCGATTGAGCAATTCAGGTGTAAAATTCCCTCGCATACGGTTCTTTTTTCGCATCTCCCGCACATCTACCGGGATAATTTCAGGTAACTCCACATCGTTAAATCGGCTCTTCAATTCTACCAAACCATATTTCCCCTGCCTCGCATTGAAATAAGTTTCGATAGCCGGGGTAGCCGTTCCCAACAAAGTCTTAGCCCCATGCATCGAAGCCAAAACGATCGCAGCGTTACGAGCATGATAACGGGGAGCCGGGTCGTACTGCTTATACGAAGTTTCATGCTCCTCGTCGACAATTACCAATCCCAAATCGCCGAACGGCAGAAAAATGGAAGACCGCACACCCAAAACGATTCGGGGAGAATGGTCGTCGAGCAATGTATTCCAAATCTCCACCCGCTCGTTATCCGAGAACTTCGAATGATAAATCATCAATTTATCCCCGAAAATTTTGCGTAAACGATTCGTCAACTGTGTCGTCAATGCTATTTCGGGAACCAAGTATAATACCTGCCTGCCTTCGTGCAGAACACGGTCTATCAAATGAGTATAAATCTCTGTTTTCCCGCTCGATGTGACTCCATGCAACAACGTGACGGAATGCTCTTTAAATGAATCAGATATTTGCCGATATGCAACTTGTTGGGCATCGCTCAACGGAGCAGCCACTTGAACAGTATAAACCTCTGTCTCGAAACGACTTATCTCTTTCTTATACGGTTCGAACAGCCCCTTCTCGACCATAGCACCCAAAACCGCCGAAGACACTCCCGAACGATCGAGCAAGCTCTTCCGGGAAACCTCTCTCAGTTTTCCCTTTTGCATAAACAAAGATAAATCGAGAAACGACAGTAGCATCGTCTCCTGCTTCTTGGCTTGCTTCACGCATTCAAACGCATGGCGCAAAGCCGCATCATCGCCTTGCTGGAACGTCAAACGAATATAAGTTTCCGTCTTCGGACGGTAGTTCGTCTTCAACTGTTCGGAGATAAAAACAGCCTCTCGTTCGAGCAACACTCGCAAAGTAGGTAAAATATTGCGCATTCCGCTCTCCTTTTCGAGTTCCTGCACGGTCATGCGTGACTTCTTGCCCAATGCCGCCAACAGCATCCATTCGCGCTCTTTCAAACGATTATCGTCCGGTTCCTCGAAATCTGTATTCAACGTGACCGTCGTTTCACTTTCGAGTTTCAATCCCGAAGGCAACGCCGCTTTATACACATCGCCGACCGAACAGAGATAATAATCGGCAATCCATTCCCAGAACTGTAATTGGGGACGGCGCAAAACAGGACGCTCGTCGAGCACTGAAATAAGCTCTTTCACCTCGTATCCCTGTGGCATGACATCGTGTAACCGAACTACAATAGCCGTATAATACTTTTTCCTGCCGAAAGGAACCACGACCCGACTGCCAATTTGCAAAGCCTCCTGCAAATCGGAAGGAATCCGATACGTAAAATATTTATATAACGGCAGCGGTAATACAACGTCGGCAAGTGTGCTCATATCAAGTCCTGTTCTTTCCGAGAGAAATCAAAAATACCCTCTCTCTCTTATGCAAAGATAGCGAAAGGTAAGAGCAGAGACAAATGGAAATCACATTTCCGACTTGGCTATGCCGAACCGCATCCTATCTTCGTAGTAACAAAGATACATATAAGCGAGAGCAGAGCCAAACAAAGCTCGCTTTAATTTTATTCTGCCGAGCGGAGGTATCTTCGAGTTTCAATGCAAAGATAGCGAAAAGAGAGTGCAAAGACAAACGGAAATCATACTTCCGACTTGACTATGCCGAACCGTATCTATATAAATATAGAGAAAGTCAAAGGTAGAAACGGGTTTATTCGGGCACAGTAGGAAATCAGTGAGATTTATCCCTTTACCCCCTCCTCCCTACACTCCACGGCATTACAAGACATTCACACATTCCTCCCTTGCCGTGTCCAGCCTTACGGGGGTTGCAACGCAAAGTATAGAGCGAGGTAGCACAGACGGAGAATAAAAACAGTAGAACCATGTTATCGAAAGATTTCTACACTACTCCCCTGCGTTTTGCAACGCAAAATATAGGGAAGGTGGCACATAGTGACGGAGGGGTTAGAAAATATCCGCAACAGAGAAAACATATCAAGGTATCAACCCTCTCCCCCGATGTGCCGTAAGGAAACATAGGAGAAGTCCTCACAAAACAAAATGGCCGTTCAAAGCGACGCTTTTACCCTCTCCCTCTGCTCATCGCAGATGAGATAGGGGGAGTGCCCGTAGGGCGAGGGGGTTAAAAAAAACAGGGGAGAAGGGTAAAATCTATCCTTATGCAAAAACGAGAAATACCACCTTTAACCTCTCCCCGCCGTACCCCGCAGCATTGCAGGGTATCGCGAAGCGATACAGAGGTCTTCCGTTAACCGCATAGGGAAAACGAATAAATACGAGGGAGGTATTACCCCCTCCTCCTCTGTGTTTTGCAATGCAAAATATAGGGGAGGTGGCACGAAGTGACGGAGGGGGTAACCCTTACAGCAAAAAAACTTATGAAATCTTTTCAACCCCTCTCCTCAGAAACTACCGTTTCATCAGTTCCCCCCTGATCTCCTATTGAGCCAATATCCCACCAATTATAAGCCAAACCGAAGATTCCGGTTAAGATACTTCTTTCACATTATTCCACAATCATACGCTTAGAATCGACGAGCGTCCCATCGATCACCAAAGCATAGAGATACATTCCGGCGGTTAAGTCCGAGGCCGGAATCACAATCTTTCCCGTTGGCATATCGGGTTGCAGCGTATAGGATTTCAACTGCTTGCCCGTCAAGTCACAAATACATATCGATGCCGATCGAGCATTGGTCGAGAGCCTATATATAATTTCGGTAGTCTGGGAAAAAGGATTGGGTACGTTTTGATAGATCGCAGCCTCTCCGGTGGAAGATTCGATTTCGCTATCCTCCGAATCGCGGGCGTTCTTCGGCACGACTTTTTCCGGAACATTGTCACCCGATAACGACTCTTCCAGTTCGGCAATCCGTTCCTCCTGTCTTTCGATAGTCGCTTGCATCTCCTTCATACCTTCCACCAGTAAAGGTATCAAATCGGTATACATGACGGTCTTCGTCCCGTCCGGCAAAGTTCGTACCACTTCCGGCACCACGATCTCCACCTCCTGCGCAATGAACCCTATGCGTTCCCTGGCATTCTCCGCCTCGATCTGTCTCTTGATATCGGACGAAGCATATCCAGCGTGGCTGTTCTCATTCGCCACAGCCGATACCGGCTGCTCCTCACCCGGTTTATAGCGGAAACTCACTCCTCGCAAAGCCGAGATTCTGTCCATGCCCGAGACAATCTCCTTGACATCTTGTTTCAGCCGTCCGTCCGAGGCTTGCGTAAATCCGCTCAGTCCGTATACCAGCCCGTTTCCATCGACCGAAAACACCTGCATGGAAGTCCGGTACGAATCCGGAGTAGTCGCCACAACATATGCGGCGAACGGCCGGTCTGTATTTTTGTAGACATCAGATCGTATCCCCTCATGAGTTCCTCCTTCCGCACCTGTATAGATGGAATGGATCGATCGGCTTCCACCGCTCCGCACCGTCAATGCGGCATGGTAATGTTGGGGATATATAGACTCATAAAGAGGATCAAATCCATAGTCGACTTCCGTATTAAAAATATTAGACCCGGCCTCCGCCGCCTCCAAAAAGAATTTACCCAAACTTGTCATCTTCAATCCGCCGAATCCATCGCTCCAATAAAAGTCACCCTCTTTACCGAACAATGATTGGCGAAGGGATCCTTCTTCACCGGACAACTTCAATTCTTTATGGATAATCGTACTACCGAGACTATCCACTTCCAGCTGTGCCCAAACCGAAATCTGGCACAGCCATGTCACCAAAGACAATAAAATCACCCTGTTCTTCATAGTTCTTGTTTTCGCTTTATGCTTTTTAACTTACTCTTTATCATATTCTCCCGGACAAAGCACGTAACATCACTTTCTCCACCTTGCCGGCACATTCCACCACATAAAATCCCGCAGGCAGCACCACTTCCATACGGCTACCTGTGGCCTCGACAGTCTTCACTTTGTGACCGGTCGTGTCATAGACGGCAACCGGCATCCCCGGCGAGAGGTTTTCAAGAACTATCGATCCACCCGAGGCATAAATGCGCACGCTACCCTCGGCCGATATCTCCTCTATTCCCGAGAAGTCGGTCGCTATTATATCGAAGTTCTGCCATACCGGGGCATTCCGGTAGGCCTCCACCGAGCCCTCGGCCACATACAGTTTACAATCTCTCTGCCCTATGCCGAGGAAGCAATCGGCCTCACAAATGGGCGGAACTGCGGCTTTACACGTGATTTCCGTCAGACCCGTACAGCCGCTGAATGCCTCTTGACCGATACTCGACACACTCCCGGGGAGCATTACCGAAACTATATTTTCCAGATCTAAAAAAGTGGCTGTTGATATGGAAACTGTACCATCTCGAACTTTCAAGTGTGTATCATAAGGAGCCAATCCCTTATAATCACACAATATATCATTAATGTAAATCAATCCATCTGGCTGGGCAGAATACCACGGAGTAAACAAAAATGCATTTGTTCCTATTTTCTTCACGCTGGTTGGAATATCCATTGATGTCAATAACTTGCAGTACATAAATGCCTCACTACCTATAATAGTGACTCCATCTTCAATCGTTATCGAAGTTAACCCTCCACTATAAAAGGCATTGGCGCCTATCTCGACCACACTGCCCGGTATCGTCACTGATTTCAAATCATAACAATGAGCAAAGGCCCATTCTCCTATCGAGGTAACACTTTTCGGTATCGTTAAAGAGGTCATACGATTAGAGCTTCTTGCAAAGGCATCGCTCGATATAGCGACAGTGCCCTTTCGTATATCAATATGAGTATCGGAAGGCATTTCTCCTTTATAGGTGTACAATATATCATTGATGTACATTACCCCGTCAGGTTGGTTGTTATACCAAGGAGTACCGTCAAAAGCTCGAAAACCTATATTCTTGACACTTTTAGGTATGGACAATGAAACTAAACTTTCACATCTCATAAACACTCCTCGTCCAATCGTGGTTAAACTCTCCGGTAGTGAAATTGAAGTTAGGTTTATACAACGATCAAACGCTTCATTTTCAATTGTCTTTACACCATAGCCTATCTCGACCGATGTCAATCCGACACAATCTTTGTATTTGCAACCAGTTATTTCTCAATAGTTTGTGAGTAATAAGTCAGAAATATGGTCGTAAACTTTAATGGTACATTCTAAAGGGTGAAGATTTAACGCTTTTATTGTTTCTTAACTCGTTGGGAGTGCCAATTTGGGCGTTATCTTCTCTTTTCGATGCAATTTGGGTTCCGCTATTCCACTTCTATTTGGACTTTATCTCCTAAGCCACTGCAAAGGTACGATATTTTGCCGGATAATCTTCCTTGACCATCTCATTTGTGGATTATTTTGCCGCACAGCAAATGTACTAATGCCGCAATACCAACGCAGCAAAGGGAAGGAGGAAAAAGGAATCTATTATTTTGGAGGGAGTGCAGTCTTCCGCTTGCCTTATTTGTTCTTGCTAAAATTAGCCCGCTCCGAAAAAATAATGGTGTGTAATCGGTTTTCAGACCAAGAACTATTGTTTGAGTTGATATTTCTATTATTTCGTCAGTCGTTTGTCTCCGTTGCCGGATGCTTCATTAAGCCAAGCCGATGAATGGGGAAAGGTTTGGGGGCTGTTTACTCTCCGCAGGAGGAAGAAACTGCTCCAAACGGTTTACCGCTTGACCTTTCCATATTCAATGAGGCTGGCTACCTTTGCATCCGACATGAGGAGATAAACGACTGAATGTACTTAAACCAAAGATGGTACCTGTACTTTGCATGTACACTTTTTCTTGGATTATGCAAGGAAAACCGGGGAAAATGTATTACCTTTGCAATCAAAATACAACTGCGCTAATGACCTGAAGAATCAAAACGATAAAGCAACATACGAAACTCCTTCGCTGTCTTATGGGCTTTGGTCAGCCTCGCAGGGATAGCGGTGGAGTTTTTCGCTTTTATATACGATAATGGCAAAGAAAGCAAAAACAAAGGACGTAGTAAAGAAAACCATCGAGCAAACATTGTGGGATTCGGCAAACGAATTACGTGGCAATCTTGATGCAGCCGAGTATAAAAGTGTGGTACTTGGACTTGTGTTCCTAAAATATATCAACGACTGCTTCAAAGTTAAGCATGACGAACTTGTTGCTGAAGGTGAAGGCTTTGAGGAAGACCCAGACGAATATATTGGCGATAACATATTCTTTGTTCCTGTCGATGCTCGTTGGGAGAAAGTTGTCAATGCCTCACTTACTGCCGAAATCGGAGCTGTCGTTGATGCGGCAATGGAAGCATTGGAGAAAGAAAACAAGCAGCTCAAAGGCATTCTTCCCAAGAACTATGCTCGTCCAGAACTAGATAAACGCCGCTTGGGTAACGTAATTGATATTTTTGAAAACAACCTCCACTTTACAGGTTCGGAAGCTCGTGATGTGCTTGGACGTGTATATGAATATTTTCTTGGAGAATTTGCCCGTGAAGAAGGCAAGAAAGGTGGTGAGTTCTACACCCCTTCATGTGTAGTCCGTACCATAGTTGAAGTTATTCAGCCTTATAAGGGAAAAATCTTTGACCCTGCTTGTGGTTCGGGCGGTATGTTTGTGCAGAGTAGTAAGTTTATTGAACGCCATCAAGGTAATATCAATAAAATATCCGTCTATGGGCAGGAACTTAACAGCAATACGTGGAAATTAGCACAAATGAACCTTGCCATTTGTGGAATTGAAGCCAATTTTGGCGACAGTTTCGGAGATTCCTTTCACGATGACAAACATCCATTCTTAAAAGCGGATTTCGTAATGGCAAATCCACCGTTCAATATCTCCAAATGGGGCGGTGACCAATTACGTGACGACCCACGTTGGCAATACGGCATACCGCCGGAGGGGAACGCCAACTTTGCATGGATGCAACACATGTTGTATCACTTGGCAGACAATGGACGCATCGGCTTGGTTCTTGCCAATGGCTCGCTATCCTCTCAACAAGGTACAGAGGGAGATATTCGTGAAAACATTGTCAAGGCCGATTTGGTGGAAGGTATTATCGCCATGCCATCCCAATTATTCTACAATGTGCAGATTCCTTGCTGTTTATGGTTCTTGACAAAGAGCAAAGCACAACCGGGCAAGACGCTTTTCATAGATGCTCGTAACATGGGCTATATGAAAGACCGCACACACCGTGAACTCTCTTGCGGAGAAGAAACGGAGGAGCATGGCAACGACATCGCACGTATCGCAGATACTTTTGAGCAGTTTCGTGCTGGAACGCTTGAAACCGAAAAGGGATTTTCAGCCATTGCAACAATCAAGGATATAGAGAAGCAAGATTTTATCCTCACCCCCGGACGTTATGTCGGCATAGCCGAAGTGGAGGAAGACGGCGAACCATTTCAAGAAAAAATGGAACGCCTCACTTCCGAACTGTCTGATTTATTCGCCCAGTCGCACACGCTCGAAGACGAAATCCGCAAGCAATTGGCAAAAATCGGCTTCACCGTCAAGTGATATAGCTTCTACTCTTCGTTAGGTTCACCATATAATAACGAAGAATATGAAAGAAAAATTAATTCAGGAAATCAGCACCGCAATGACAGAAGTGTTAAGTTTTGAACAAGTAGCTCACCTTAATAGTGTATTGCTTCAAGTAGTAAGCCAATACACTATTACTGAAGATGGCGAGACACTGCACGAAAATGCAGCGTCTAACGACCGTCTGCTTGACATATTCCTGTCCGCGAAGCAAGTGGAGGGTTGCACAACACCTACAATCAAATACTACGGCTCTACCATTCGGCAGTTATTTAAGAAGATGCCTAAAAAGGTCACCGACTATACTACCGAGGACATTAGAGCCTACCTTGCCGTATTCCAGCGAAAAAACAAATCAAGCAAAGTGACCATTGATAATATCCGCCGGATTTTTTCTTCGTTCTTTGCTTGGCTCGAAGAAGAGGACTACATTGTCAAAAGTCCTGTCCGCAGAATACATAAGGTGAAAACAGGAACACAGGTCAAGGAAGTATTGAGTGATGAGAATATCGAGCAACTCCGTGATAGTTGCACTAAAATCCGTGACCTTGCCATTATTGACTTACTGGCTTCAACAGGTATGCGTGTAGGCGAATTGGTAAAACTCAATCGAGAAGACATCAACTTCACAGAGCGTGAATGTATCGTATTTGGCAAAGGCAACAAGGAACGCATCGTTTACTTCAATGCCCGTGCAAAGATTCATCTACAACAATACTTAGCTTCTCGCAAAGACAGAAATAAGGCTCTTTTTGTCTCTTTAGCTAAACCGCATAAACGCTTGGAGATTTCGGGGGTAGAAACTCGTCTGCGCAAAATTGGCCGCTCTGCAAAGATCGTGCGTGTTCATCCTCACAAGTTTCGCCGTACATTGGCAACAATGGCTATCGACAAAGGTATGCCTGTGGAACAAGTGCAACGCTTACTTGGTCATGTCAAGATTGATACTACCATGCACTATGCAATGGTGAATCAAAACAATGTCAAACTCTCACACCGTAAATTCATAAATTAGCATGTGGTATTGTTTGACACATAACAGTGGCTCATCTTTCCTGAAAAACAGACAAGGAAATGATAATTTAGAGCAGCAGGCGCAGGCGTTGTTCAAGTCGTGGTTCGTAGACTTCGAGCCATTCAGAGGCGGTGAATTTGTAGATTCAGCTCTCGGTAGTACCCCCAAAGAGTTACCAATAGTTTACATCGAAGATATACCTCACAATATAGAAAGTGGAAAAAGACCCAAAGGTGGTGCAACCTTTGAAGGCGTTCCAAGCATTGGGGCGGAAAATATCAAAGGATTGGGGTATTATGACTATTCTAAGACAAAGTACATTCCAAAAGAATATGCTCAAACTATAAAAAAGGGAAAGATAAATGGATATGAGCTATTGATTTACAAAGACGGAGGCAAACCGGGATATTTTATTCCAAATTTCTCTATCTTTGGAGAAGGATTTCCTTTCAACGAAATGTATATCAATGAGCATGTCTTCATCTTGGACTTAATGGATAACGCTTATAATGCGTTTGCATATTTTTATATGCGTACACCATACATTATGAACCAATTAAATTCAATTGGAGGAAAGGCTGCAATCCCCGGTATAAATACAAAAGATATTGAGTGTCTTCCAATATACTCAAATGAAAGTCCGTATGTAAAAAGGTATGGAGACATAGTTCTTCCTTTTATCAAAACGATACTTTCTAACAGTCTTGAAAATGCAAGGTTGGCAAAGATGCGTGACACGCTTCTCCCACAGCTAATGTCTGGTGAACTAAAAATTAGTGAATAAAAACGGAGAAATAAAATGGTTAAATCTATCGGCATATTAGATAAGGATTACACTTTATGGGTTAAAGAGCTTGTAAAGCGTTATCGTGGCAGCCAAATCAAGGCGGCTATAAAAGTGAATAGAGAATTGCTTCGCTATTATTGGGAACTCGGTAAAGATATTGAAGAAAAGCAAGCAGATAACAAGTATGGCAGTAAGTTTTACGCTACATTAAGCCGTGACTTGCGCCATGAAATGCCTGATGTGGAAGGATTATCTGAAACATCAATCCGTTACGCAAAACGTTTCTATACTCTTTATAAACAACAGATTGCAATTCTTCCACAAATTGTGGAAGAATCTGAGAAAGAAAATCTTCCACAGCTTGTGGAAAGATTATATTCTGATTTATTCTCTATTCCTTGGGGACATCATCGTTATATCATAGACAAATGTTCGACTGATTCAGACAAGGCTTTGTTCTATGTCCGCCAAACATTAGAGAATGGATGGAGCAGGGATATATTACTCAATGTATTAGGCACAAATCTGTATGAGCGCAGCGGAAAGGCTCTCACAAATTTCAAGAGTACGCTCCCTGATGTGGATAGCGATTTGGCGCAGGAACTAACACGCGACCCCTACGATTTCTCATTCACGGGATTACGAGGAAAATATAATGAACGACTACTAAAAGATACATTGCTCACCAATATCACAAACTTTCTGTTGGAACTTGGCACAGGTTTCGCCTATGTAGGCAAAGAATATCGCTTGCAAATAGCAGAGAAAGAGAAGTTTATAGACTTGCTTTTCTACAATCTTAAATTGTCTTGCTATGTGGTAGTAGAGGTAAAAATCGGAGAGTTTGACTTTGCTGATGCCGGTCAATTAGGCGGTTATGTTGTTGCTTGCAATCATCTTCTTCGCAAGGAGGGGCGCGATAATCCGACAATAGGATTACTCATTTGCAAGCAGAAAAGCAATACGTTGGCTCAATATGCGTTAGAATCAAGTAGTCAGCCTCTCGGAATATCCGAATATGAGCTTGAAAAACTCTATCCTGAAAAGGTTGAAGGAACAATGCCATCAATCAAAGAGATAGAAGCCACATTAGATGGTCAAACAAACAGCTAAATTCTCATTTATGGAACAGCATATTTTGACACCAGTAGTAATCGAATGTATTGCCAATGTCTTGGGCGATACATCAGAAGGTCTGACTGGATCGGAGATACATAAATGCCTTATTCAATCAGGTATTGAAGATGTTGACCCTACAAACACAAAACGATATCGACTTTACAATGCTTTTGCTAAAGCATGTAATGAATCAAAATGTTCAAATTGCGTTTTTACGTTTATTTCCGTGGCGCTTGCCCCAGAACGTTTTGTGTCTGAAAAGGAACGTTTTGAATCATTGAGAGATAAAATAAATCAGCAGCTTGCTTTTTGCGGCTACAAATATAATGAAGATGGCAAATTTTCTAAGACCCAAAAGGCAAGTAGAATTACAGATGTAGAAATAAAAGCTAATAATCTAAAAGTTGAAGTAGAAAAGCGTAAAGCTCACTCTGAAATATTAAATTATTGTAAGGCGGAACTTCTGCAAAACAACTATTTTCATGCTGTTTTTGAAGCAAATAAGGGATTATTCCAAAGAATAAGAGATTTGTCGGGCTCGAAGGAAGATGGAAATAAACTTATCGAACAGGTATTTAGTAGTAACCCCGTATTGATTATCAATAGTTTTATTTCTAAATCCGAGAAGGATGAACATTCTGGCTTCGCAAATTTGTTAAAGGGATTGTGTGGTATGTTCAGAAATCCTGAAGCACACGAGCCTAAAGTCTTATGGAATATAGAAGAACAAGATGCTTTGGAAATATTGGGAATAATATCCTATTGTCATAGGCGATTAGATAATGCTCAACGGATTAGGTTAATTTGATGCTCAAGTGCTATATGTAGAACGAATGTATCGTAAATGTTTGTATTATGGAATTAAAGAAAATACATATATCAGATATTGGTAAAATTGTTACGGGAAAAACACCAAGGACATCAGTTGCGGAGAACTATGATGGATATATACCTTTCTTGACCCCCTCAGACGACCTCTCTCATAAGTCTGCCCCTAAAACGACTAAGACACTTACAGAACAAGGACTAAATGAAGTAAGAAATTGTTTACTTCCGTCACGTTCTATATGTGTGAGTTGTATAGGCTCTGATTTGGGAAAGGTGGTAATGACCAAAGAACCGACTGTTACGAATCAGCAATTTAACTCAATTATTCCCAATAAAAACTTCAATGCGGATTTTGTTTATTATTTTATGACATTGGTTGGTAGAGAGTTGAATTATCTTAGCAAAACTTCTACTGCTGTGCCTATCATTAACAAGAGTTCGTTCTCAAATTATGAAATTGAAGTTCCTGATTTGGAAACTCAAAATAGGATAGCCTCTATTCTTTCCTCTATAGACTCGAAAATCGAGCTGAACCGCCGTATAAATGATAATTTAGAGCAGCAGGCGCAGGCGTTGTTCAAGTCGTGGTTCGTAGACTTCGAGCCATTCAGAGGCGGTGAATTTGTAGATTCAGAGCTTGGATTGATACCCAAAGGTTGGAGAGTTGTTAGCTTAGGTGAAGTCACAAAGCAAATAACAGAAAAGGTTGGCAATCGTGAAGATGTGACAGTGCTGTCTCCTATAAATTCAGGAGAATTGGTATTGTCAGAAGAATACTTCACCAAACAAGTATTTAGCAAAGACTTATCAAAATATCTAATTGTCAACCCTTTATCATTTGCTTATAATCCAGCTCGTATTAACATTGGCTCAATCGGGTTAAATACTTTCGACTTTGTGGGTTGTGTTAGCCCAGTCTATGTCGTTTTTGAGTGTGAACCTAATTACCAGTATTTCTTCGACTTTTTCAAAAGAACAGCTATGTTCAAAGACGAAGTTGCTTTAAGAGCTATTGGTGGAGTCAGACAATCGCTCGGCTATAATGATTTGTCGCTTATAAAAACAATATACCCAACATCTGATGTTGTAGTTGAGTTTAATAACCTCTATTTGAAAATGAAAGAGGTTATGATAAAGAATACGGATCAAAATGAAAAATTCATTTCTTTGCGAGATTCGCTTCTCCCGAAGCTGATGTCTGGCGAGCTAAAAATTAACGAATTTAATTGCTAAATTCTCATTTATGGAAGAATATAATAAAATTGAAATACAACATATTTGTTCAAATATATGCAGTGGTGGTACGCCCAAAAGCACCGTTATGGAATACTATGGCGGAAATATTCCTTGGCTTAACACAAAAGAAATTAATTTTAGCTGCATATATGAAACTGAAAAAACAATAACAGATGAAGGACTTAATAATTCATCCGCTAAATGGATACCTGCAAATTCTGTAATTGTTGCAATGTATGGTGCAACTGCAGGGAAAACAGCTATTACAAAGATTCCACTTACCACTAATCAAGCGTGTTGTAATCTAACCATAAATCCTGTCAAGGCAGATTATAGATTCGTTTATTATGCCTTATATAATGACTATTCTCACCTAGCTTCTCTTGCAAATGGAGGTGCTCAGCAAAATCTAAATGCGCAACAAATAAAGGAATTTGAGATCCCTTTTCCTCCTTTAAAAGAACAAAAACGTATCGCAAACTTCCTATCTTCCATTGACGATAAAATCGAGCTTAACCGCCGTATAAATGATAATTTAATTCCAACCTATTATGCCTAATACGTTCCATTTTACAGAAGATTCATACGAGCAGTCGATAATCTCTTTGTTCAAGGAAATGGGCTATGAATATCATTATGGCCCGGAACTTGAAACCGACACCTGCCGAGAACTCACTGATGCCACCATACCGGGAGCATTGCGTAAGGCGATGTTGCTTATCAATGGAACAGACAAAGTTGGAGCCGTTGACGAAGCTATCCGACAAATACGTGAATTATTCAGCCAGCCTTTGGTTAGTGCAAACGTGACCCTTACCGATTGGCTACAAAATGGCTTGGACGTTACGTTCAAAACTGACCAAGGAACACTGCGCAGTGACCATATTAAAATAATAGACCCCGTTAATATAGACAACAACTCATTTGTTGTTGCCAATCAATGGACGATCGTAAACGGTAATTCCACCAAACGTGCCGATATTGTGGTGTTTGTTAATGGCCTGCCTGTCTCTGTCATTGAGTTGAAGTCTCCTTCCCGTGAAGTTACCAATTCGGAGGAAGCCCATCAGCAGTTGCAGAACTATATGCGTATTGTTCCGCAACTCTTTACCGCTTGCCAAATGCTTGTGATAAGCGACATGGCAGACACTCGTGTAGGTACGATTACGGCACCGCTTGACCGGTATATGGAGTGGAAAACCACAGACGGGAGTTATGAAAGTACAGTATTTGCCGACTTTGAGACTTTCTTTAATGGTATCTTCACCAAACATCGCTTCATTGATATTATTGCAGACTTCACCCTCACTATGGGTGTGGATAAAAAACTCCGCATCCTTGCTGGTTATCATCAGTATTTTGCCGTAAAGAAAGCTCTTGACTGCACAAAGCAAGCCTTACAACGCAATGACGGTAAAATTGGTGTATTCTGGCACACGCAAGGTTCTGGTAAAAGTCTTTCAATGGTATTCTATGCCCATCAGCTTTTGAAGAATCTGTTGAGTGCGACCTTGCTTGTGCTGACAGATCGCCTCGATTTGAACGACCAACTTCATAACACTTTTGCGGCTTGTAGCGATTACTTGCGCCAAACGCCAATAAAGGCTACTGACGGCGAACACTTGTATGAACTGCTGGAAAAGCGTAAAAGTCATGGTGTTATCTTTGCCAATATCCAAAAATTCAAAGACCGTGACAAACTAATCACCAATCGTTCCGATGTGATTGTGATTAGCGATGAAGCCCACCGCACACAGTCAAATACCAAAACGAAAGTAGATACAGAAACAGGTGAACTGAAACTCGGTTTTGCGGCTATCGTGCGTAAACTTTTGCCTCATGCTGCATTCATCGGCTTCACTGGTACACCTATTGAGCAAGACGACAACGATACAAGAGAGGTCTTCGGCAACTATATCGACATCTACGACATGACCCAAGCCGTGGAAGACGGTGCTACAGTCCCTGTATATTACGAAAGCCGCTTGTTGAAATTGGATTTGGATGCCGACACGCTTAAATTGCTGGATAACGAGTATGAGAAACTTGCGGAAGAAGGAGCGGAAGAACAGGACATCAAACGCTCAAAGGATGAAAATGCACGTCTTCACGCCTTGCTCTCAGCTCCGCAAACCATAGACTCTCTATGTAAGGACATCATAGACCATTACGAGAACAACCGTGCCGACTTGCTTACGGGCAAGGCTATGATTGTGGCGATTGACCGTGCTACAGGAATTGATATTTACAAAAAGCTGATAGAACTTCGTCCTCAGTGGAAAGACATTATTTGTGTAGTCATGACACAAGGAAACCAAGATCCAGTAGAATGGAATGATATTATTGGGTCTGGCGCACGAAAAGAGGAACTGGCTCGTCAGTTCAAGGATAACAATTCACCGCTGAAAATCGCTATTGTCGTGGATATGTGGCTCACAGGTTTTGATGTACCCTCGCTTGCCACGATGTACGTTTATAAACCTATGAAGGGACATAACCTGATGCAGGCTATTGCTAGGGTAAACCGTGTTTTCCCGGAAAAGAGCGGTGGTTTGGTAGTAGATTATATTGGCATAGCCAAGGCTCTAAAAAAAGCCATGCACGACTATACAGGACGTGACAAAAAACGCTTTGGTGACCCGAACATCAAGACAACTGCTTATCAGCAATTTGTTGCTGCACTAAAGCATTGCCGTGAATGTATGGATGATTACGACTATTCCGCTTTTGCCGACTGTTCCAACTTGCAACGAGCCAATCTTATAAGAGGCGGTGTGAATGTACTGCTTGACAAAAATAATCTTGTTTCCTCTCAACCTACTACCCAGACTGATGAAAACGGCAACATTATTTTAGTGGATGCCGTTTCTGCAGAAGCTCAAAAGGTATTTATGGAAGAAAGCAAACGTCTAGCGCAAGCCGCATCGCTTTGTCGTAGTCTGCTGACTCCTGCGGAACGCTATGAAGAAGCATACTTTGAAGCGGTTAGGACGTTGCTTTTACGCCTTACGGGAAACAAGAAGATTACCCGAAAAATCATAGACGAGCGTATTACACAGTTGCTCAAAGTGGCTATCAAGGCTGACGGCGTGGTGGAAATACTCAGCACTAAGGGAACTGAAATTTCTCTTTTTGATGAGAATTTCTTGAAAGAGATTGCCGAGATGAAAGAGAAAAACTTTGCTCTCGAACTACTCAAACGCTTGCTTGAAGAACATATCAGAAAACACGCAAAAAAGAGGATGGTTGAAGCCGAGAAGTTCAGTGAGATGCTTGATGCCCGACTTGCCGAATACTTGCGTGGCTTGATTTCCAACGAGGAAGTAATCAAAGAGTTGCTAAAAATGGCGCAGGAGCTGAAAGCGAATGCTGAGCAAGCGTCAGAGTTGGGACTGACAGAGGAAGAGCAAGCATTTTACGATGCTTTGACAAAACCGCAAGCCGTAAGAGATTTCTACGAAAACGACCAACTTGTTGCTATGGCTAAGGAACTGACCGAAGCCTTACGTAGCAGTAAAACGATTGACTGGCGGCAGAAAGAATCGGCTCGTGCCAAGATGCGCTCTATGGTAAAACGATTGCTCAAAAAGTACAAGTACCCGCCTGAAGAACAAGAAGCAGCCCTCGAAACCGTTATCCGTCAATGCGAACTATATGCAGATTCTGATGATAATTAGTACACAATAATTATTGCAATAATAATTCTGTAATATAAAAGCTACAGGTTGACATGAACCTCAAAAGTTAGACAAAAAACTTTCTGGGTTCATGTCAATTTGATACATTCACTCCTTTTCGGAGCTAAGATTTATTGGCAGATAGAAATCCTTAGCATATTCCTCATCAATATCACTAGATCCGCCGATAATCATCATTGGCTTATTGGCAATTACCTTATCAGCCAGATTCTCATTGAGAAATTGACCCAGCAAATCAAGTTCATCATGAAATGTACTATGATTAGTATTAATAATCTTTCGCATGTCAAGATAAGATAAAAATTCATCTTCTGATTCAACAAAGTCAGCAACAACCATCAAGTCAAATAATGACACAACCCATGTATCACGGAAGCGTTCCTCCATCAAACTAGCAGCCACAAGTTTATCCATCTGTCCCAACAACGAAGAATAATGCTGAAAGGTTACAGCTATCTTGTATATTGGTTTTGTCTTGTTAATTAAAACTGCCCCTTGTTGTGTGCCAAATATAGGTTCTGTTGAGTTATTGATAAAATCAACTGACCTGCAGCATTGTTTACATGCCTCAGCAACAGAGGCCTTGAATTTATACTTGGCTCCATCCAACCTAACTCTGTCCTTATAAGAAAGTTCATGGGCTTTAACTTCTATAATATAGACGGCCTTATCTGAAACGCCAAGAATATCTAGTTCTGGATTCTTTTCTACCTCATCCTCTACTATCTTGTAATGTACAGAAGAATAAAATGTGACATCTGACAGAAATGACTCCATAACAGACTTTACTTTATTCTCAATATAAAAGTCTCGGCTAATCGGACTTGTATTCTGCTGGAAATTCTTCTGGTAATAGGCTCCATCGCGCATCATAAGTTTTTCTGCAATCAAGAACAGATTTCTATGAGGAATCATAGGAGTAAAGCAATAGTATTTATCACCATCTTTAACAAATGGTTTCTCAAAAATACTATGACCATTCATAATACTGCCTTTGAAATCGCTTTCTGCAAGAAAAGCAGAATTATCGCCAAATTCCATAGAAAGAGAATCTAGAATTCTTGTTTCCACTTCGTTTTGAGGATAAACCCAAAATATCTTATCAGAATTCCCATAATCATTTGGTTGATACATTAGGAAATGCATACCGTCTTCCGTGTGTGCTACATCCGGGTTTGCCTCAAAGAACGCGCCAAACAGACCTTTTGAGAAATCTCGATTCTCTAATGTAGCTTCATCGTCAATAGGACCAAATGTCTTTTCGTCCCATTTCTTCCACCGTTCATGCATTTTTGTTATGCCATAGATATTCTCTTGACTAGCAATCTTGCATATAACTCTATTTTCCAGATCCATAAAGAATTCAAATAGTTGGTCAACACTATATCCAAATTGTTGTTGGTAAAAGGTTGTATGAGGGAAGAACATTTCTTTAAATACTTCATATACATGATTTTGATAACCATCACCACGAACAGCTATAGTATCCATATGAATCATCCAATCAATGGACTGCATAGGATCATCAACTAAAGGCATATCTTGATAGATATATGTCATGAACAAGGCCCTCAATCGATTTCTCAAATCCTTAACTACTTCATCTGTGGGATTATCTATGCCATCATTTGGCATTGAAAGACCAAAGTTCATTGCATATTCCGCTATCACTTCAGCATTTTCGTCCAGATGCATCTCTGTGCCATTCATCTGTGCCATAAAATACTTTTCAAGATTGGGAAGGTTATCTAATAAATATAATCCAATGCTTCCAAGCAACTGCACAGAATCATATTTCCTGAAATAGCCCTCAATCGTCTCAATATGCTCTCTTAAAGTTGCATTGACAGTATCTTTATCCTTAAAGACCTCAAGCAAGCGTTTACCCATAGCGCGCATTTGTGTTTCAAATAGATTAAAGCCATTGATGGATTGCTTAGCCATTACCTTTTGTTTCTTGGTTTTAGGCTGCTGTCTTTTCTTCTTGGTATGTTTTTTCTTTTTAGTCATAATCTTCTTTAATTTATTTACAAAGTTACTCTTTTTATTCGGTTGTACGTCAAAATCTTACGATTATTATCACTGACATAGCATTATCGGTTATCTTCCCATTGAGAAGCCCCTCTTTTGCTGGTAGTCGTAGCGACCTTCCACCACATTTTCGACCTCTCGTTGGGCTTTGACCTGCTCACGGCTATCCAAGTTTCCTTTTTGCTTGGCTGAAATATACAGGAAATCCCCGGCTGCACGGTGAGATTGTTTGTCACTCCCAAACAGGTTAAGCGCACTCTTGATGTCCGATACCTGCTCCGAGTCAAAACGTGGCTTGTAATAATCCTTTGCCAAACGGATGATGCCGTTTACAGCCTTGCGGAAGATGTCGCTTGTTTTGAGTAGCAGAAAACTGAGACAGCCAATAATATGGTTCTGCCAAGCAATCCGATTTTTAAGTCTTGTGGTTTCCTGCGTATGCTCTGCCTCCTTGCGGTTCAGTTCGGACTGGTGCTTACCCTCCAGCTTCATCAGTTCACGGTGATGGTCGCTCTGCATTGTCTGGATTTTACACTGCAACCTCTCGATAGTGTTCTCGTGCGTGGAAATCTCATCACGCAAATCCTCAATTTCGCTTTTCAGAGCTTTTGACCTGCCTGTAGCCCAGCCGACAGCGACATCCAAAAGTTCGCTCCCTTTTTCCTTGTTCAGTTTGGAGCGTTTCTCGCTGATAGCCCTGTCAAGGTCTTCACTCTGTTGTTGCTTTTGGCTGGCTTGCTCCATGAGAGCGTTGGTAACATTTTCCGCCTCCTGCATCTTTTGATTCGCCTGTTCCAACTGATGCTCACGGTATAGTCTTGTGGCATTAAGGCGGTTCATCTCCTCTTTCTGTTTCTCTATGATGAAATCGTTGCGTTCCAAATGTTCCTTGCCTGTCTCGGCTTTGGATTTTCCTCGTTTCATAGAGAGTAAATCGGCTGCCAAGGTTTGCATCTCTGTCATATCCTCGTCATTGAGCTTTCGGCTCTTTCCTGTGTCGTGGTTCATCCAATCGAATACGATATGAGCGTGGTAGTTCGGTTTGAACCACTTGCCACTGATTTGGAAACTCTCTTCGTCCTCAGCTTCGGGCTGTCCGCCCAGCCAATGCCCCTCGTCCTTGTGCAGGAAGATTTGAAGCGGAGTGATGCCCCAACGTTGTTGACATTCCTCGCCAAACTTGCGCACATCTGCCAGTGTAGTGTCCGGTCTGATGAGAAGTACACCCTCACGGATGGGAGAACATCCTGCCACTTTGATGATTTTACCGTTCTTGCCTTTGCGCTCACGCTCTTTCTCCTGCATGGCACGGCCAGTCTTTTCCTTAACCATCCGCTTGATGTGGTCATAGTGCGCTTGCAAGTCGGGGTTGCCGAAGCCGGGATTTATCCACTGCTCGTTGTCGGCAGAGAGTTCAGGCACGATGTAGATTCTGGACTCGCCGATATTACGCATAT
Source organism: Barnesiella sp. B2-R-119 (assembly GCF_023656675.1). Lineage (NCBI taxonomy): Bacteria > Pseudomonadati > Bacteroidota > Bacteroidia > Bacteroidales > Barnesiellaceae > Barnesiella > Barnesiella sp. B2-R-119. Next base: position 165,206 of record NZ_JAMOKL010000003.1, read on the forward strand.
ACTCGGCAGTTCTTCGGTTATGAGCCCCACTTGATTTGACATTGCAGGACTTGATATGTATGCTTGATTTTGTTGCCATTTTCTTAAAATTTGATTTGGGTTGTTTAACTGAATTCATTTGCTCCGCTCATAACCGCAGAGGTTACTTTCAGTGACCCTCGACTGCATTCTGCATAGGTTAAGCAAGCTTACCTCTGCTCTCATTTGTACGAGGGTTCTTAGGGGTGTAACCCATAAGCGGAGATTGCAAAGAGAAGGTCACTCTTTGCTCTGGGTTCTCAGGGGTGAAACGCCCTGAGTGGGTCAAGGGCAAAGCCTTGTGGGTTATTAGGGCAAAGTCCTAATCCCCTCGGGAGAGCCCACAACTACGGAAGCGAAGCGTGTAGTTATAGTGGGCTATATCAATGGCAAGCCATTGTCTGCAAACTCCAGCCTACGGCTTCCGCTCTCCTCCGTCAGGGAGGTTTTTCATCATCGTTGCCGATTGGAGATGCACCGACCAGCACAAGGTCTAAATCGTCTATCAGTTTTTGCAGGACGGGATTCTTCTCTATCATCCGCTGGAGGATTCTCTCAGCCTCAACCAAGTGGTTGGCGGTACTCATCACCTTGCCCTCCCGTATCTGAAAGATAATCCAATCGGCTATGTCGATATGGGCTTCTTTTTGTTTCGGGGTGGCATTCCTTTCGATGATGTCCGAAACCACCACCTTACAAAAGTACATGCTCTCGGCTCGCTGTTTCCACTCGGCATAAGCATCGGAATCGGGAAAGAGAAGCACGGTTCGCCCTGACAGTACACGGAGTTTCTCTTCTCTCATCTGACTCTTGCCACCCGTAGCCAGCCATACATAATCGGGGAAGATGGCAGAACCGATGACGGCACTCTTCTCGGATTCCACCAAGACCACCACCTTGTCGGGATGGGGTTTCAACAGGTGTTCCCCGAAAAGGCATTGAGATAGCTGCCAATTCTCTGCCAACACACGCTGCTTTTTCAGTATGCTGTGTATCCAGTTCACTGCCGATGTCTGTCCTCCCTTGATACGGTGTCCGTTTTCGGGATTGTACTGCATCACCTTTCCCGTGCGTACCTTGCCCGTCCTGTCTATCTGCCAAAAGATAACAGAGCCGTCACGGGTTGCCCCCAAACGGTATTCCTCCAACAACCGCTTCAACACCTCTTTCGCCTTGCTGCCATAGTAGGAAGTAAGGAGTGTGAAGAGGAAACGGAAGAAATTGCTACGCTCGCTTTGCGACTTCTCCACATAGTGAGGGGGAATATAGCCGATGGCTGTCGGCTTACTTTGCTGCTTCACTTTCTTCTGCTCTGCTCTTTGCCTGTCAAAAGAGAAATCATTGGTAGTTCTGTGTTCAGGATGCTCTTGAAAATACTCTTTCGGAGTGTAGTGATACCCACAACCGCTTTCGTGGTTACATCTGCCGACCGATGGATGCAACGGCACATTATTTTCGTCCACGTAATAGACGAAAGAATGCCTGTCTCCGCATTTGGGGCAGGTATGCCGTGTTGCCGTTCCTTTATACTTCTGTAATGAATAATTGCCCATAGCTTAGTCCGTTTTTGATGGTTGATTGTCGGCTGTCCCATCCTGTCCCATTGTCCCACACTCTAAGGGTTGGGACAGTGGGACACCTGCGTTTTTACTCTCTTTGCTGCGCTGGATGATACGGTTTACGGTGGACTTGCCACAATTCACCTGTGAGGCTATCTCCCTGACGGACTTGCCCGATTGGGAGAGTTGCAGAATTTGGCAATCCCTTTGGCTTGATTCATTGTCGCCCAATTTTTTCAAGTGTTCCTTTTCCGTGGAATAGCCCCTGAACACGAACTGCAAGAAAGCATCCACCTTGTCAATCTCGTAAACGATTACATTATCCGCATCATGAGAGAACGTGCCATAGCGCACTTTAAGCTGCTTCACATAGCGAAGCCCTCCGTCTTGGGCACTTTTTCCAATGGCGAACACGCTGTCAAAGAAATTGTAGAGCCGTTTGCTACCTGCAAGGTCGTTGGACGTGATGGGACAGTCCAATGAACGCTTGGGAGTATGCGCCAACACAAGGATAGACAGCTCGTATCTATTTTTGAGATTATTGAGGTGTATCATCAGCCGTCCTGCCGCATCGCCTTTTTCCATGGCACAGCACAGGTAAGTAAGATTATCAACAATGAATATCCTACAGGCGGTCTGCTGTGCCATCTGTTCTATACTGCCGATAATGGCTTCCTCAAAGTTGGCATCCAACAGGGAATTGCAGTCAAGCGATACACGATACAGCTTCTCGGGAAAGGTGTAGAGGTTGCCATGCTCGTTGGTATAACGGAGTTGGAACTGCTTTTCTGAAAGCTCAAAGTCCAGATACAGCACATTGTCGGTTCGGGCGATACGGTCTGCTATCTGCACGGCAAGGATGGACTTGCCCACATTGGAGTCGGCAAACAGGCAGGAGAGTTCCCCCTCATACCAAAAGCAATCCCACAGCGCACGGGGTGTAGGCTGCAAGGATGCTTCAAGAATGGTCTGGTTGGCTGTCTTGATGTGCATCATGCCTACACTGTCGGGCATACCGTTCTGCGCTTGGGTGGCTTTTGCGAGGTCGCCATGTATCAGGTTGATATAGTTCTTGTCCTCTTCCATACCGTTTACCAATTACGTGGGTTGGGTTTACGGCGGTGTGAAGAGGATATGGACTCGTTCAGCTCTTCGTCTGATAACGGCACGGGATTCTTTCGGGAGGATTCCAGCCATTTGTCAAGTTCGTCACGGTAAAGGCAATAGCGTTTGCCGGGCTTGGTGGCAGGAATACTTCCTTCCGAAAGTTTCATGTAGAGTGTACCTTTGGGGATACCTAAATACTCTGCCGCCTCGTCCACCGACATGGGTACGTGGGTGTCCACCGCTTGGACATTGTTCACACTGCGCTGCTCGGTGAGCAGGCTTCTAAGGCTCTTAACCTCGTCTCGAAGCTGAGCCACAACCTCGGGGAGGTCGTTGAAGGTAAGGATTGTTTTTTCCATTTGCGTACTTGTCTCTTTTGTAAGACTTGGCGCAAAGGACTGAAATGATATATCCGTGAATATCTCCACGACACGTCATTGCAAAATAATTCCCGAATAATTAAGACCAGCCATAAATGACGGGTAAAATTACTCGGGAAACGATGTAAAACAGGATGTTATGAGTTACCTGATGGTTGTCGTTGGTGTCGTGATCATCCTAATTCTGCACATAATCCTCGGGATAGTGGAAATCAAGTTTGCCGTTTTCGGGTTCATCAATGGGAATTTCCGTCTTTAGCGGTTCTACCTTGAAATTCTTGATGGTCGATAAATCCGTATCGGCAAACGCCTTCGGGAAAAGGGCTTTGATGAACTTGGCACGGTTATCCCCGTTATAGTATTTCTTGTACAGGAAACGCTCGGAGATATTCCATACAAAATGACGGAGTGGAATGTTGTTGATGTCTTTGGTAAGCGGTCTTGATACGGGCTTCGGCTTGTAGTCGAAATCTTCCATCCATTTGTCCACCTCCGTGCAGATATGGTTCACGGTTTCTTGGTCGGCAATACGGGGCAGGTAATAATGGCAATACTCCATGACCATGCGGATGCGCCCTTCGTTTTCCCGCTGTTCCCTGCTTACATAGTCGGCACGGTTCTTCTCGTGAAGATCCGGGGCAATGGTCAACTCTATCGGCTGTGTTTGGATAGGTGCCTCTTCTTTTGTCGGGAATGATTCGGGTACAAGCTCAGGAACTGATGTAGGTGCAGGTACAGATGTGGCTTCTTCAAGTGTATTTTGTGACAGTTCTTCCTGCACCTCTATGGCTTCGACAGTCGTTTCTTTCTTTCCGAACTTGATTTTGTAGATTTCGTATGTATCAAAGATGAGCGTCTGAAAGGAGAAATAGAGCAACCATCCCAACAGGTTACAGCATACGAATACTATCCACCTGACAAAGTTGTCTTGGTTGAAGCTGTCCGCTATTACCAGCGTGGCAATGGAAGATATTAAGACGATGACAAAGCAGACAAAGCCCAAGATGATGTATTTGTCCTTGATTGATGATTCCATATTTCATTGAGAGATTGAATGTTCCTATTTTATTTTGTGCAAAGTTAATGCTATTTTTCCCAATTATTGCCCGTTATTTGCGGTTGGAACGGTCTTTTTCAATGTATTTCACTAAATGTCATCATATCATACTCCATTTCATACTCTGAGGGGCTTATAAATGGTGGCATCAAGCCAAAAACAGAGAGGGCGATTATAGCCTTGTATCCATAACCGCCCCTCTGAATACCTGTCAATGTGAGATATTTATGCCTCCTTGCGCTTCAAGGTTATCTTGTCCACCACCTGACACATCTGCTGCGCTGCTATCTTGGAATAGATTTGTGTGGTGGTAATGTTCTTATGACCAAGATAGGCTTGGATGACAGCCATGTCCGTTCCCATTTCCACGTGCAGGCTTCCGAAGCTGTGACGCGTGCAATGAAAGGTGATTTTCTTGGTTATCCCTGCTGCCGTGAGCCACCGTTGGAGTGGTCCTTGCAGCATCTTGTCCTTGAAACCCTCAAAGATTAGCCCCTCGCCACGTTCTCCCAACAGTCCGTAGGCTTCATCGCTGATGGGGTTATGCACTATCTCCTTGGTCTTCTGCATACGGGTGGTAACGAACATCCTGCCGTTGGTGTATGGCTGTATCTGCAGCCACGTGAGCTGCCTGATGTCGCTCTTCCTCAATCCTGTAAGACAAGCGAAAAGGAACGCCCTTTTCAAGACCTCTTCTTCGCAAGGAGTTTCAGCAAGTCGTATCAGTTCCTCTTGGCTCAAATGTTCCCTGATGGTGGGAATGCACTCGATGCGGTCTAAGAAGCCGTTGGGATTCTCCTTTATCTTCCGGTCACGGTAGGCTGTATGAAGTACCGCACGGAAAGTTGACCAATAGCCTGCTGCGGAGTTGATATGCAGCTTTTGGTTGGTGTGGATGGTTTGAGGGGCGTTAAGCAGATACTCCATGAACTTGCGGCACAAGTCCACATCCACCTCTTCAAAGGTGCATTTGCCGTTCACGAACCGCTCGAAGTGTTTGTAAACGTGCTGCCACTTGATATTCTTACGGTCAGCCAGTCCTTTGAAATAGGCAAGGAAATCGCCCTTCATCTTGGTCTTGTCAAAAAAGCCGTTGTTTTCATTGAAAATGGCTTCGTAGCGCTGGTTGCGCAGGATGACCGCTTTCTTCATCATGCGTGCGTTGAAGTCCCGTTCCTGCTGGTTTGCAGGTTTGGCGAAGATGTAAATTCCTAAGGCTTCACGTGTAATCACTCTCATGGTGACATTGTCACGGTAGCCGGGATAGTAGTCAAGGCATAGTGAATACTGTGTCCCGTTCTTAATCTTGCGCTTACGCAAGGTAACTGTTTTGCATTTACTCATAATAATTATCTTTTAATTGGTTGTATACATTTTGGAGTTGTATCCATGTTTCCGATGGCAAAGGAACAACGTGAAATATCCGTGAATACCTCCACGATACATCATTTTGAAATAATTTTCGATAATCCCGATTTTTCACGGTTATTTGTTCCTTTCAGCCATGACACGCTCCACATCTGAGCGCAAAAGCAGGTTTTTCACACCCACCTTTATCTTTTCGATGTGCTTTACCTTGACGATATGGCAGATGTTGGCTGACGAAAGACCATAGATTTGCTGCACCTGCTCAACGGTATAGTAGCGTTCATCGTTCACAAGGTCAGTTCTGCGGAGTTCGTTCAAATGTGATTTGGAGTAATAGGTACGCCCGTACTCTCTTTTAGTGGGTATCTTATGGCGATAGGTGTAGGCACGGAGTGCGGTCGGCTTCATGCCGAACAGTTCCTCCACCTCCTCGGTCAGTAGCCAGTCGGTAATTTCGCTAATATCAACTGCTACACCGAAAAACTCGTCAATATGCTTCTTGCTGTAATAGTTCTTTCCTGCGATACGGCAGATGGGGATATGGTTACGCTTGGCGGAAGTGTAAAGCCACGACTGCTTTACCTTAAAAAGGGACATCACCTCCTCGCCCGAATAGAAGTCCAACACTTCTTCGCTTTCCTTTTCCCTTTTTTCTCTTTTGGCAGGTAAGGAAGATGAAGATGATTTCCTTGGTGTGGAGGTGTTGCCGGGCAGGATGCGGTGATAGGGATTGCCCTCCAACATCTGCTCGATGTCGGCTCTGCGGATGAATGCCATGCGGTTGCTGATGCGTGAGGCTTTCAGCTTGCCGATGGCTACAAGTTTGTAAATGTACTGTCGGGAACAGCCCATGAGGATGGCTGCTTTGGAAAAGGTGAGATACTCCTGATGCTGTATCTCCATCAAGGGTTGGGCGACTTTGAAGAGGTTGTTCTTCTGCATCACTCTGGCTCGTTTGGCTTCTGCCTGACAAGCCTCACTGCAATATCTTTGCATACCGCTTCGGGTTACAAAGGACTTGCCGCAAAAACTGCATTTTCTGGTTGCTTTCATACCGTTTTATCGTTTAATGGTTCATTTCTTCAATCCTATATCTCTGAAATGGTAAACGGATGTGAACGGAAGTCAACCGTTGTCGCTTTTCTACACAGTGTGACTGTTTCCGCATATCGGGGCGGTTATTGTCGCTTATCGTAAACGGTTGTAAACCCTTGTCAACTACCTGCACGATGTGACAAAAAATAAGCTCCGCAAATTCTCCACGTCAGAAATATGTATCAAAAATATGTGGAAAATTGGGAAGCGACAAATGGCAACCGAAAAGTGTTAAATTTTAGAATATGCTGGTAATTAAAGATTTATACTCGGATATTTCTGATTGCTTTTGGTTGTTCTATGGTTCTAAATACAATTCCAAAAAGCGTAAACCCCTATCTTGTCAACACTACCCGGTATAGTTACAGAAGCTAATTCGCTACAATAACGAAAAGCGCCATCAGATATTTGGGTTGTCCCATCTCGGATATCTATGTGTGTTTGGGGAGGCATTTTACCCTTATACGCATAGAATATCGTATTAAAATAAATTTCTCCATTAGGTTGGTTATTATACCAAGGAGTACCACCAAAGGCAGAGCCACCTATGTATTTTATCCCGATTGGTATATTCACAGTCATTAGCGACGTGCATCCACTAAAAGCAGAACTGCCTATATAAGAAAGACTTTCAGGTAAAATTATCTCGGTTAAACCTTCGCATCCCCCAAAAGCACCGGATCCGATCGTAGTACAACTTCCCGGTATTTCAATGGAAGACAAAGATGAACAACCCCGAAATGCAAAATCGCCTATCTCAGTAATTCGATAGTATTTATTCGCAAACTCTACCGTTTCAGGTATCACTACAACGCCCGAATAAGAAGGCTGATAACCAACATCGAATGGATTATCTCTATAAGTTACAAACACTTCAAAAGGAATCGTACCATTGAAATTGTAATAGATACCATCTTTCTCGAAGTCATAGGCTCTCGACTGAAAGGCAACAAAGAGAAGCATTAGCAATATCTCTATTTTTTTAATGTCGTATTTTACAAACTTCATCATATCTATTTTTTAGGTTGTACTTCAAATTTTGTACCCGGTTTTATGGTCGTCCCACGGTCGAGAATCACCTTCTCTCTGCCGGTCAAGGTAACTTCGCCATTGTTATTTTATCCACACTTTCTTTCCGTTCCGTATGTAGAGGCCACGCTCGGGTGTGCCCGTCACCCGACGGCCTTGAAGGTCATACAAAGGCGATTGGGGTTCGTCCAATTCCTCATCGACCCGTATCTCCTCTATTCCCGAGAAGTCGGTCGCTATTATATCGAAGTCCTGCCATACCGGGGCATTCCGGTAGGCCTCCACCGAGCCCTCGGGCACATACAGTTTACAATCTCTCTGCTCTACGCCGGAGAAACAATCGGCATCGCAAACAGGTGGAACCGCAGCTTTACACGTGATTTCCGTCAGACCCGTGCAGCCGCTGAATGCCTCTTGACCGATACTCGACACACTCCCGGGGAGAGTTATCGAATACAAAAGCGGACTATTGCCAAAAGCATAGTCGTCTATCCCGGTCACCCGATAAGTATCTCCTTCATGTTCAACCGATTCCGGTATTGCCACAGTACCCCAATACGTTCCCGTGGGATTGGGATTACTGTAACAGGCTACTTTCACTTCCGAATCGGACGTAAAGCTGATGGAATAATACAGTCCTTTGTTCCAAAAATCATGGTATACCAAATACCTCTCTAAGGAAGTATCCGACAGGGCTTCTTCACGAGTTTGTGAAAATATTTGCGTTTCATTTTCCTCGAAAAGCCCAAGATACTTATCAACTCCCCGTTCCCATTGATTGGGATTCAAGTAACGCAATAGAGGATCTCCCTCCGAACAAAGACACCCTATTCCCTCCACGATTTTCAATCCGTTACTGAGTATAAAAAGTTTTCGTATCTTCCCATCATCGAAGGCTATTTTACGGATTTCGGACACCCATACATCGTCATATCCCTCCACGTGTCCATACTTGTTTCCCACCTTCATGTTGAAGTCATAAAGCACCAACTCTCCTCCATCTGTCTTTTTATAAGGGATATAATCGACATATGCCTTTGTACAATAATTTTTATAATCCTCATAATCCACCAATATGCGACCGTTCTCCTCCCTAATCTTTCTCAAAAGCGTATCCGGTCGATAAAAGTCTGTCTGTCTTTGTAATCCGTGCGACTCACATTGGTCCAACATATAAAAGAGTTTAAAATAAATTTTTCCATTTACCTCTTCCGGATCTCCCACATCATACCATCTACCCTTCCAATGAGCCTCCATATCCTCTAATCTCCAATGCGGATTCCTCTCGAATAAATTATCCGCTTGGACATACACTCCCCCAATAAAAGACAAGAGCACGATGATTATATTCTTCGATTTCATAACTGTCATTTTTTTATTTGTATCTTAAATGTGGTTCCTCGCTTAACGGTCGTTCCACGGTCGAGAATCACCTTCTCTCTGCCGGTCAAGGTAACTTCGCCTTTATCGAAGACGGCTTCTCCTTTCGCTTTCTCGTCCGTGACATGACTGCCAACCTTGATGGTATCAGCTTTGTAATATTTAGGGCCTTGTACAGTCTCGTTCTGAATATAAAGTACATCGGGATATACCGGAAAATCGATTGCGGGAACCTTATTCTGTCCGGACACGCAGACCCGCACATAACGGGCATCGCCCGAATATTCCGCCGAACGGCCGGTATAAAACCGAATTTCTTCTGTCCGCTCGTCGTAAAAGGCGATATCGCCCGCCTCCGAACCTAAATCGACCCGAACCCCGAGACTGTCGCGGGTCACCGAAAACTTCTCAAACTCCGTAGGAGTATCGGTATATATGCGCATGCCGGGGTCGCCGAAGCAATGAAATATCTCCTTAGAAAACTGTGTATAGATGTGTCCCCGATACGCCCCCCAAGTTTCCTCCATACGCCTCAAACCTTGATCCAAAATTTCTCCCAATCGGGTGGTTTCCCACAATCGAGAGGGAGAAGTTGTCATATGCAAAAAGTTATATAGTTTAGAATCCACTCCCGGATCGGGCCAGATGGCATCGAACATGCCTATCACCATCGCATCGTTGTAGCCCGGCCAACTTTTCTCTGTTGCCGCATAGACCGCTATGGCTCCCCCGTTCCGCTTCTGCAAGAACGCCTCCGCAAAACAATCGTCTTCTTGGAAGCTGCCTGTCTCGCAATTGATACTAAAAATAACCGGCAAACGGTCGCCATTAGCGAGTGAGAGGATATTATCTCCTGTAAAATAAGGTTGTACCCAAGTAGAATCCGTACCATGCCCCCGATACAAGACATAGAATGCCCCCTCGTCGATATACCTCACTATATCTGCCGAATCACCATCCCATGCGAAATAAGGTCTTTGTAATTCCACTGGTATGGAATCCCCCCAAGCAAATTCTCCATTGTTCCAAAATGTCGGAGGCGGATAGTCATCCGTTTCTCTATAATCATAAGCAAAATAGACCCGATTGACCGCTTTCCCTTTGGATAGCATATAGTTTCTAACTTCCTCCGAAGTCAATGTAAATCGTTTATCCTCGATACCGTCCCCCGGACCGTTCCAACCATATGGCGTACAATCCTCAAAATAGGCGCAATGCAGTCCCGTATCATAGAAAGCGGTGTCTCGCACCGGATTCCGCTCGTATCGGATAATCTTGTCGACCACCGTCATCGCCTCCGTCGCCGTGGAGACCGGCAATCGCCCCCGGTAGAGGTCGACAAGGACATCGTCCTCACCGTCCATACAACCATAGTAATAATCCGTTACATATTGATAACTGTTTCCATCGTCCTGATTGACGATAGTCCGTGCCATATCCTCCGCCGGCACATCGTCGTGGTCGCCCACGATGAGCAGATAGTAGAGCGAGGGTGCGGAACGGTAAACCTCTTTCACCGCAGACTTGATATGCTCGGGTGTCCAGTCCCCCCGCAACCGGGTATGCACACCGAAGCCCAATGTACGCTTCCAGTCGGCCAAACGTCGCACGGCCTCCTCGAACTCCGGGGTCGAGAGTATCAGATAGTCCTTGCCTGCGGAGCCCGTATCCCCCGCGCTCCGAAACATCTCATATCCGGCCGCCCCGACATTCCCGTTGAGCGTCGTATTGTCCAAGAAAGAGTCGTCAGGCGCTATTCTCCCCTCCGGAGCGGACCGTAGGCTGCCCTCTCCGAAAGTCACCCGATAGACGATCTTGGAACAGGCCCGCACAACGCCGTTCTTCCAGTCGTATCGCACCGGATAGACACCCACTTCCGCCACGGAACGTCCCCGGTACACCCGGACTTCGCCTGTCTCCACGACCTCGCGAGGAAACCACCCTTCGTAGGGAGCGATGTCGGGAACAACCGCCGGGGACTCTTTCCCCTCGGGCTGCGGAGCACGGGCGGGAGAGAGGCGCAACGGCACATCGACACAGGCGCTTTCAAGAACCGAGACGGTGAATGAGGCACAGCCTTCGGGCAGCGCAAACGAGTCCCAACGGACCGGAACGTCCGGCTCGCCCGGAACGACACTATGCCCGAAGCCCGAAATGCGCCACAGATAATGATCCGCGACATCGGGATCGGACAAAACGACCGCATGCTTAAACTCGTAGGTGACCGTGACGCCGTCGGGGGAGACGGAGACCCGACGCTCGGGACGTTCTGCCGAGCTTTCTCCAACGAATGCCCCCGTCTCGTGAGAGACCGTTCTCTTTTGAGCGACTGCCGACGAGACGGTCAATCCCCAAATGCAGAACAGGTAGAAGATGGTCCTTTTCATAGTCTTTGATTTTTCGATCGCTTCTCGCCCGTCAATCATCATGGCTCCTTTCCCCATAAAATAACCGGAAGAAAGAAACGAGATGCCTCTTTTGCAAGATTAAGCATTTATTTACATTTTTGCAAGAAAAACAATCTTTTTTTACTCATACAATCAAAAAAAACTGATTTCAAGCGTAAACAGCCGGAATCTTCCAGCCCCTCTCCCTTGCCGTATCCAGCCTTACGGGGGTTGCAACGCAAAGTATAGAGCGAGGTAGCACAGACGGAGAATAAAAACAGTAGAACCATGTTATCGAAAGATTTCTACACTCCTCCCCTGCGTTTTGCAACGCAAAATATAGGGAAGGTGGCACAAAGGGGTTAAAAAATATCCGCAACAGAGAAAACGTATCAAGACAACAACCCTCTCCCTCTGCTCATCGCAGATGAGATAGGGGGAGTGCCCGTAGGGCGAGGGGGTTAAAAAAACAGGGGGAAAAGGGAACCCCCGATAACAATAACAGAACTGTAAATCAACCTCTCCAAAAAGACTGGAATATGGTTGTTAACAAGAAATTCATCGCTAAAATCCATATCTACATCTCACCACTGATTACCTGCCGAACCCACATTCCCCAGACATAAAAAACAACGAGGCAGAGAGTTTCTCCCTGCCTCGCGATTATATTTTGAAAAAAATCCAGTTTAGAACAAATAAGCCGCCGTAATGGTCCATGCCCGGCTCTTACCTTTCATAACCGAATCGGGAAGGTCGTTCTTGACCTCCATGGCACTACCCAATCCCCAACCATATTGACCGGCAATCTGCAAGTGATTGAAAAGTTCGAGACCGAGGCCCACATTTATCGCCGTATCGAAACTTTTCTCTTTGAATTGCTCTTTGAAATTATCGCCCACACGGAATGCAAAACTCGGCCCGGCATATACAAAAGGAGACAATATAGAACCGACTACCGGCAGCGAAAACTTATATTTCAAATTAATGGGAATCTCTACATAATCGACATGTTTACTCTCCGATATACCACTCGTTATATCTTTCAATTCCGACCCCTTCCGAGTATACATCAAACTGGCATCGACCCCGATACCGATAACAGGAACCATAAACTCGGCCATCAGACCTCCCGTAAAGCTCGAAATATTATTTGCCTTGAAATTATCAGACAAATTTCCACTGAGAGAAAGAGTAGATATATTCATACCCACTTTGGGACCGAACTTAAATTGTGCATTGGCAGGAATAGCCAAAAACAAGGCAGCGACAAGAGCTACACAAAGAACTGTCTTTTTCATAAACTTCATTTTATTTTTATTTATAATCAGCCATAGGCTATTATTATAACCCATTTCTCGACCTCTATTTGCACAAAGATAAAATAAAATATATTAAAATCATAAAATTGACAGACAAATCGACAAGAATCATAAAATTTTACAGACCCTTATCGGCTATCGAAAAAAATAGCGTATCTTCGACAAACAAAAACAAATATATATTTCTATGGAGAATAAACCGACCATCGAAGAAGAAATCGTAAAAATGCTGAGAACCGTTTACGATCCCGAAATACCGGTAAATATATACGACCTCGGGCTCATTTACAACATAGAGGTAAACGACGGGACCGTAAAAATAGAAATGACATTGACCGCTCCTAACTGTCCGGCCGCAGACTTCATCATCGAAGACGTGCGTATGAAAGTCGAGAGTATCGAAAATGTGAAAAATGTGGATATCCAGTTGGTTTTCGAGCCGGAATGGGACAAAGACATGATGAGCGAAGAGGCAAAACTCGAACTTGGACTTTTATAACACAATCATGCCGGGGAAAAAAATTTACTTCGCATCCGACTTTCATTTGGGAGCAAGATATATAGAGAATCCCATCGAATACGAACGTCGCATCGTTAGATGGCTCGACAGCATAAAACAAGATGCCGGAACACTCTATTTATTGGGCGATATTCTGGACTACTGGTATGAATACCGGTATGTAGTCCCCAAAGGATTCACCCGTTTTTTCGGCAAACTGGCCGAGCTAAGCGACAACGGCATTGACATACACTGGTTTATCGGGAACCACGACATCTGGATTTTCGATTATCTACCTCATGAATTGGGCATTACGATACACGACGGAACCTTGATAACCGAAATTGGGGGAAAACGTTTCTTCCTCTCGCATGGAGATAACGTCGGAAAAAGAGCCATGACATTTCGCTTCCTCAGAAAAATATTTCGAAACCGCTTCTGCCAATATCTTTACGCAGCCATACACCCCCGGTGGACCGTTGCTTTTGCATTGCGATGGTCGGCCCATAGTAGAAAAGCCGGAGATGACTACGCCGAATATCAAGGCGAGAAAAACGAGCACTTGGTATGCTTTGCCAAAGAATTTAGAGAAACGGATAAAATCGATTTTTTCATATTCGGTCATCGACATATCCTGCTCGATCTTGCACTCCCCCATCAGAGTCGCATCATTATTTTAGGGGATTGGATCAAGCATCCTTCCTATGCAGTTTTTGACGAGACAGGACTAAATCTGTTCGACTACATCGAGGAATAACAAGCAAAAAGTCACCGACAAGTACGCATTTAATATTTTTTATACATTCGAAGCATTCAAATAAAATAGTTCAAAAGGAACTATTTATCAATAGTTTATCATATAAGAATCAAAAAAGTATTTATAAAAGCATATTGTATAACATATTATTTTGTTTGTTTATCTGCAAAAAAAGGTTGTCCTTTGTCTCAATAACCTAAAACAATCTTTTTTACCTTAAAAAAATTAATACCTATTGAAAACCTATAAAAAAGAGCTTTTGAGAAAAAGTTCTTTTTTGTTTTTATATCCACACAGTTTATCGCTACCTCATACAACCTATCTCTCGATGTGTAACTCCGTTTACGACATGCACTATTTTCTGTCCAATACGTTACGGAGAAATATATTTTATCGCTTAACCATTCCGAAACCCTACATTTCGATAAAAAAACGAAGATTTTAGTATCAATTTTTCAAAAACATTTCTATATTTGCAAAAAATAAAAATATAATATTATTATTTCATATAATTCTTTTCTAATTGTTTTAATTATGAAAAAATCTTACACTTTCACTTGGATTGGGATTGTAATATGTTTACTGGGACTGTCGCCGGTAAGTTACGCCCAAGCTATCGAAATCACCGATAGCGCCCCATTTTTTGAAGATTTTAACGAAATCTCCTCTTCCGAAGAAAATTTTGGATTGAGCGGTTGGACTCTAAAATCGGGATATGCGACAGGAAGCACTGCGACCAAATGGTCGGTAAATACATCAAGTTCAAATGCATGTGATGGCTACTCATTAAAAGCCGATGATGCCAGAGCTACCTCAACGGCAATATTAGTGACCCCGAAACTGTCTTTTGCTTCTGGACGAACTGCTAAAATTTCATTCTTTATGAATCGTCAATCGGGCACAAACAAGCCCAATGAGGGATTTAAAATATATGTCAACTCCATAGGCGATATTTACAACTATGACGATGATAACAAAGTAATTATCAACGGAGACCAAACCGTTACGACTCTAAGTGAACCCATTCTTCACGCCAAAAGATACGCAGGCACTGAGATTACTAAAACCGGAATGTACGAAATGTCGGTCGACATACCGTCCGAAATGGCCGGGCAAGAATTTTACGTTATCTTCGAAGCGATCCAAGAATATGGAAACGCCAATTATATCGACAATATCAAAATCGAATTGATATCGGAGCAACCCAAATTAATCAACGAAACGAAAAATATCGATCTGGGTATGGTGAAAGCCGGGGAATCGGCATCACAAGAATTTATACTTTCCAACGAGGGAATAAACACGTTGAATGCTACCCTTTCCGTAGAAAACGGCGAATCGTCGCCTTTCTCCGTTACTCCGACAACGACCGATATCGCTTTCAACGAACAAAAAACAATTACCGTTAACTTCTCGTCGGCAGAAGTAAATTCATATACCGGGAAATTATACATCGACTCTAACGGAGGAAAAGACACGATTACCCTATCGGCCGAGACCTATCCGGCAACAGCCTACTACGAAACATTCGACGAACTATCCAAACTTCCAGACGAATGGGTGGTCGTTAAAAACGGAAATGAAACTACCTATTCCATCAACAGTAGTAAAGGTGTAAACGGATCAAAATGTTTAAGCGGTTCTATCGGCTCTTGGGGAGATGAATCGACCATCGACACGATATTTACCCCTGTCATATCGGGAAAAGTAACATTCGATTTCAAGAAAGCCGGAGGCTCTTCCGATGCTATTCAAGCGTATATCGTAACAGCCGCCGGTACGCAGACCGCAATAAATACGGGAACAGGTTCTTCGTCATCTTGGACAACAGTCAATGTCGACGATGTACCCGAAGGATCACGCATAGCCTTCACACTGAACAATGTCTATGTAGATAACTTCATAGCATTCACTCGGCAGGAAATTTCCAAAGGCATACAGTTGGTTAAAGAAGCCAACAATAGACCAAGTAGTTGGATGACATTATATGCAGGCCCCGACAAAGCCACTCAAAACACATTGCAATTTGCAGTTAAGAACATCGGGACTCAAACAGTCTCGGCCAACAGCTATAATTTCACAACCCAATTAGTGAACGAGAACAATACCGTAGCCGAAGGCGTCTCCTACAAAACTTACATCATTAACGGAGAAGACACAACCTTATACGAAGACAATGTTATCCCCGGGCCTGAAATAGCCGCAGGCGCAGGAACTACAATCAAGGGTTATCTGTTCATTAGCAGCAATAACGAAAAAAGTAAACTATCGCTCAATGTAAAAGTAAACAACGTCGAAAATACACATTTCACCCAAGTAAAAACGGGCGATAATATAACTATCAAGCCCAATAAGGGGGATGCCTCCTTATCGGCTATAAACTTTGGATTGGTAAACAAAGCGACGACATTGGATTATGTAATCAAAAACAACAGTAACAACGGAGCATTGACCGTATCGAAAATCACAGTGCCATCGGGGTCAGCATTCTCGGTAAATGCAGCACTGCCATTGGTTATACCCAGTAGCAAATCCGATACGATCCAAATCACTTTCAATGCCGAACCGGGCATATATAACGATAATATCACGGTAGAACACGACGGTATAGGCAATACGGAATTTACCGCATCCGGTACAATGCTATCGGCTACGGCTTTATTAGAATCGTTCGAAGGCGAAACCTTCCCGCCAATCCTTTGGGATATGAAACAAGGACTTTGGGAAAGAAATACGACGACTAAACATCATGGTAAAACCAGCATTGTCAATACAGAATCCACAGTCGATACGATCATCACCCCCTTGCTCCATCTCTCGGCAGGAGACTCTATTGCATTCTCTGTAAGAGCGACCTCATCTTCTGGATATAACACAGATATTCTATATTCCGCAGACGGAAAGACATGGAACCTGTTAAAATCTTTCGCCATTTATGCCAATTATTGGAGTGACTGGGCTGAGATGGCGGCTTATATGCCCGAAGACTTTACCGAAGGTGATTATTATATCGGATTCGCCAGCAAAAAGACTTATATCGACTTGGTTTACGGCCCACAAGTAGTTTATCAAGAGCACCGCATCGACATTAAAGGATTTACCGGAGAGAACAAAGGTATGGTAAACTACACTCAAAACTTTACCATCGACGTGGCTTGCTTGGGCACAGCCGGAGAAACGGCCGAAAGCTATTCGATTGCCTTGATGAACGGCGAAGAAAACATCGGCAACTACACAGTAGAACCTATGATATTGGGCGACATGAAAAGCTACACTTGTTCGTGGACCCCGAGAGCCGCCGGCGAAGCATCGATCTATGCACTGCTTACACTCGACGATGTAGTGACCTCGACCGACACGATTACGGTATCTGTTGCCGAGGAAAGCCTGATCTCTACCGTTATGATAGGCGATTTATCGACAGAAAAGTCAACTCCTAACTACACTAACTATCTATATGAGATACTCTACACCCCGGAAGATCTTGTAGGATTACAAGCTGGCGACGTGATTGAAACGGTAAATATCCCCTATTACGCCACAGATGCAGCCATAAAAGGATATCGAATAAATATCTGGATAGGCAATACCGAAAAAACGGCTCTCACTACCGACAAAATGAGCGAAGCGGACATAACAGGATTGAGCCATATCGGAGCGAACTTGCGATACGAAGCGGGAGGAAGCAAAGAATCGCCTCTATATTTCGAAATGAGACCCGAAATTCCTATTACCTATGAAGGAGGTAATCTCAGTTTAATCATCTCGGTAGACTCCACTAGATATAAATCAGGAGCTAAATTCTTCATCAAAGAGGTATCGACCCAATTGATGAAGACATACCAAAAAGATGGTTATATTGCTGATTATATGGATATGTGGACCAATGGTTCTTACACACCCAGCTTAAAAAATGAAATCATGGTGATGGAACTGGGATTGGCAACCGAAGCGCCGGTCGTACACGGCATTATAACCCGGAAAGATAACCAAGCCCCGATAGAGGGTGCTACGGTAACCATGCAATCGGGCGAAGTCATTTACACCGCTACTACCGATGAAACGGGAGCTTACAGCATTTCCGTAATGCAACCGGGAAAAGAATATGAAATGACGGTTAGCAAAGATAACTATACAGGTGTGGACGGTGTGCTTGTGACAGTAAACGAAGATACCGAACAGAATTTCGAATTAACGATTATCAGTGGAATAGACCATACGACAGAAAATGCGACGAAAATATTCACCGACCGCACGGGAAACATTCATGTCGTAGCCGATGCCGTTATCGAAACGATAAAAGTATACTCGACGAGCGGAAGCCTCTGCATAACCGAAACCCCGGCAAGTGAATCGGCCGTTATAAATGCCGGTGATCTGAAAGGTATTTATGTGGTAGAAGTCCAAACAGCAGGCAGTGTGAAGCGCGCAAAAGTAAGGCTATAACATTGACTTGAATCACATAGCGACAGGCGGAAGAACTCTGGTTCTTCCGCCTGTCTTTTTCTTTCCCCTTTTCCCTTCATTCCCCTCGAAACCACCCTTTGCTCTGTACGCACAAAAGAGAATATTTCTCCATACAGAAATAAATCCTTATATTTGTAGAATATAGGAGACGGTTCGACATAGTCAAATCGGAAATGTGATTTCCGTTTGCCTTTGCACTCACCTTTCGCTATATTTGCCTTACGGGTGGAAACAGGCTGCGCTTCGGTACAACCGAATAAATTTGTTTCTGCTCTCGCTTTGTACTATTTTTGTAATCATAGGAAAAGAAGCCATCGATGAAACGATATGCGATCATAGTAGCCGGAGGAAAAGGGACTCGTATGAGAAACGACATTCCCAAACAATTCATCGAGATAGCCGGCAAACCGATATTAGCCCATACGATAGAAAATTTCTACCGATTCGATCCGAATATCGATTTAATAATCGTACTTCCTCAAAACCAACAAGAATACTGGAAACGGCTATGCACAGTTCACCGAATCACAATTCCCCATCTCGTTGTCAAGGGGGGAGAAACACGTTTTCATTCGGTTCTTAACGGACTATCTCTTATCCCGGACGAAGGGATTGTCGCTATCCACGACGGAGTACGCCCGCTCACGGCTCATCGCGTAATAGAAAATTGTTTTCATGTCGCAGAAGAAAAAGGCGGAGCCATACCCGTTCTTCCTCTAACCGATTCATTAAGACAAATATTTCCCGACAAATCCAGCAAGGCCGTCGACCGCACGGCATTCGTGGCGGTACAAACTCCGCAGACATTCCGGGTCGAAGAAATAAAAAAGGCATACAAGCTCCCTTATAACGACACTTTCACCGACGATGCCTCGGTGTACGAGGCTGCCGGATACATTCCCGAATTGGTCGAAGGGAATCGGGAAAACTTGAAAATAACTCTGCCGGTCGACTTGGCAATCGCCGAAATAGGATTGAAGGAATGACAGATTTAGCCGGTTTAAATATCAAATACCTTCCCGGGGTCGGCCCTAAACGCGCCGAACTCCTAAACAAAGAATTAGAGATATTCACCTATCTCGACCTGCTGCACTATTATCCGTATAAATACATCGACCGAAGCAAGACCTACAAAATAAACGAAATCGACGGCTCGATGCCTTATATTCAGTTACGAGGTAAAATCGTTTCATACACCACTCACGGAGAAGGGGCACGCCGGCGGCTCACCGCTCTGTTCTCCGACGGTTCGGGAGTCATAGAGCTCGTTTGGTTCAAAGGAATACGCTATATCACCGACCGTTACAAACCGGGAACGGAATATACGCTTTTCGGGAAACCCACTCTTTTCAACGGGAAATTCAACATCGCCCACCCCGAGCTCGACCCGATAGACGATCGCATAGACAACACGACCGGACTACAAGGATACTATACCACGACCGAAAAAATGAAAAATGCTTTCCTCAACTCGAAAGCCATACAGAAAATGGTATATACCCTTCTCTCCGGAATACAAAACCCACTGCCCGAAACATTGCCCCTTCCCATTATCTCGCGAATGCAACTCATGAGTTCGACCGATGCCCTACGCAACATTCACTTTCCGGTGACGATAGGCCACCTGAGGCGGGCAGAATTCAGGCTCAAATTCGAAGAGTTATTCTACCTGCAATTACACATTCTACGATATACCCGGTTACGGAACCTGAAATTGGGAGGATTCCGTTTCGACCACATCGGGAATTATTTCAACGACTTTTATCATCAAGTGTTGCCCTTCGAACTCACCCAAGCTCAAAAACGAGTCATCAAAGAGATTCGAGCCGATATGGGCAGCGGCAGACAAATGAACAGACTGTTACAGGGAGATGTAGGCAGTGGAAAAACATTGGTCGCGCTCATGAGTATGCTCATCGCCGTAGACAACGGTTACCAAGCCTGTCTAATGGCTCCCACCGAAATATTGGCCACCCAGCATTACGAAGGGCTGAAAAAGATGGTAGAGCCGTTAGGACTACGTATTGAACTACTCACGGGGTCGGTATCTAAAAAACGAAGAGCTCCCATTTTAGAAGGGCTCCTCACCGGAGAAATAAACCTGCTGATAGGAACCCATGCCCTTCTGGAAGACTCGGTAAATTTTGCGAATCTGGGTTTTGTCGTCATCGATGAGCAACATCGGTTCGGGGTAGAGCAACGGGCTCGGCTTTGGAGAAAAAATAAAATTCCGCCACACATTTTGGTCATGACTGCCACCCCCATTCCCCGGACTTTGGCCATGACCGTTTATGGCGATCTCGACGTATCGGTCATCGACCAACTGCCCCCCGGACGCAAACCCATACAAACACTCCTTCAATACGATAACAAAAGAGCCCAGCTATACGCTTCTTTGCGCAAGCAACTACAAATCGGGAGACAAGCCTATATCGTGTATCCGCTCATACAGGAAAGCGAGAAGAGCGACTTGAAAAATTTAGAAGAAGGATATGAACACATTCGGGAAATTTTCCCCGAATATCAAGTGTGCATGGTACATGGAAAAATGAAAGCGGCCGAAAAGGAAACCGAGATGCAAAAATTCGTATCGGGAGAAGCCCGCATTATGGTGGCGACTACGGTCATAGAAGTCGGGGTGAACGTACCCAATGCATCGGTTATGATCATCGAAAACGCCGAACGTTTCGGTCTGGCTCAGCTACACCAGCTCAGAGGGCGTGTAGGTCGTGGCGCCGAACAATCGTATTGTATCTTGATGACATCTTATAAAATCAACCAAGACACCCGAAAAAGGCTCGAAATCATGGCAGAAACCAATGACGGGTTTCGCATTGCCGAAGCCGACATGCAAATGAGGGGACCGGGGGATATGGAAGGGACTCAGCAAAGTGGAATTGCATTCAATTTACAAATCGCCAACTTGGCAAAAGATGCACAAATATTGCAAGTAGCTCGCGATGAAGCAGGTAAACTGCTAGATTCCGATGAATTGTTAGAACGACCCGAAAACCAAATCGTACGAAAAGAACTAAACCGTATTTTCGAAAAACAAAAAAACTGGGGATTAATCAGTTAAATAAAAAGTTTTCACTATTTTATGTTGTAAAACATGTTTACACATAAGGATATATAAATCAATGTTTTATATGAAAAACACAAACAAATCGGCTTACTAGATACCTAAATTTTGTTAACCAACCAGAACACATTCCTCCAAAATTCATTATCTTTGAAAAGTGTGTGCAAAAATATACGCATCTTTCTTTGGTGGACTTAATAAAAAGGCTACTTCGACTATTTATTTTAGGACGCGGCTTATGCCAGAATTAGATAAATAAAATGTATTTCGGAAAAACAAAACATTACATTCTACCTCTCCTGCTTGCATTCTCGCTAGGTAACTTAAATGCCCAGCACAATAGGAATCTCTCCACTCACCTACACTCCAAACAACACCAGGACCTCATCGCAGGGCAACAAAACATACACAAAGAAATAAACTTGGTCGATTCCATCGCCCTACTCGAAATGCTCGAAGAAGAGGAAGAGGAGTTTCCCGGTATCGATATTTATGGAGAAAATTGGGATCAAACATGGGTAAACCCATACAAAGTCCCGATAGACAAATTGCCCGAATCCGCTACTATCGACGTCTCGGAATATTGTATGCCCATCATTGGCCATGTTACATCGAACTACGGTTGGCGACGCAGACGCATGCACAGAGGAGTGGATTTGTCGCTTCATATCGGAGATACGATACGTGCGGCCTTCTCCGGGAAAGTGAGATTAACACGATATGAACGCAGAGGATACGGATACTACGTAATCATTCGTCATGGCAACGGCCTCGAAACCATATACGGCCATCTCTCCAAATTCTTGGTTAAGCCCGATCAAATCGTAAAAGTGGGAGAACCCATTGCTTTGGGAGGTAACACGGGACGCTCCACGGGCCCTCATTTGCACTTCGAAACGCGCTATTTGGGAATGGACATCAATCCCAATAAGATTTTCGACTTTGTAAATCAAGTGCCTCATACCGACCAATATACTTTCAATCCGAAAGAATTAGCCAGCAGCTTGGGATACGGCAGATACAAGGGCAGTAACAACGGAGCGAAATACGTATCCTATCGAGTTAGAAAAGGAGATTCACTATCAAGGATAGCCAATAAATACGGTGTCTCGATCAGTCATCTGTGCAAGCTCAACGGGATTAAGCGAAACGGAGTATTGCGCGAAGGCAAAATCTTACGAATAAAATAAAATACAAAAAGAAATAATTTCATTTCCACTAAAACAAATTGCTTCTTTCTATAAAAGGCATTAACCGAAGGGTTAATGCCTTTTTTAATACATTCGACTCGGCTGCCGAGGGCTTTGCCAGAAATTTCGATTCAGCAGAAAATTCGTGGGGCAGGCTTGAATCTTAGCGACGAATCTCTTATCTACAACCACATTCCAATCTTTTCGGAGAGTGGTTAAAAAGTAGCCGAATAGATTTTCGATAAAATTCAGCCTCCCCCTCTGCTCATCACAGATAAGATAGGGAGAGTACCCGCAAAGCGAGAAGTATAAAATCTATCCTTATGCCAAAACAAGAAATACCACTTTTAAACCTCTCCCTCTGTGTTTCCGTAAGGGAATATAGGGGGAGTGCCCGCAGGGCGAGGGGGTTAAATTCTACAATCAAAAAATCCTATACCCCAAAAACGATGACAGCCTTTTCAATCTCTGCGCAAAAATTACCGTTCCTTCGGCAAACTCTCTACATCACAGCAAGAAAAGTGCAAAGAACCGATAACTCCAAAAATATAAATATCTCCCTCTTTTTTCTAAAAAAGTTCGATCATGCCATAAACAACAGACATACCGGTTCTACATTTGCCTGAAAAAACAGACGTATGGAAACACAAGAACAGATTCTGAAAGAACAACGATTGAGAATAGAAGTGTTGAGACATCAACTCCTATTACGTTATTACGAACTGCTGCTCTCGTTAGACGTACTGACACAAGCTGCGGAAGTAAAAACTTTGATGGGCTACATCAACACCCTCGAACGATATGCCAAGCGATTCGAGAATAAGCCCTCGAAGAAAGAAGCCGGGAAGAAAGGACGGAAAAATACGGCCGACGAGACGACTGCCGATGATATCCACCCCGAAGCCTCTATCTCTCTATCCGAACACGCAAAGGAACTCTTCGATATGATGGCTCTTGACGACAACCTGCCATCGGAAGAAAACGAATTGCCTGCTGACATCGACGACTTCCTGAAAGCCGGATATGCCCGTTTTCTCGAACAGCAAAAACTACGAGCCCATAAAAATACGCCACATATCTATCCCGATAAAATGTAAGCATATCGACACCCCTCATCATAAAAGGAACACTGAAATCCTCATGAGGACAAAAAATATTCAAACATAAAAACAGGGTATCAGAGCTATAAAATAAAAAGAAAAAAAACAGCTCTGACTTGCAACTATTTACCGAACAAGGCACGATATTTATACAGCAAATCGCTGTACTGCGACAAATGTCTGATGGGTAACAGCGATACCGGAGAGTAGCAATCGACATGAATACGATAATAATCGCCATATCCGTTTTGCAACGCCTTGTCGAGATAGGAAATCGACTTGTCGACATCAAAACCGGCATACATGCAGGCTAAATAAAAATAATCGATATTACGAACCGACCCGGAAGCCAAAAGCGAACGCTCCCACTCCTCGGCCTGTTTTTTCAGATGAAGTCTCGCAAATGCGATTCCTTTCAAATTATTGCCATAAGCGGCAGACGTACCGTCCAAGCTAAGTACTTTGCGGTAATCCGCCTCAGCAGCTATACGATTTTCCATACCATATTCTTGCGTATAAGCCCGTGCCAAATAAGAATACGGTTCATCGGGAGCTGCGACGACAGCCTCGTTATAACAACTTATCGCCTGCCCGAAGTCGCCTTCGTCATAGGCAATCATTCCCCTTTCCAGACAAATCGCCACATTCGACGGGTCATATACCGCCGCTTGCCGAACAGCTTGTTCGGCAGCGGCAAGATTGCCGTCTCCCCTCTCGATTTCAGACAACAATCGATAATATTCGGCATTCTGCGAATCTTTCTCTATCGCTCTTTTTATATCGGCTCTCGCTTCGTCGAATCGGGTCAACCTCGACAGACAAAAGGCCCGGTTATAATAGACCGTATGAAAATTGAAAAAGTTCTCCTCCACGATCGTATTCCAATCACGCAAAGAAGATGCATAATCATAATGGTCTTTATAAATGGTGGCACGCACATAATAAAGCATACCCTGCCGGGGAGAACGTTCGATATTCCGATTCAACCCTTCGATAACGCCGTTATACGACTCGTTACTATAAGCGACCAGCTTTTGTATCGCTCCCGAATGCCCATCATCGAGCGAGACGGCATAGACCAAATCATCGACTGCTTCGGGCATCATGTCCATCTCCTTATAAATCTCGCTGCGCTCCAAATAAATCTTCGGATCTTTGGGCGAGAGATTGACAGCCTGAGCTAATAAATCTTTCGCTCTCACCGGCTGGCCGGTATGAGCCTCGACTCGCGCCAACCCCATAAATGCGCTTTGACTGCGGGTATCCATGCGCAACAAATGGTTATAGTCGATTTTAGCCATATCGTATTGTCCCAACCGGCACAGCAGATCTCCCCGGTCTTTCAGAGCCAACCGATGGTTAGGGACTAATCGTAAAGCACTGTTCAAATCGGTCAAAGCAGACTTGGTCTCTCCCCTTTCCGACAGAATCTTGGCTCTCAGCAAATAAGCCTGTGCCAAATCGTCCTTCTCTTTTCGAGGAAAATATTTAATCGCATTGTCGATATCAGACAAAGCCTTTTTCATATCCCCCTGTCCGAAATAAGCCATAGCCCGGCTATAATACGTTCTGTAATCCTGTGGATTGGCAGCCAATTCCTCGGCATATACCTCCATCATGGCTTTCACCAAATCATCGTTCTCCGTTGCATGAAGAGCAAACGACGACGTGAAAAAACAAAATAAGATACCCCCTATAAAACACCTGAGTCGAGAAACCATTGTCAAACAGCTTTTATATGTTACTTATCTTTACTACCCAAAGACATTACAGCCTGCCGAATGCACACCAACCTTGTCAGCAAGCCTTCCAAAAGATCCAACGGCAACATATTGGCTCCGTCCGATTTAGCTTTACACGGTTCGGGGTGAGTCTCCATAAACAACCCATCGACACCCACTGCGATACCTGCCCGGGCGATAGTCTCTATCAATTCCGGCATTCCTCCGGTCACGCCCGAATCTTGATTGGGCCTTTGCAACGAATGGGTAGCATCGAGAATAACCGGGAAACCGAACTTCTGCATAATCGGAATGCCCCGATAATCGACCAACAGATCTTGATAACCGAAAGAGGTTCCCCGTTCTGTAATCATCACATCGTTATTCCCGGCATCCACGACCTTTTGAGCGGCAAACTTCATGGCCTCGGGCGACAGGAATTGACCTTTCTTGATATTCACCACTCGCCCTGTTTTTGCAGCAGCCACCAACAAATCGGTCTGGCGACACAAAAATGCCGGAATTTGCAACACATCGACATACTCGGCAGCCATCTTAGCCTCCTCGGCCGTATGAATATCGGTAACGACAGGTATTTTGTATGTATCGGCGACTTTCCGTAATATTCTCAAAGCCTTCTCATCGCCTATCCCCGTAAACGAATCAAGGCGAGAACGGTTGGCCTTGCGATAAGAGCCCTTGAAAATATAGGGTATCTGCAACGATTCTGTTATCCCGACGATCTTTTCCGCAATATCCATCGCCATGTACTCTCCTTCTATGACACAAGGACCTGCCAACAGAAAGAAATTACCGCTATCGGTATATTTAAGATTTTCGAGTCTCATTATTTCGATTTTAACTGATTCAACACTTGTATCGTATGGCAGGCAACTACTCCGGCCGTTTCCGTACGCAACCGGCTCTGCCCCAACATCACCGGCTGAAATCCACAGGCAATAGCCTGTTCTACCTCTTCGGGGCTGAAATCACCCTCAGGACCTATCAAAATCAAAGCATTCTCTCCCGGGCTATATACCTCGGAGAGTTCTTTCCGCTCGCCCTCTGCATAGCAATGAGCAATGAATTTCTGTCCATCGAAAGGACGGGCGACAAAGTCCGAAAAGGCTTCCATTTCGGACAATCGGGGCAAAACAGCCTTTAAGGATTGCTTCATCGCCGAAATCAGAATTTTGTTCAGACGATCGAGTTTTAACTCTTTCCGTTCAGAGAATCGGCATTTCAACAAAGCAATCGAATCAATGCCTATCTCCGTGACTTTTTCGGCAAACCACTCCATTCTATCGAGATTCTTCGTCGGCGCAATCGCTACATGCACTTGTGCCCGCCACGGATTGGGGACTTTCGATTTTTTCAATATCCGTATGCCACAACGCTTCGGATGCGCCAGAACGATTTCGGCCAGATATTTATTTCCTCCCCCATCGACAATTCCAATCTCATCACCTTCGCCCATACGCAAAACTCTGACACAATGCTGGCTTTCCGCCTCAGGGAGCTCATGCACACTTTCAATATCGGGAGCATAAAATATCTGCATAAGACCTCGTTAAAAGATTAAACTTTCTCTGCCTTGACTTTGGCTTGATGTTTATAGTGGAACGTCAATGCAAACAAAATACCGATTACACAAGCATAAGCCGCAAAGATAGTCCAACATGCCGGCCAGTCGGTCACCACACCATTCTCGCTATGATAAGCGATAACCAACCCAGCACCGTAACCACCCACGATAGAGCCCAGTCCATTCGTCATCATCATGAAGATACCCTGAGCACTGGCTTTTATGGAAGCGGGAGCCTCATCGGCAATGAAAAGAGAACCCGACACATTGAAGAAATCGAAGGCCATACCATATACGATCATCGATAATACCAAGAATACGACCGGGAAGCCCTCGGGACCGCCGATTGCGAAGAATCCAAAACGCAATACCCATGCCATGAAACTGATGATCATCACCCTCTTAATACCGTATCGGCTCATAAAAAACGGTATCGCCAGAATAAAAAGAGTTTCCGATACCTGAGAAAGAGAAGAGAGTATGACCGAATATTTCACAGCCCAAGCCTCGGGGTGAGTCGCCTTGAAGCTATCGAGAAAAGGAACGCCATACATATTGGTCACTTGAAGGGCTGCCCCCAACAAAAAAGAGAAAAGCAAGAATACGGCTGTACGGTAATTCTTAAACAAGACCAAAGCATCCAATCCCAACACAGACATGAGCCCGTTATTCTTCATCGCCTTAGCCGGAGGACAAGCCGGTAAAGTGAAGCAATAAAGTCCCATTGCGGCAGAGGCACACGCAGCCATAATCAACTGCCCATTATTGGAACTGAACCCGGTGAGGTTATCTATCCACATAGCGACAATAAACCCTATCGTTCCCCAAACTCTCACGGGAGGATAGTCCTTAATGCGGTCCAATCCGGCTTTATCGATAGCATTATATGCAACGGTATATGACAATGACAGAGTGGGCATATAGGCCAGCATATTGACCAACATCGCTATTTTGAACAAATCATAATCGGTAACGAACGCCGCACAAAAAAGAGAAATAGCTCCGACCCAATGCAGAACTCCCATCAGCCGTTCGGCATTCACCCACTTATCGGAAACCACACCTATAAGCGCAGGCATAATAAGAGAAGCTATACCCGATAGAGCAAACACACTGCCCACGAGTGCACCGTCGAAAGCCAAGCCCCCGTCTTCAACGGGTGTCGTCATATATAATCCCAATGTACAGAGCCACGATCCCCAGATAAAAAATTGGAGAAAATTCATGACTATCAGTCGAATTTTTACACTTTCCATATTCTTGCGTTTGTGTTGTAATAATTTCCTTTTTTACAGGACATGGTTTAGATTATCCGTCAAAAATAAAGCCGATCGTGCACGGGAATACCTCACTTGTCCGAGCGTTTTACCGACATACGACTTATTTCATGCAAATCTAAAAAAATATCGGTGTTCTTACAAGTTATTATCTCTTTTATTCAGCTCATCTTGAATACGAGCGGCTTCTTCATAAGCCTCGGAAGCAATAGCCTTTTCCAAGCGTTCTTTGAGTTCCTTACGGGAACAATTCGACAAACTCTTTTCTTCGGGGAGTTCTTCTGTCTCTACGACTTCTTTACCTTCATTTTCCTCATAGACAAATCCTGCCTCGTCTATAATATCCTGCATGACATATATGTCGGACCGGGTACGCAAAGCTATGGCTATTGCATCGGAAGTACGGGCATCGATACGAATCTCACGCGTACCATCGTCAAAAAGCATTTCCGAGGAAAAAACTCCATTCTCAAATTTATAAATACAAACCTCTTTCAAACGAATGCCGAAACCGTGAGAGAAACTCACAAAAAGATCATGAGTAATCGGACGAGGCGGAACAATACCTTCCAAAGATATAGCTATAGACTGAGCCTCGGACACTCCTATCACGACAGGAATACGACGAGGCCCATTTTCTTCGGCAAGCACCAAAGCATATGCACCTTTTTGTACTTGACTGTAAGTCAACCCCAACACCTTTAATTTTATACGAGTATCCACGTCACCACATTTTTAATCATACAAATATAGCGAAAGACGAGTGCAAAGACAAACGGAAATCACATTTCCGGCTTGACTCTGCCGAACCGTATCCTATATTCTACAAATATAATGAAAGGTGTGTGCAGAATAAAACAAATACGCTTGTTTTTCATACCGAATCGTATCTTATCTCTCGGTTTGGCAAAGATCTCCTCCTCTTTTGTTCAGGCTCAGAGGGAACTATTATTTATTCTATTCCGAATACAAGAAGCATCGTTACAAAGTAATTACTCCACTACCGACGCAAATATGGCGTTCCTTATCGTACACGACAGCAAATTGTCCGGGAGCGATACCCTGTACCGGTTCCTTCGAAGAGATAGAATACGACTTGCCCTCCTTAATTAAGAGACCTGACGTAAAATCGGGGGTATGCCTGTTCTTAAAAGTTATCTCGACAGGCGATTCCATCTCTCCCCACGGGTCATCTGTAATAAAATGGAACTCCGCCAACTTTAAAACCTTCCCATATTGTTTCTCCGTTCCATACCCGTTCGATACGAATATCGTATTGGTATCGACATCTTTCGCCACGACGTACCACGGACCGCCACTCAATCCGAGTCCCTTCCGTTGTCCTATCGTATGAAACCAATATCCCTTGTGAAATCCCAATATCTTACCGGTTTCGAGCTCTACTATCGCCCCTTGTCGTTCGCCCAAATGTCGACGGATAAACGCATTGTAGTCGATATTCCCCAAAAAGCAAATACCTTGACTGTCACGTCTGGAAGCATTAGGGAGCTTAGCCGAAACAGCCATCTCCCGAACCTCCTGTTTCAATAAATCGCCGATAGGAAATAGCAAATGGGAGACCTGAACAGAGTCTATCTGTGCCAGAAAATCGGTCTGATCTTTCTTTTTATCTCTTGCCGTGGAGAGATAAATTTTACCATTCCTCTCGGTCGTCGTAGCATAATGGCCGGTAGCCGTTTTATCGAACGCATGCCCCCAACGTTCCTCAAAGAAACCGAATTTGATCATTTTGTTACACATCATATCGGGATTAGGGGTTAATCCGAGTTTCACCGTTCGCAAAGCATATTCCATAACATGGTCCCAATATTCCCTATGGAGAGATACGACTTCAAACGGAAGTCCGTACTTACGCGCAATATAAGTACACATTTCTATATCCTCCTCGGCCGAACAGTCGCCTTCGTCATTGTCCATTCCTATGCGAATGTAAAATAAAGTCGGGTCTATCCCTTGCTCTTTCAGCCGATGCACAACAACGGCACTATCCACTCCCCCAGATAATAATACGGCTACGTTCATCTATTCGTTCTCTAATTCCGGTTCCGGTGATACCTGTCTTTCAAAATTAAACTTCTTCCACGCTTTCTGACGAGGTTTCTAAATGAAAAGTCTTCACGAAGAAGGCATCCGCAGAATATCGTCCGGGACCCGCAAGCAGTATAAAAGTATAAATTCCCAAATAAAGCATCGGTAATTCTGCCGTCGACAGGCTAATCGGAGAAAAGGTAAAAAAAGCTGCAATAATCATAGAAAACATCAACGGTAAAACCGCCAACCTTGTCATAAATCCCAACAGCACCAACGAGGAACAACCAACCTCTACCAATATGATAAGGATTAACGACAGCTCACTACTCATTCCCATAGTTGCAGGAAACGTAGATTTCAAAGTATCGAACTGTTCTATTTTGGCGATGCCGTGAGTCAGCATCATGAAACCGATAAACACCCGTAACCCTAGTTTTGCCCAATCGGACAATCGTTCACACAACAAAAAGCGGGAGACCGTTTTAGCGAAATTCTTCATATTCAATTTTGTTAATTCAATATTTAAATAACAACCGAATTGCTCAAATAGATTAAATAGAAAAGACTTTGTGGTCGATTCTTCCTTTTTCAGGTGTTATTGGGTCAAAAAAACCTATGCTCACGCACAGAGGGGATCTCAAATGGACGATTCACATCGTTTACACAGAATCAAAACCACAAAGTCTTTTTACTTATTTTCCTTCAATATCTTTTCTACTTCTTCCAGCGAAGTATTGCGCAATATTATTTTCTTATCTTTATCCACCAAATACAAAGCAGGCATAATCCTCAAATCGAAATAACGGTCTCCATTTTCCATAGAAGCCACCACCCACTCTTTGGGATATTTCTCAACACTGCCCAACCATTCGTCCGTCTCTCCATCGGGATAAACCGACAAAATAACGAGTCGTCCTTCTCTTATTTCCTTCAATAAGGCCTGCGAAACACTCAACCTCAAAGTAGTCAACGAGCAATCATCGCATTCGGGATCGTTAATATATAACAGGACAAAAGGAGCTTTTAATTTCTTAACACGGAACTTCTTTTCTTTTCCCGGTAATTTATATTCAAAGTCGGTCAATTCCATTCCCAATTGGTTTTTAGTCAAAACATCATATTGATAGGAATAACGCAACTTACGTAACTTATCCACTTTTTTCGAATCGAGCACCGCTTTTACAAACGGCAAATAGGCTTCCTCGCTAACTAAATGCCCCTCTCCACTATATAGATATTTATCGGCTATATCGGCATACATCAACAATATATCTTCATCGCTCGAAGCCCGCCTCAATAAAATATCAATAGATTTCAATGTGCTCTCTCGTGAAGCGATACGCATAATAGAGGTAAAATCGACGAAAGCCTGTTCCGGAATTTCCCTCGCATCCAAATATGCGCGGTTTTCAATATCAAAATTATCCCAATAATGGGCAATTAAATATTCGCTTCTAACATCGGGCGTCACCAAACTATCGGGAATATCGGGCAACTGATATGGACGGACAGACTCTTCTTGTGCCTCCGACATTACAAAGGTACATGCGAATATACACAACAGAATTTTTCTTACCATAAAATTTCCCATATAACTAACCCAAGAGTAGGAGCAAACACCCTTGACTATATCGATGTATAATCCGTTTTTGCATCGGTTGCAAATATACACAAATTATCGTAAACAGCAACCCATTTGACTTTTATATTTAGTTCATTCGTACTAAATATAAAATATTAAATAATTTCTATACTAAAAAACAGCCCGATTATTTTTTTAGATTTTTTTATTTTCCCACTTTCCCCATTTCATATAAGCCGCCGAAAATAAAAGGATTCCAATGGCATAGATATGCTCTGTCGTCCAGCAAATAGCAACATCGACCCTCAGATAAAATATCATAATCGCCACATAGACGACATAGAGCACCAGCGCCATCAGTTCCAAAATAAACGCAGCACGAGTATTGCCTGTCCCCGAAACCGACTGAAAATAGACATTCCCCGGAACTATAAAAATATAGGCAGAACAAAGGACAAACAGAGACGGAAGCGATGCCGAAATAAGATCGGGCATATCGGTGTAAATGCGCAAGATCCAATTGGGACAAAGGATAAAAAACAATATAATCGGAAACACAAACAAATATGCCATACGGATACACTGATTCAACGTGCCCCGTACATAGCGAGTATTTCCAGCTCCTATCAAATTACTGATGAGCGTACTACATGTCGAAGAGAACGTAATGACAATCATAAAAGGCAGGGCCGATACGTTACGAATAATATTCGTTATGGCCAACGATCGCTCGCCCAGATGTTCCACAGCGATAAAAAACAGGAACCACGTAGACATGGATATAAAATTTTGAACCATCGTCCATACAGAAATATTCAAAATATTTCCCAAAGGTTCTCCATTCCGCAAACCGAAGCGATTTAATCCATATTTTTTGACATCGACTCGTACACGAGTGTAAACGACAAAGAAAATTACCGATACCAACTCGGCCAAAGAAGAACCGATGGCGGCTCCTGCAATTCCCATAGCCGGAAATCCCAATTTCCCGAAAACCAGAATGTAATTAAACACGACATTCGACAATACCATGACAATCGAATTGAGTGTCAGAGTCTTTGTTTGGGTTGTTCCCACGAAAAAGGCGCGGAACATCACGGCTACGAATGAAAAGAAAAATCCATATACCCGCCAGCGAATATAACTTACGGCAGCTTCATGAACATGAGGCGAATCGATAAATCGTTCGAGAATCAAAGGCGAAACGAAATGAGAAGAGACAAACAGCACCAACGCTACTCCCAGCAAAAAATAGGTTCCCTTATAAAATATCGGGCCTATCTTCGCATAATTTCCTTCTCCGTTTCTCCGCCCCATAATGATTTGCGCTCCCAAGCTAAACCCGAAAGCAATCATATAAAATGTCATGTAATAGACTCCGGCAATGGCCGAAGCTCCCAATTCGACTTCACCGACACGCCCCATAAAGGCGGTATCGGTCATGCCGATGAGTTGCTCCATAACGAGACTGATAAGAATCGGATAGGCAATGAACCAAATCTGTTTATAGCTGAATTTTACCGGATTATTTCCCATACTCTTTCAAATAAGCCTCGGCGGCTTCACAAAGATCGTTATACCACTTTTCTCCAAACCTGCGAATCAACGGTTCTTTCAAAAATTCGTAAACCCTCACTTTTTCCCGGCGGCCCAATACTTCGGCGGCCTTGCAAATTTTCCAACGGTGATAATTTACCGCCGCAAAGTCTTTGTATTCTTTCAAACGCACAGGATACAGATGACAGGAAACAGGCTTGTAAAAATCGATTTTCCCCTCTCGAAACGCTTTCTCTACGGCACATTGGCACATTCCGTTTTTACCGTAACAGGTAAAAACACAATCCTTACCATTCACGATAGATGTCACCAAATCGCCCTCTTCATCGACATAGGCAACTCCTTGCCGTTCGATAACGGCCTTCGCTTCGGGTAACAAATCGTCCCAGATAACCGGAAGAATTTCTTTCAGTTTACGACATTCTTCCTCGGAGACCGGAGCGCCGGCATCTCCCTCAATACAGCATGCCCCCAAACATTTTTCGAGATCACAGATAAAAAAGCGTTCTATGACATCGAGGCTCACCAGCGCACTACCTACTTGCAGCATAATTTCTTCGGATTCTATCGTTTTCATCTATCTTTATGAGGAAGAAAAGCCGGAACGCAAAGCATACGTTCCGGCATATCGTCATCGTCGATCGTTGTTATTTCAACAAATCATGTCCTGTCATTTCGGCCGGCTGAGGCAATCCCATGATGTGGCAAATCGAGGGAGCTACATCGGCCAAAATACCATCTTCGACCCGTGCGTTCTTGTTCTCCGTCACATAAACGAAAGGCACAGGATTCAACGAGTGAGCCGTATTGGGTGTTCCATCGGCATTCTCGGCATTGTCAGCATTACCGTGATCAGCTATGATAATCACTTCGTAACCGTTGGCCTTAGCAGCCTCGACGGTATCGCGCACACAAGCATCGATAGCCACGACAGCTTTTTCGATAGCCGAATAGACACCTGTATGTCCCACCATATCGCCGTTAGCATAGTTCACGACAATGAAGTCGTATTTATTTTCGTCGATGGCGGCTACCAATTTATCTTTCACTTCATAGGCACTCATCTCGGGTTTCAAGTCATAGGTAGCTACTTTGGGAGAAGGAACCAAAATACGATCCTCTCCCTCGAACGGAGTTTCGCGACCGCCGTTAAAGAAGAAAGTAACATGGGCGTATTTCTCGGTTTCGGCAATGTGCAACTGGGTTTTATGCGATTTCGACAAATACTCGCCCAACGTGTTATGTACATTCTCTTTGTCGAAAAGAATATGAACACCCTTGAACGAGGCATCGTAAGGCGTCATGCAATAGTATTGCAAACCGGGAATCGTGTGCATACCGGCCTCGGGCATATCTTGCTGCGTGAGCACAATCGTCAGCTCTTTGGCGCGGTCGTTACGGTAATTGAAGAAAATAACCACGTCGCCCTCCTTGATTCGCCCGTCGCAAGTCGTGTTTACGATAGGTTTGATAAATTCGTCGGTTACATCGGCATCATACGATTCCTGCATGGCTTGCACCATATTATCCGATTTACGACCGATACCGTTTACCAAAAGGTCATAGGCTTCTTTCACCCGCTCCCAGCGTTTGTCGCGGTCCATCGCATAATATCGTCCGATAATAGAGGCTATCTTTCCGGCCGATTTAGCGCAATGAGCCTCCAACTCCTCGATAAATCCTTTACCGCTGCGAGGATCGGTGTCACGACCGTCCATGAAGCAGTGGATAAACGTATTTTCCAAACCATATTCTTTGGCGATGTCGCACAACTTGAACAAATGATCCAGCGAACTGTGCACCCCTCCATTAGAGGTCAGCCCCATAAAGTGGATATTCTTACCGTTGTCACGCGCATAAGAGAACGCAGAGACAATTTCTTTGTTCTGTAAAATGGAATTGTCGGCACAGGCTTTGTTGATCTTCACCAAATCTTGATAGACGATACGTCCTGCACCGATATTGAGGTGACCTACTTCGGAATTTCCCATCTGACCATCGGGCAAACCCACATTCTCGCCACTTGCTTGCAACTGCGAATGAGGATAGGTTTTCAACAAATAGTCCCAATAAGGAGTGGGGGTATTATAAATCACATCTGCGTGCGAATGATTACCGATGCCCCAGCCGTCGAGAATCATCAATAGTGCTTTTTTACTCATCTTCTATATCTATTTAGAGTTATCTAATTTCATATATCAACCGACAAAAACAATGCCGAACTTTC
Source organism: Barnesiella sp. B2-R-119 (assembly GCF_023656675.1). Lineage (NCBI taxonomy): Bacteria > Pseudomonadati > Bacteroidota > Bacteroidia > Bacteroidales > Barnesiellaceae > Barnesiella > Barnesiella sp. B2-R-119. Next base: position 201,001 of record NZ_JAMOKL010000003.1, read on the forward strand.
CGAAGAGAAACTCTCTACCCCGACATCTTTGCTTTCTCCGGATATCCCCTGCCAAATTGCGGGACAAAGATAGCGAAAGATGAACACAGAGACAAACGGAAATCTCATTTCCGACTTGGCTATGCCGAACCGTATCCTATCTTCGTAGTGACAAAGATACGAAAAACCAAGAGCAGAAACAAATTTACTTGATTATACCGAGAGGAATATTATATTCAATTTATTTCAACAATCTTTTTAACTTCTGCCCCAAAAACAAAAATCCCCGAAGGTTGCTTTACACCCCCCGAGGATTTTTCCTATCGTGCATTTACCGCTTTACGATTTTATACGTCCTGTTCTGGATACGGCACAAGTACACACCTCGTTTGAGAGCCGACATGTCGAAAGTCATAGCCCCACCGTAGGCCCTGTCCGAAAGCACCAACCGACCGGTCATATCGTACAAGGTAATAGATGTTCCGGTGATTACCCCATCGATATGTAACATATCGTCTACGGGATTGGGATAAATCGACACTTGGTCTGCTTCATGCTCCTCCACGGCATCGACATAGTGCACCGACACATGGCAAGTAGCCGTCAGTGCCCCATCGTTCAACGATACGGTAATATCGGCCTCGCCCTCTTTGTTTGAATGAACAATCCCGGTTTCAGAAACCGTGGCTACCATCTCGTTACTGCTTGTCCAACGAAGGCCCGAAAATGTAGCATGCTCGGGATAGACCGTAGCCAACAGAGACAAGACTTCATCTTCACGGGTTATCTGGTAACTCTCTGTATCGAGTATTAACTTTGCAGGGGCCACATCAGGGAAGGTCTCTATCGTATAGAAAAAACGCCACGGAGCCGTACGACGATAAACCTCCTCGGCCGATGCCGGCACCACTAGAGTACCATCGAGAGTAACTGTTGAAAATGTAGTCATCGTCGCTTCCGGAGGAGTAGCTCCCAAGCAAATAACCTTTGACAAATCTTTACAACCCGAAACATCTTGCATGGTCAATATCATACTACCAACTGTCAACGTCGACAAATAGGCACACTCATTAAACTGCGGCACACCACTAATCTTCCGCCCTATATATAGTGTATCAATCATCATATTGCCACCATTGAAACACTTGCCTTCAATCAAAATAGGCCGATTCCCATCTTTTAGTTCCAATGATGAAACAGAGTCACAGTCCACAAACGACGAAAGAATAGAATCTACCGAGGCGGGTATAGACAAAGACTTTAACCGTCTACACTCCCCAAAAGCCTCAACGCCTATTTTTTTAACTGAATTACCTATCGCAAGGTGCTTCATATTGCTACACCCCTTAAAAGCATAGTCTTCTATACGTTCCACCTCATCGGGAATGGCAACAGATTGCAAACGGCTACAAGAAGCAAAGGCAGATATGCCTATGGCTGTTACACACTGAGGAATGTTTACTACTGTCAATCCTGTACAACCTTGAAAGAGAGAAGCCTCTATTCGCAATAAATTTTCTGGCAAAACGACACTTGTTAAACCGGTACAACCCTCGAAAGCACCTTCTCCAATATCCTTAATATTCATCAAATCGAGGGTACCCTGCAAAGGACAACCCTTATATGCATAAGCTCCTATTTGCGAAACGCTCTTTGGAAGAGAAATCTGCTTCAACTGAGTGCAACCATAAAAGGCCGTGTCACCTATTACTTCCAAACCCTCGGGCAATACAATCTCAGTTAATTGGTTACAATTTCTAAAAGCCGATTTACCTATCCGTTTCACCTCTTCGGCTACTCGATAAATCCCCGAAAAATTTTTAGGGCAATACAACAATTCTCTCTTATCCTTACTATACAGCACGCCATCATCAACCATAAAATAGGGATTCTCTTCGTCAACAGTAATCGAGGTCAAAGAATCGGAGTTCAAAAATACATTCTCCCCTATCGTTTCTACCGATTTTCCCAAATGCACATGAGTCAGTCCAATACAGTTAGCAAACGCATAGGTGACATGTACAACATGGACAAAATCAACAACACCGCTACTTTTTTTTCATAGTAAACCTCCTTATATTTTGTGTTTTGTAAAAGTAAGAAAAAATCTGTTTTTCACAACAATCGGCAGCCACTTTTTTCAAAAATATTTTATATTATATCATCATGCCATAAAATCACTTCTTCCCGATTCTACTTTTTCCGTGTATTAATCACTAAATTTTTTAATTATGACAGCAAATGAAATTTTAGCGGATATCGAAAATTACGAAAAGTTCGATCCGGTCAAAGGAACAGTCGAAGGGAAAACTTATGTGGTAGTCCCGACTACTACAGAAACAGGCAAAAATTCAGACGTCGTTATCAATAGGCATATCACCTTAGCCCACAACACGACGTTGATTTTTGCCGGAGGGAAAATCTCAGGGACAGGCACACTCACCGGCGACAATACTCGGTTGATAGCCCCTATTACCCAAATTTTTGGCGAAGACATCACCGTCGACGGCATTTGGGTAATGGATCGCGCCTATCCTCAATGGTTCGGGGCAAGAAACGATATTTCCAACAATGAATTTTGGCATCTGCGCGTTGCCTGAGAAACAGCCAAATCTACCGAAGAGAACCCTCTCGCCCCCGAAGCTGAAAAAGACAAGATTGAAGAAGCCCGAAATGCGGCCTTAAAAAACTTAAAAGCATGGAAAGTAGACTCCTCCGATGCCATCAACAAGGCCATGAAGCTGAAACATGCCGGAGAAGTATTTCTGCCCAAAGGAGAGTACGCCATTTGTAAAACTTTGAAAGTTCCTTATGGTATTGTACTTCGAGGAGAATTGGCCGACTATCGTCTTAACAGAAGTAACATACAGTTGCCTATCGGTGATTATCCATTAGGAGGAGACACTACTCCCGACGATCTTTCGTCTTATTATAAATTAGGGACTGTTATTCGCCCCTTAAACACCAACTATCCGCTCACAGTCGATAGTGACGGGACGCCTATCACTTCGTTCGACAACAATTTTGCGGTTGTCATCAACCCCAACATTCACCCGAACGAGAATCATAATAAGGCATGGGAACAGGAATTTCCTCCTGCTTTCACTACGATACGAGATATCCAGTTTAACAATTTTTGGACAGAGACTCCCAGCATGCGGGGAATCTATGCGATAGGCGGCATGAAAATCGAGAATGTCAGTTGGAGTCAATTTGTGCAAGCCGTAGCCACACCCGACGATATGTATTGCGACGGAAAGACCATTATCAACTGTGGTTTTAGTGCTCCTACGGGTTGCATATTCAAGGACTTTGTCTTCGAAACCTTAGTAGAAGAGCCCAAGAAAATAATAAAACGATTTGCTCAGGACCAAAAAGAGTATTACGCTTTCGATCTAAATGGATTAGGCGATAATCTCTACTTCCATCGGAATCACATGAATATGAATGAAATCGCCGGAGGATTGAAATTGTCGAAATCGAATGGGGCTCAAATTAGTTGCAATATTATCAACGACAATATTACATTCTATGATTGCAAAGGCATTTCTTTTTCTGCCAACCACTGCGAAAATGGTATTCAAGTAAAAATATCCAATTCTCAAATCGTTTTTTCCAGTAACTATTTCCATAAAGGGTCAAAACCGACATTTCTCATTAGAGATAACAATGCGCGAGGATCGGTCAATGTGCAATCGTCTACAATAACCCTACAAAACAACTCTTTGGTTTTCTTAGACCACGAAGATGAAAGTTCCAACCTTTATATTGGGAATATCAGTCCTTACGATATCCAAACCGACGGGTATCTATCCTTGTCGATACAAAACACCTATCGATACCGTACTCCCAGAAATGCCGCAGGAAGCATGCACGGGTGTGGACTGGCCATTCTTAAAGAGATTTGGACTATTGGAGAACCTGAGCCTAAATTGATTCCGTTTACCGAGTTCAACGATTTGAGTTATCTCTTATCCGGGAACTCACTTATCAAACCCAACTTCCATATCGTACACAACCATATGGTGAACAATACGCAATTTTTCCGAGCCTCGGCTATGCCCAACAACAATATCGTATGGTTCCTCGAAAAAGGCGCATACCATTACCGCATGCAAACTATTTGGGACAAAAAACGACTAATCGGCAGTACTGCTATGGACTTAGAATTTGATTCTAAAAAAGAATTCTATCTAGGAGAAATCGATCCCAATACAAATTTTCCGCAAGGTCTCTTGTTGAATATAGGGGCTAATTCTTATGACGGTCCCAGCGACGGAAATGGCAACCAAGTAGTCATTCGACTCATGCGAGCCCGTGCGAACGGGAATACAGCTTATCACAGTATTGAAATTCCCGTTTGCGGAACCCGCTTCCTATATGACAATGGTCTGTCGGTATGCGGATTCAAATGGAAGCAGGAAACATCGATCGCCCCGTTGACAGTCAACACCATGATCCAATCTATCCACTTTGTCGGCGACAACGTTGTCTGCAAAGGAACCGCTTGTCCTACCGTCGGCGAGTGGACCGTGGGTGATATTGTTTACAACACAGGTACGGCATCGAACAATGCCATGTGGATATACACTGCAAACGGCTGGCAAGCCCGATAAAAAATAGATGAGCTCTACTTAGAAGCTGTTTTAAATTTATTGAGAAATAATATTATCATTGCAAGCAGGTATGTTCCGGCCATATTGAGCCCCCGTCTCGGAATAAATTTAGAACAGCTTCTTAAAACATAAAAACCGCACCGAATATTCGGTGCGGTTTTTATATGCCTTGTAAGAAAGATTAAACTCTTCTTTCTTTAATACGGGCTTTTTTACCGGTCAACGCACGCAGATAATAAAGTTTAGCGCGACGTACTTTACCGCGACGGTTCACTACAATCTCTTCGATGAAAGGCGACTCGATGGGGAAAATTCTTTCCACACCTACATTACCCGACATTTTACGAACCGTGAAACGCTTTTTGTTACCGTGACCCGAGATACGGATAACATCTCCGCGGAATTGCTGGATACGCTCTTTGTTACCCTCTTTGATACGGTAAGATACGGTAACAGTGTCACCACTACGAAACTCGGGGTGCTCTTTACCGCATGCGAATGCTTCTTCTGCAATCTTTACTAAATCCATTTTTAATAGCTATTTAAAATGTTCATACTGAAACGTAATTTAACAGGCCACTTCTCCTGCCAGAGATTACGAAAAGCGGGGCAAAGTAACGACTTTTTCGCCACATAAACAAATATGCCGTCGATTTTTTCAGACAAACCGCTCTTGCAAGGTTAACAAAATTCAATCTTGGGAACAATTTTTGATATATTATCTTCAAATTTGTAATTTCGTCCAAGAGAAAAAAACGACATACTAACATTCTTCACATCATGATAAGAAAACTCATAGGAATAACGGCCATATATTTGTCCGTTTCTTTGTGCGGACTGGCACAAACCGAACGCATCGTCATTCTGCACACCAACGACACTCACAGCCAAATGGAACCTTTCGCAGCCACCCACAAAACATACGGAGGTTTGGGAGGAGTGATGCGGCGTATGGCTATTATAGACAGTATCCGCAATGCCGAACCTAACGTATTATTAGTCGATGCCGGTGACGCTATTCAAGGGACACCCTATTTCAACCTTTTCAAAGGCGATGCCGAATTCGAAGCGATGAACGCCATGCGTTACGATATTCGCACTATCGGAAACCATGAATTTGATGCGGGTATGACCAAACTGGCTCAACTGATAAAAAACTCGACAGCCGATTTTATCTCTTCCAACTACGACGTATCCCATACACCTTTACACGGGACCTTGCAACCGTGGGTCATCAAAAAAGTCGGGAAATATAAAATAGGATTTTTAGCCTTGAACGTCAATCCCGATAATCTCATTCCTTCGGAATCGTGTAAAGGGGTGATATTCCACAATCCTATCCAAGCAGCCAATGAAACCGCAGCTTTGCTTAAACAAAAAGGTGCGGATATCGTTGTGGCCGTATCGCATTTAGGATACACGGCACAAGACAAAAAAGACGTTACCGACCCACAAATAGCGGCAGCAAGCAGCGACATAGACATCATCATCGGGGGACATTCGCATACGGTCATCAATCCCGACAGTATAGACAATAATCCTCTCTCTACCCTACAATACCAAGTTAAAAACAAAGATGGGAAAAACGTACTCATCGCTCAAACCGGAATGAGCGGAGCTTACTTGGGTTGCATTACCATAGAACCTCGAAACTAACTACTAAATCGTTATGAAGAAATTAAATACATACTGTTCCATCGGCTGTCTTTCGGTCGTTTTGTCAATCCTCTCGTCCTGCTCCACGTCCCGACAGGAATTCGACATTTCTTACAAACTCATTCCCGTCGATGCCCGTTGGGACAAGACTCCCGAACCGCTAATGGAACAAATAGTCGATAAATACAAGACAAGTGTCGATAGCATAATGAGTATCGTCATCGGGAAATCGAGCCAATACATGGCTCCGGGCAGACCTGAAACCTCATTGACCAACCTCTCGGCCGACATCATAAAAACCGAAGTTCAACGAGATTTCGGTCAACCGATCGATTTCGCAATCATCAATACAGGGGGGATACGCAATCCACTCATGCAGGGAGATATTACATTGGGCGAAATATATTCTATCTTCCCTTTCGATAATACATTATGTCTCATAAAACTAAAAGGTTCCGATGTACGCGAGTTACTCAATATCGTAGCTTCCCGGAACGGAGAGGCCGTGAGCAAAGATGTACACATGACTATTGCCGACGAAAAAGCCATCGAACCGACCATCAACGGCAGACCTATCGACGACGATCGTATCTATTCCATCGCCACGATAGACTATGTAGCCAACGGCGGGGACCACATGACCCCGTTCCTGAATGCAATAGAACGGAAAAACAGCAACACTTTCATGAGAGATGCCGTTATAAATTTCATCGAGAGAGAAAACCGGGAGGGACACACCATCGCACCTCCCAAAGGGGGACGCATAATCTCATCGAATAACAAGTAACCAGACATGAAAAAGATAATTGCCTGTATCGGGACGTTTTTTGCTTTGGTAGCCCTATCTACGCAAGCTAAAAACCCGTATCTACTTCAAACGGCCGATCGGTCGGCTATGGAGCACTGGGTCGACTCGGTGTTCGAATCGCTTTCTCCCAAAGAGCGAATTGCACAACTGTTAGTTATTACAGTGCGCAACAGCGATACCCCGCAAAACCGTAAAACGTTACAAAGACTCATACAAGAACAAAAAATCGGGGGACTGCTTTTCGACTCAGGAACAGCAAAAGACCAAGCCAACTTAACAAACTACTGTCAGTCTTTATCCAAAGTTCCCCTGATGATCACTCTTGACGGAGAATGGGGGCTCGCCATGCGTTTGTCCGATACTCCGCGCTTTCCGGTCAACATGATGTTAGGAGCCGTTCAAAACGATTCTCTCCTCTACGAATACGGCCGTGCCGTAGGGAAGCAATGCAGGCGCATGGGCATACATGTCAATTTCGCTCCGGTTCTCGACATCAACAGCAACCCGCGTAATCCGGTAATCGGCAAACGTTCTTTCGGAGAGTCTTTAAAAAATGTCTCGTCCAAAGCTATCGCATACGCCAAAGGATTGGAATCCGTAGGAGTCATGGCCGTTGCCAAACATTTCCCGGGACACGGAGACACCTCGGAAGACTCGCATAAGACACTCCCCCTTGTTCCTCATAGCAAGGAAAGGCTCATGAGTACCGAAATACCTCCATTCAAAGCATATATCGACAGCGGGCTATCGGGCATAATGGTGGGGCATCTGAATATTCCTGCATGGGATGCCACCAATACCCCCTCTTCCTTATCGCCGATTATCACCCGCGAACTTTTATGCGACTCCTTAAATTTCGAGGGGTTAATATTCACCGATGCTTTAAAAATGAAGGGAGCATCGAAATTCGGCAATACGGCACTACGAGCCATACTCGCCGGGAACGACATCGCTCTGAACCCATCGAAACCCGAAGAACAGTTGAACAGCATTTTATCGGCTATCGAGCAAGGAAAGATAACTCAACAGGCCATCGATAAAAAATGTAAAAAAGTGCTACGCTACAAATACGTTTTCGGATTAGCGAACTATACACCCATAAAAACCAAAAACCTTATCGAAGATTTGAACGCTCCCGAATACGATGCCCTTAACCGAAAGCTCAACAGCGAGGCCATGACCTTGCTACGTAACAGTCAAAATCTAATTCCTATCACACATTTGAACAAGGGCAGAATCGCCGTTGTATCCGTGGGGAACGACACGGAATCGGTTTTCCAGAAAACAATAACGCTATACGCCGACAACGTAGGCCGTTTCGACGACAGCAATCCTCTGCCTTCACTGCTGGACACACTGAAACATTATGATAAAATCATACTGGCTGTACATAGTGGCAATGCCGAACATAGAGCCAGAATCGGCCGTATATGCCAAACCGGGAAAGCAATAGTCGCATGCTTTCTCTCCCCTTATCAAATGAATCGGTTAAGTCACGAGTTGACTCATTGCAAAACACTTCTATTAGCCTACGAAAATACCTCGTTGGCACAAGAATATGCAGCACAAGCCCTATTCGGAGGATATGCCATAAAGGGAAAATTACCCGTAAGTTTAGAAGGTTCGTTCAAACTGGAAGAAGGCATATATATTCCAAAGTGCCGATTGGGATATGCGATTCCCGAATCGGTCGACATGGACAGCCGGATATTGTCTGCTGTCGATTCCATTATAGAACAAGGGATTAAAGAAGAAGCATTCCCGGGCTGTCAATTATTGGTTGCCCGACAAGGAACAGTAGTCTGGAACAAGGCTTATGGATACTTCGACTACGAAACTCACCGCCATGCAGTCGCCACAAACGACCTCTATGACTTGGCATCCGTCTCGAAAGCGACTGGTACTTTACCGGCTATCATGAAGGCTTATGACAACGGACGTATAGACTTGAACAAACCGATGAGCAAATACTTCGCTCCACTGCGAAATACCGATAAAAAAAGTCTGACGATCAAGGAAGCTCTTTTACATGAAACCGGTATGCCTGCCTCATTGCAAATGACTTCGGTCATTATCGACCCCAACAGCTTCATGAAACCATTAATCAAGCGTAGGAAAAGTAGCATCTACTCCATACAAATAGGGAATAACGCTTTTGCCAACCGCAATGCACAACTACGCAAAGACCTATTATCCTCTCGGAAATCGGATCGATTTCCCATGAGAATCGCCCAGAATTTATATGGTTCGAAATCTTTGCCCGACACCCTTATCAACCGTATCATCGAGTGCAAATTACGCCCCTCCAAACGATACTTATATAGCTGCCTGAATTTCGTCTTATTGAAAGAGACTGTCGAAAGCGCCACCGGCATTGCGATGGACAAATATTTGCAGCAAAACATCTACGGACCCTTAGGCATGCAAACGACCGGATATCGCCCTCTCGACCGATTTCCAACCGAAAGAATCGCACCGACAGAATGCGACAACTTCTACCGGAAGCAACAACTGATAGGGTATGTCCATGACGAAACAGCATGTTTTTTCGGAGGCGTACAAGGCAATGCCGGACTCTTTTCCAACGCCAACGATTTGGCTAAACTATGCCAAATGTGGCTAAACAAAGGGACATATGGAAACGAAAGAATTTTATCCCCGAAAACCGTAGAACTGTTTCTGACAGAAAAAAGCTCGACCAGCCGCAGGGGGCTGGGATTCGACAAGCCCGATATGGAAAACCCGGAAAAGAGCCCTACGGCCATCGAAGCATCGGCCTCGACCATCGGTCATTTAGGCTTCACCGGCACTTGCTTTTGGATAGATCCCGAACAAGAACTCATCTATATATTTTTATGTAACCGGGTATATCCCTCCCGCACGCATGGCGCGCTATCTCAATTGAATATACGTCCCGAATTATTCTCGACCATTTACAGGTCCATAAAAAATCATTCGAAATAGAACGACAATATCACCATATTCGATGTCGCTTTCTTCAAGGACTGAGTAAATTTAATATCGGCCGGATCCCTTAAATCATTTCGTTTCCGGTTAATGACGTCTGTAAGTCCGAAACAGAATTTCAATTCGGGAATCAATTTAAAATATGGTAAATAAAAGTCACAACCGAGGCCGATAGTCAAATAACCGTCGAATGTATTCAGTTTAAGCAAATCGTTTCTCTTTTTCGATACGTCGGCCGTTCCCATGACTCCCCCGATCAGGTATGGACGGAAATTATTACAACGCAAAGCACTGAATTTCAATTCGATAGGGACGACGATATAATTCGATTTAATGTCTTGTGTCCGATATTCCTGCGTCGCCGTCTCTCTAAACTTCACCACTTTATTCCCGAAAAATATACCCGGCGAAAATCTCAAATTCAAATGGGGGCACAAATAAAGGTCGGCCATCAAATTCACATTGAACCCGGGTGAAAAATCGGGAATATCCATGTACCAACTTTCTCCACCATCGGTAACGAAACCCGAATGTACAAACTTCATATCTTGCACATGCGTACCAATAGAAAAGCCCAAATGCAAGAGTTTATGATCTGCATACGGTAAATTCTGTACTTTACGAGGTTGAGCACATACACATACCGGCCACAACAACGCTATGCACGCCACGAAAACGTACAATCGTCCCACGTATCTACGGACCGTAAATCCATGTAATACTTTCCCTTGTATATCACTACCTCTATTCATAGTACGATAACTATTTATCAAACGGAAAAACAAGCGGTATATTGTTCCACAGGAATTGTATTTGACACACAAATTCCTACTCCTTTTCTTTTGCAATAGAGATAAAAATGCTACTTTTGTGTCGCAATTAGATCTAATTATTTCAAACTAAAAACTAAAAACAATGGCTTACGTAATTAATGACAACTGTGTGGCTTGCGGTTCTTGCATTAGCGAGTGTCCGGTAGAAGCGATTTCGGAAGGTGATATCTACAAAATCGATGCAGACAAATGTTTGAGCTGCGGTACTTGCGCTGAGGTTTGTCCTAACGACGCTATCCACGAAGCATAAGCACACCGGTAAAAAAATTAAAGAAAAGGCTACTTGGTATAAAACCAAGTAGCCTTTTTTGATTCAGTAGAAAATTCGTAGGGGGTAGACTTGAATTTTAGAGATGAATCTCTTGCCGACAGCCTTATTCCAAATCTTCTTCGGAAAGGAGTTGGGAAAGACAACATAGGAGTTTTCGATTGTAGGACTTAACCCCTCCGTCACTTCGTGACACCTCCCCTATATTTTGCGTCGCAAAACACAGGGGAGGAGTTTTAAAATAGCTCCGAACAGTAAGGGCACAAGAGACGACAAGGGAGGAGGTTTAATACCCCTCTAACGCATTTTTTAGCGAATAAATGGATTGTGTTTGTCCTCCTCCATTGTGTTGCAGTGCAATAGGGGAGACACCGAAGAAACAACAGTTTCTGAGGAGAAGAGTTAAAAAGCAGCTGAATCGACTTTTGACAAAACTCAACCTCTCCGTCACTCACGTGACACCTCCCCTATATCTTGCGTTGCAAAACACAGGGGAGGAGTTTTAAACACACCGTAAGGACACGAGAGACGACAAGGGAGGAGGTTTAATATCCTTCTAACGCATTTTTTAGCGAATAAGTGGATTGTGTTTGTCCTCCTCCTTGCATTGCAGTGCAATAAAGGGAAGATACCGAGAAACATCAGTTTCTGAGGAGAGGGGCTGGAATATACAAGGACGCTCTCCACTGATTACCTATTGAGCTTATTTTTTTATTATCACGAAACTCCAATTCACAAAACAGAAAATAAAAAACGTGACAACTCATATCCGAGAAGTCACGCTTTCTATAAATAGTTATAACTCTTATCAGTTATTATCCGCCGGTTTCACCGATACATACGAACGGTTTTCTTTACATTTACGGAACACTACCGTACCGTTTACCAATGCGAACAACGTATGGTCTTTTCCAATACCCACGTTTTCTCCGGGATGATGAACAGTACCTCTCTGACGAACCAAAATATTACCGGCCTTAGCATATTGTCCACCGAATATTTTGATACCCAATCGTTTGCTTTCCGATTCACGACCGTTCTTCGAACTACCAACACCTTTCTTATGTGCCATTTTCTTAGAAGTTTAATAGGGTTAAGCAACAATTTCTTTAACTAACACTTCGGTGAAATATTGACGGTGACCGTTCAATCTACGGTAACCTTTTCTTCTTTTCTTCTTGAAAACAAGAATTCTTTCACCTTTCACGAGGCCTTTTTTACCGAAACCGTCGTTCGAAACGACCTCACACACGACTTTCGCACCTTCCACGGTGGGAGTGCCCACAGTTACAGCTCCGTCTTTATCGACGAGCAATACTTTGTCAAATTCGAGAACAGCTCCATGCTCTGCTCCCAGATAGTGGACAAACAATTTCTTTCCATTTTCTACCTTGAATTGTTGTCCTTGAATCTCAACAATAACGTACATTGTATTTTTATTTTTACGTTCTCTCTGCCGGGCGGGGTCAACCGAGACACCTCTTTTTGAGCCCATATCAGAATCAGCCCACAAAAGTACTACAAAAAATCATTCCGCACAAACATTCCGCCGATTTTCTCTGAAAAAGAAAATCTATACCTCCACAATCAATTCCTAAACAAAAATCTTTTTCTTGTAATATATTTCTCGGAACTCTTTGGGCGAGCACCCTTTTTTCTTCTTAAATATGCGATTGAAATTCGACAGATTATTAAATCCGCATTCATAGCATATTTCGGCAACCGTTTTCGTCGAATCGACCAACTGTCTTGTCGCATGTCCCAAACGTATATCGATAATATAATCCGACAGACTTTTTCCTGTTCTTAATTTGAAAAATCGGCTGAAAGAGACCGGCGTCATATCGGTAAGCTCCGCTAATTGCGACAATCTGATTTCTTCCGTATAATGTAAATTGATATACTCCTCCACTTTTTGTACCCGACGACTATCCGACGCAGTCTTGGATCTCGCGAAAGAACTGCTCGACAACGTGCGGGCATCATCACAAATCGACAATTCATACAGGATTGTCAAAAATTTTACGAACTGATAAAATCCCGGTTCTCCTTTTAACAAAGAATCTATTGTCGAATAGACTTTCATCACCGCATGCAGAGGGAACGACAATCCCTTTTGCGCCCTATCGAGCATTTTACGGATAGACGTGAATTGCTTCTTGTCAATAAAATTATTGGAAAATAAATCCGGAGAAAACTGTATAGTAATTTCCCGAATCTGCTTGGATTGACAGTTTCCTTGTTCCCATACATGCTCCAAATTATCCCCGCAAAGCAAGACCAAATCATAATCGCCGATCTCTTCTACCGAATCTCCGACAATCCGCCTTACTCCTGCTCCATTCTCGACGAAATTCAGCTCGTATTCCTTATGATTGTGCAAAGGATACGTAAACTCCGTTTTGTATCGTTCCACAATAAACAAGCAATCTTTTTCCGACAATGGAGATATTTCTGTAATGATATGCTTATTCATGCTATAACCATATAAATGAGGGTATAAAGATACATATTCCGTTCAGCATTCAAAATTATAAGTACAATTTTTATACCTCACCTCCAAAGAATTAACACCCATTCGGAATTGATTAAAAACCCAAATGCAAAAAACTCTCTTGACCCAATAAGCTGATTCAGTAGAAAATTAGTGGGGATAGACTTGAATTTTAGAGATGAGTCTCTTGTCTATAATCCACTCTGAGGACCTATTGAACCGATATACCCTTTAATTATCGACTAAGTCAATAATCTCCCGTATTTCTCCCGGTCGCATTTAAACGATCAAACCCAACTTATTGAACTACAATAAGTTGGGTTAAAATCAGTCGGGGTGAGACGACTCGAACGTCCGACCTCCACGTCCCGAACGTGGCGCGCTAACCAACTGTGCTACACCCCGCACTTAGTTTTGCGGGGACAAAGATACACAAAGTTTGGGAAAAGTAAAACGAATCTTTCAAAAATCTATATTTAAAATAGAAATATCTTCTTTTTTCATTTTTACGGTAAAAAATTAGGAAGATAATCAAAAATAATTCTATCTTTGCACACGCAAAAATGATGGTGCCATAGCTCAGTTGGTAGAGCAAAGGACTGAAAATCCTTGTGTCACTGGTTCGATTCCCGTTGGCACCACAAAAAAAGGACTCGTAAAGACGAGTCTTTTTTTTGTATTCGGACATTACTCATGACCGATACACTCGGCGACATACAAAATATAGAGGAGCAAGTGAAGACATCTCGCCGAGAATGAATATAATGCTTCCCTCTTCTCAAAATAAAAACGATAATCCGGCACAAACGTCAGTCGCTACGATATCCGTGTTATAACGGTATTGTCCCCCTTTCAAATCAAGTTGCAACAGATACTTCTTTCCTACTTGTCGAGAGCAGGTAAAAACGGCATAATAACCGACGTAATCGGAAGAAAGATTCTTGTAATTATAACACCATGCGGATAGAAGGGCGGCATCGTCAATCGAGGAAGGAGTATGAAATAACCGACTATCAAAAGTCATAGCATAATTTCCACCTATTTCCAGTCGTAAAAACCAATCTTTCGACATGCGGGAAACAGACAGCGCTACCTCTGGCGTAACTTCTCTCACACTCATTTCCCGCAACGGATAGACATACTCAGCTTTTACTCGCCCATAATTTACTCGTGGCTGTACAGAATAATTCCACCCTTTTCTACGAACCGCTTCATAGAATCCCGAAAGGGAGAGTCTGTATGCATGACTACTATACTGTTCGGCTTCTCCAATTTTCGGATAAATCTGGTTCGCCGCATCACCGAAAATATTTTCGGTCCCCAATTTCAATTCATAATTCCCAGTCAATTTTATACCCCAGCTCTCAATACCCGACAAACTTTTCCGATACAACCACTCTCCGGCGAAAGTATGCCGCCCAATCCGAGCCATAGGCAATTCGTTCAAGGAAGATATAATCTTTTCACACGAGAAATAACGATACGCCACATTCCCCACGAAACCGATCGAACGCGAAGTGTGCACACCCAAACTTCCTCCCCATTCGTATCCGTTATAATACGTGGAATAATTATTTCCGGCAAATCGGTTATAATGCATTCCCAACCCGGTGAGATGATAGACTTTCGAAACACCCAGCTCACTATAAAATTTAATTCCGTTGGTTTGCTTGTACTTTCGTCCTGAGACCGAAATATCGAACAAATAGGAAGGAGATACCGGTATCGACAAACCTAAGGAAAGCGACAAATCCGACGTGGTGTTTTTAGGTCTCGGATCTATTCCTCTATAAGCGACGGAGGCCTCGTATGAAAAATTACCGCCCCATGTTATCGATTCATAACGAGCGGCATATCCCCCTGTAAAGCTATAAATCTCTTTCGACAAGTCTCCGCCCACCGAATCGGCCAACAAATAGGGATACAACAGCTCCCAATCGGAGGTCTCGTTCCACTTCAAATTTTTCACACGTCCATTTCTATACAACGCATTTCCCCACAAACAATAATTCTTTTTTCGTATGTACGAATCGGCTTGAAAGCCTATCGACTTTTCACCGTCTCCCGATTGTAACAACACAGGCTCGCTCTCCGAAGTATATTGTCCACCGACGGTTGCCCGCGTAAGAGACGAAGAATACCTGTCATAGCGTACCGCAGGATTACGATACGACAATTCGACAAAAGATACAACTACCGATCGATGTTCCCACAACCGATCCCATATAGAAACCCGAACCGTATCTCCGGCTCGTAACTCACAGAGACACACCAAGCATAATACGCAAAAGACACACAACTTTTTCATATCCCTCTAATCTATCAACTCTTGACCTCTACTCCGTCATAGGTTTCTGTTTCGGCCTTCGTACCATTTGCATCTATCGCCGTATGCTGTTGCTCTATCAAAGAGGGCACACACTCGGTATTGAAATCGGCAGACGAATCGTTGGTATCCTTCAATACCCGACGACCGTCACGGGTGAGATAAAGCATTTTTCGACGCACACTTTTGAAATAGCGAGTCTTATCGTGGTCTATCGTACCACAATGTGTCCACCCCCGGTCCAACGAAGGGGCCGTGACATTCCACACATACTCCGATTGTACACTGGTATTCACTGCATCGATAATCCATTCGTTCGGTACTTTATAGGCGGTTTGCTCCATCGGGAAAGTCCCGGCCGGTAAAACCATAACATAGGAATAGGTATATAAATTTTCGGTCAAGAATTTTTCTTTTTCAATGGGAATTCTCGCTATGGCAAATCCCCTGAATCCCCGATTGTGGAGAACCCAAAAACTTTTCGTGTAACAATACCACTTATCGAGATTAGGAACGGTCGGACTGTCTATATCCAAATGAGCAGGAACCGAGGATTCGTCATACCACTCATAATCCGCCCGACTCAAATCAAATGAATTGGGATTCGCGATACGATGGTCTATACCCGTATCGCAAAGGATAAACGACTCTCCGGGAGCGACCGGATGGTCTGTCCCGCTACCGGGGATTACATACACAGCCTGTACAGTCATGTGAGTGCTCATAATATCGGGGGTATAATCGAATTTTTGAGTCGTAACAAATTTCGACTCCATCAAAGCGACCCCATCGGCATATAGCATGTGATCGGTATTGTTATAGATTTTCACATAACCATCTCCATAGTATTGTTTTCCAGAAGACTGCAATGTCCCGGTAAAAAATATTTCCTCTATAATGAAGTCGTCTTTATTCTCTACCTGATAACTACCGATAGAAACACTTCCTTGTGCTCCCATAAGCTCCAATGACCTAGCATACCCGGATAACGAAGTATGAATTGTGCTATCGGCAGTCTGATAAGTTATCGCAGCTTCATAAGAACAATCGTATAATCCCTCGGGCAATGTAATTCCTTTACGGGTCGTAAAACTGGTAACCATACCCGACGTAATATTTCGAAATTCAAAGGTTTCACTTTCCACAGAAATCCCCGACAAATCCGACGGATACCGGACATCGATTTCGACAGTCGTCCAACGTATATCCCGTTCCTCGTCACAACTGCAAAACAAAGCCAACATGCATAAGGAAACACAGAGTGTAATTCTATTCATATATTTCATAATCAAAAATTTTATCGATCATAACGTAAAATTAAGTTCCATACCGAAATAAGGATCCACATTGCGCCGTATGAGCAGACCATTCATCTTATATGAAGGAAGATAATCTAGAATACGATTAGCGAACAATGACAATCTCAACCATTTGCCTATCGTTTTGGTCGCTTTCAGGTTTACATAAACGGCCGTGGGTATTGTCTGTTTTTTATACAAATCGCCGTTATATGTCTTTATAAGAAACTGCAATTTAGGATCGGCAGCCGACTCCTCGGTATAGGGATATAACTTTCCGTCGCTTGCTGCCATATAGCTCACCGGGACTCCATTTTTCCACATTACCCGAGTCGAAACAAACCACATGCACTGTACCGATGTGGAAAAAATCAACCCCCATTCGGGTATTTGAGTATCTAACTGAAAATTAGTATTAAACTGTTCGTTTACTCGACCGTCGTTCCAATCGTACAAACCCACGTATTCTTCCGAAACCGGACGGTTGTCCACTACATCGGCCACAGTCTCGAACATAGGACGACTATTCGTATATACCGAACGGAACCAAGCTCCGTTTATAACGACGGCAGTCCTCAGTGCCGATATACGTTGTGAAGTAAATTGAAACTCGATACCCTGTTTATCGATGCGGCTCCCGTTGGCCGACTGTCTATAACCGTTCAACGCCTTCATATCGGTATAAGGAATGTCTTCCAAAGCAGGAGGCCCTTGTAACCCAGAGGCATCGACTGCCGAATGGTCATACTTCCGATAACTGAACGGAGCATAAAAAGAGGAAGTCCGAAATCCCGATGTAAGATTTTCATGAAAATAAGTTACCGACAACCGGTTTCCCTCAAATGAAATATCGCCTCGTACTTCCCACTTATGATTACGAGCCGGTTTCAAATCATAATTGGTTATATCTTCGATATAAGTAATTATATTTACCCGACTATATTCGAGCGGTTTATTCACATCGTAATAATTGAGTTGCACTATATCGTTATACCACAAATCGGGATAAAGATAGTCGAGCGTAGGCATCTTGGTCGTCACACCATAACCTCCCGAAATCGAAATGTGCAAGTCTTTCCCAGCGACAGGAATCGCAGGGAAGCTCCATTGTGCATTCGCACGAGGATCTATATAAGGCTTTCCTTGTAACAAATATCGCTCGCTCATTCCTATCTGTGTCACAGAACGAGCTCCTACTTGCAGTTCCAATTTATTCTTCCCCAGCAAGAACAATGTATTTCCTTCCAAGAAGAACGACAGATTCTGCAAGGCCGGAATATCGCTATAAGCCCGAGGGCGAGCCCCCCAGCTCGTCGAAATAGGGTGGGATAAATCATAAACTTGCCCCTTCCCGAAATTTTTGGAATAATTCCATTCTCCACCGGCTTTGGCGTTCAACCGATATTTTGCGCCTTCCCAGCCGAACTCCCCTTTGGCTTTCAGAAAAGCATTCACCGGTTTCCCATCGCATAAATAATCTGCCACATACTCCGAAAAAAGATAAGTACCGTCATGAACCCCGGGCTCCTTACCGGTAGGTGCAACCGTCGCTCGCTGAGGACTAATAAGCTTCGTCCTTTTCAACTGATCGGACTGAGCGCTCACCGACGCATCGAGATTTACCGTTTTTATCCATTTTAACCGAGGAAACGTCCATTTGAAATTATTTGTCAAAGAAGCTCTGTTATACGACGATTTATATTTGTCTATTTTTTGATAGCTCAAATCGGGATCTGTCTTCACGTTATCGAAAGATCCCGTATAATCCGCACTCGGTGTCCATGTCATCTCCCACTTATCCCTCTTCCATAACTTCGAAATGCGAACAGAAAAATTCACTCGCTTATAATTTTCAAGATTATTCCGGGGATCTACTTTCGAGTCCAAAAAACCGCCATCGACATTCAATGTGAAATCATGGTTGGGAACTGTAAAACCTTTCCCCACCGAAAACAATTTGCTATATTCATCGGCTTTAAAACGAGCTGTAAGGGGTGTCGCCTTTCTCACTCTCTTTATATTTACCATACCACTGGTAAGATTTCCGTATTCGGCCGAAGGTATACCCCGCACAATCTCGACACTTTCTATATCGTCTGTTGTCAGCGTGCGCATATCTACCCCTTTGTTCGTCATATTTCTGAGCGATTCCGGCGAGGTCCCGTCCGAAGAAGTTCCCCCGGGAATATATTGCAGATTCGCATCGCCGTTAAGAGGAGCTCCATCTACTAAAAAAAGAGTTCCCAACGATGTAATGGCATAATCGGGATTGGAATATTGTTCTCCCGATGAATTCAGCGTTCCCGTTTCTCTCAACTGTATGGAATTGACCTGTCCCATCGAAGGGGTCTTGGATATATTTCCCGGAAGCAGCTCCAATAAATCGCTAAAACTGGTAGGCTGCAAATGGGTCATCATTTCGCGATTTATCTTCGACGAGCTTACCAGCCCCTGCGACTCCCGCGCCGTCACGACAATTTCGTTCAACGAATTTCCCGAAGGGGCCATTTTTACGGTCAGCTTCGTATCCCGTTTCAGTGTAACCCGTTTTTCATAACGATCGTATCCCACATAAGTAATACGCAGTATATAGTCGCCCGGATGCACAGAGGGAAAAGAAAATACTCCATTATCTTTGGACAATACCGAATGGACCTCATCTCCATGCAGTAATTGTATCGTTGCAAACGATAACGGGTCTTTCGAACCTATATCCGAAATTACCCCCTCGAAAGAAACCGTAGCTACTTGCGATACATTCACAGAGTACATAGTCTCTATTCCCACATAACTTATTAATATAATGAAAAATAATCGAAGTCGCATGTCTTAATTTTTGTGGACAAAAATACAAAATGCATAAATCTCGCACCCTCACCAAAAATGGCTATTCTATGTCTAAAAAATACCTATATATTATTATTGTAGCCCAATTATGCAGAAAATAACTTTGCGGTGTCGAATTAAAAAAAATTTGTTATGAAAAAATTCTTACTTTCTACACTCCTCTTTATCGGAGGAATTTTAGGATCGATACAGGCAGAGGGTCCTGTATTTCAATGGGCGAAATCCTTAGATGGAAATCCCGGGAACGGAGGTGACAATGCTCACAGTTTGATAAAGAGCAGCGACGGAAAAATTCTGGCGCTCGCACAATTCGGGTCGAAGAAAGACAACGATCCTGTTTACTATGGAGATGACATTGTCGGCTACGGCTGTGCTACTCAGGCAAACTCCGACAATTGTAATATCGTTCTTCTCAAATTAGATTCGGACGGGTCTAAAATATGGAGCCTATATAGCTTCTCCGGCGATGTAAGCATCTCTTCGAGTTCCATTGCCGCCACTTCTGACGGAGGTGCTGTCTTAGCATTAAAAATGAGATATGCATCCGGTATGACCGATAAAACCCCAGCATTCAAGGATGCCAAAAACAACACCGTGACCATACAAAACTGGAATACCGGTTACCGTACATACTATGCGGTTCTACTAAAAGTCAGCTCGGAAGGAGTTATCGAATGGAACAAATACATCGAAATAGACAACAGCCCCGAAGCCGCCGCTACTTATTACACAGAAGGTACACCAGACGGCATTTACCCTTATGCTACCGCTACCGACGAGAACGGGAACATCTATTTAGCCGGGAATTATCGTAAAACCATGACTTTTTACACGGCAGAAAATTCGCCTGTACAACTAATCCCTCACAACACCGTAAACTGGAACGGTGATTCTCAAAAGACAGTAGGAGACTTGTTTATCGTAAAACTCGACGACAAAGGGAATTATTTGGGCCACTTTACAACCACAGTCTCCGGCACAATCGAAAGAGAACAAATAACCCATCTCATCTACGACAACGGTAAACTCTATTTCTACGGAACTGTAAAAAACAGTAACGAAGGCTCGATCAATTTAGGCTCGATCAACCTCGTGCCTTCGTCGTTCGACGACATTCTCATCGGGGAAATCGATACCAACTTAGACGTGAAATGGGCAAAATTAATAACAGCATTCGGAGCCAGCGACAGCAAGCACACTACCCAGACCAAGAACATGGACTATATAAACGGAAGTCTTTACCTTTCGGGAATGATGAAAGGAGGGTTCGCCCCTTATGGAGAAGAGGAAGCCCGAATAGCCTCTAAATCTACTCCGCTCAATGGGTTTGTAATCAAATGCGATGCTTCAAACGGAGAATGGTTAGGAGGTGTCTCTGCCGACGAACAAGGTATCGGTGGTTATTTCGGAGTAGCCAAAGGAAAAGAAAACAATCTCTATGCCTACGGGTATAGCTGGGCAACCCCCAATAAAGGTATTTGCCTAACCACGATAGATGAATCCAGTTGGGAAAAAACAGAAAAGATAGCCCTCATAACCGAAACCGGTATGGGTACAGCTTGGAGCTGTTTGGCAGACGGTACAAATTTCTACTCCTTTTCAAGAGGTAATAAAGCCGTCAATTTCTATAATTCCGAATTTACCTTACCTGCACCCACAGGTTGGGGAATGTTCATATCGAGCTGGAAACTCGACGATATAGCCACAGGGATAGAAACTCCAAATTTAGCCGGAAACGATACACGAATATACGGAGTGCAAGGAGGAGTAGTCGTCAATACCGAAGAACCTATCGATGTGTATATCTACAACATCACCGGCGCACTGGTTAAACAAATAAAAGTAACCGGCAACGAAACAATAGAACTTCCCAAAGGTATATATATCGCCAATAAGCAAAAAGTCATGGTTTACTAAATCATGGTTTATGAAATGTTTATATTTATAGAACGGTGGCGCATGCCACCGTTCTTTTTGCATCAATCGAACAAACCAAAAATCCCGAACAGAGGAAACCTCTGCCCGGGATTGGGATCGCATATCCTACCTATCTAATAACTTATCGATTATTCTCTTTATCGATTGCGGCTAACCGTGCATACATTTCTACCATAGCGAACTGTGTCAACAGCCACTTCGAATCGTTTTTCGTTTTTCCGCTCCAATCATCGTTAAACAATCCGTTTTTCTCACGCATTTCCGTCCAAGCGAAATCCAGATTTTCCCTAAAAGCATCGATATACAAACTATTATGATCTATACCATACAGCTCAACGAATCCCCTAAACATAATAGCGGTAAACCAAACATCACCCCGATTCAGTACTTTATATTTACGATCCGACTGCGAATCGTGGCTAAAAAAACGATTGTAACAGGCAGCAGCCAGCCGTTGGGCCTCCTGCAAATATTTTTTTTCACCTGTAATTCGATACAAAAGCGCTGCCGATTGCATCATTTGTCCACTGTTATAAGCAAACTTCGCCCTACCGATTTCTCCGTTCAAACTCTTATTATCGAAATATAAACCGTCTGCGGGATCTTGCAGATTTTCTTTCGTCCACTCATACAATCGAATTCCTGCTTGTAAGTAGGAACTATCGCCGGTCGCTAAAAAGAGTTTCGAAGCATACACCGACCCCGGAGCATTGGAACAGGTATTTTTCCCGTTCTTTTTCTGCTCGCACCAATATATGCCATATCCCAATTTATCATCGGTTCCACTTTCTATAAACCGCCAAACCATCTTGGCTTGCGAGAGATATTCTTTTTTCCCGGTCAATAAATACAAGTCGGTAAAATCGAGCCCTATCCAAATATTATCGTCATAGAATCTATCGGAAACCGGAGCCGTGTTTATATACGAAGCATACGCTGTCGGAGTTCTCTGCGTGTCGAGATACATTTCCAGCCCGGGACGAACCGTTTTAGTCAATACCTTTCGGAAATCGGACTTCGGTTTTACTTCCAGAAGAGCCGTAACGGCCGACAGGCTCCCCGAAAAAGGCCACAGATAGGAATATAGTTTCTGTTGCTCGGCCTGTTCTTGATTAGAAAGATAGGAGACTTTCAAATGGTTGTCAAAGGGATAAGTCTCCCTGAATAAAGGGACATCTTCAACTCCATAAAGTTTTTCAATGGCCTTGAACGTATCGGCCGCACGAGTATAGTTATCGTTCCCTGCAAAACTTTTTCCTGAAAAGAACAAAAGAAAAGCGAGCGCAAAGCAACGACCAAGCATAATTGAGAATAATTTCTTCATACGATTTTACAATTTTCCTTTCGGGGAAATTTCTGTTTCCCGGCTTTTTCCATCGATATAAAAACGAGCAAAAAAAATCACCGAGCAGAGGACACCCCCCCGACCCGGTGAAAAACAGAAAGATATTATTTAACTATTACTTTATTGGAATACACAGCGTTACCGCAATTTACCCGAACAATGTACACGCCGCCATGAGCCATATCGAAAGAACAATCGGAAACCATCGCTGTCGAAGCGACACAATTGCCCAACAAATCGAACACCATAACGTCATCGACAACAGCGCCATTGGTCAAAACCTGAATAGTCGACCCACTGACTGTCACAACGGGCTTAACAGCTGCCGAAACTTCCTCAATGGCAGTGGGATCGCCTTGTTCTACCAACAGAGTCAACGCATTGAGATCGACCGTCAACTTGTAATAGCCATCGGAGGGAACGGTAAACTTATTGTCATGGTTACCGGCAGTAAAATAGGAAATCGTATACGTTTCACCTAACGTAATGAGTTGATTTCCCTCTTTTGTTTGATCGAATACAAAACAGTTTTCCCAATTTCCGGCAATGAGTTGATTGATAAATTTGAATTCCGTATCACCTCCTTCGGAGTTCTTAGCATACAAAAATCCATTCCATGTAAACACGCCTTCGCTTACTCTTGTCATTTCAATTCCGTCCTCGGTTTTCCAAGCTCCCGGTTCTCCTTTCATGGCACTACCGATCAGATATAAATGATCATAGTCGATTTTTGTAACCTCCATTTTCACGGTATTCAAATCGATCGTAATCGTATAAGTGGCCGTAGAAGCAATTTGGTATTCCGCAGTGGCGACTCCATCGGCACTGAAAACCGGTGCATAAGAACCAGATTTGACTTCAGATGCATTCGCCGGATTCAAGGATTGGCTATTGTCGTTGCTTACGATATAAAAACCGGTCACGGGATCTTCGACTTCAAGTTTTCCTTTCCATGTATAGACACCGTCCGATTCTTTCGTCATAGCAACTCTTTCGGAGAATGCGCTACCAGCTAAATAGGCCTGTCCGAATTTCTCGACATCAAGAATGTCCAAAGAACTTTCTGTCAAAGTCATCGTTTCTGCATCCAAGTCGATCGTAATCGTGTATACCCCGGTTTTTTCTACTTGGAAAGAGGTGTCATAACCTCCGTGTTCGCCTTTGTCATACAACTTTGCGGGAACACCCGGAGTGACAATTTCGTGATCGGGCACATCGGGATTAGGTGCAAGACAAGGATCCCAGCCTCTTCCTACCAAGAATTTGAATCGACGGTCTCCCGTTTTATCCAATAACTCTCCCGTCCATGTAAATTGGCCGTCTCCGACCTTCGTCATTTCAAGAGCATCCTTAGGGCTCCAACCTGCTGCACAAGCATCTCCGACAACATACAAATTGTCATAATGATTGATAGCCGACATACCGAATACGGCCAACAAACACGCGATTAAAAATGTAATCTTTTTCATAATTTTTATTATTAAGTTTAACAAAAGAATCTACTTTACCGACCTATCAATACCTTTTTGGTAAATACCTTATCCTCAGTATGCACCTTTACGAGATAAACTCCTTTCTCATCTACCGACAAAGAAGCCCGACCACCGTCGAAACTGCCTTCTTTAAGGATTTGTCCGAGCGAATTATAGACCCAATAATCGGTAGAAGAAGACTGCTCGATAACGATATGTTTGTCAAGAGCATAAACCTTCCCCACCGGCTCGGCGCTCTCAGGGGTCTCGATAGCGGTAGTACCATCGGCATATTTCGACAGAGTCATGCGGTCTATATTAGGGCCATACTCCGAATTATTCCCGATTTCCACCGTATTGCTTGCCGTGTGATCGAGGTCTACCCATATAGTTTTATGGGCCAAATTACCGCCGCTCGTTCCTCCTGTACCGACAAATGAGACCTCTTGCCAAGAATCCATATTACCGTTCATCTTTACATAGGCCGTACAAGGGGCATCGGACATATAGTAAACGGTCATCGCATAAGTGCCCGATTCAGGGACTTTTACATCGTTGAAAGTAATGGAACGTCCATTTCCTATCGAAGCCACATATTTCCCACCCGAGCACAAACTATCTGTATCGGTCTTAACCGGTACACCGAACGGAATCGTATTGCCATCGGCCTCAGCCTCATATTTCATGAAAATAGGTTTAGGAAGTTGCGAAGACGTAGAGAACAAAACAGCCGCTCCCCCATGTTTTAACAAATCGATCGACACCGTATCTTTCGATGTCAAATTTCCTTTCCATTCGAATTGAATTTCCGACGGACATTCACCATCTTTATAAATGTACGCATTGTATCGTTCACCGGAGGATAAAAACGAAAGAGGAACGGACACGGTGCGGGCATCGTGTGTCAGCGAAGCGAAATACCACTCATTGCCTTTGCAGCGTACGATACTTACATATTCGTCGGGAACAGCTTCAAGGCAGCGGGTATCGTCCCATGCAGCCGGTACAGTCTTTAAAAATTCCCGGGCAATGTTATATTCGATATTTTCGGGAGCGTCGCCGATATGTTGTACTCCCGATTCAAAAACTACCGATAAAGCCAACTGGTGCGCTGCTGTCGTCTTTTGATGGATGCACCCGTTTTTATCGGCAAAATCTACCGGGACATAATCGGTCGACCCGATAGCCCCTCGGATAATCGCCGAGTTTATATTGTGGATATCGGGAAAAGTCGTAAAAACCGTATTCTCCAACACGGCCTCAGATGTCAGCAAATGCGGCCATGTTCTCCTCAAAC
Source organism: Barnesiella sp. B2-R-119 (assembly GCF_023656675.1). Classification (NCBI taxonomy): domain Bacteria; kingdom Pseudomonadati; phylum Bacteroidota; class Bacteroidia; order Bacteroidales; family Barnesiellaceae; genus Barnesiella; species Barnesiella sp. B2-R-119. The sequence goes on from NZ_JAMOKL010000003.1 coordinate 227,145, forward strand.
CGGTCGGTTTAGTACAGGCATGTAAATTAAGTAACAACTGCTTTTCGGCCGTTACCTTCAAAAGCAAATCGTATTTCTTCATCATAGCCTGATCGTCACTTTCCCAAAAATCGACTTTCAACCCTTTAACTCCTTGTGCCTTCCAATTCTGTACCATAGAAGCCATCGCCGACTCATCGGAAGGAAGCGAGTTTTGATTCACCCATACGAACACTCCCACCGATTTGGAGGATGCATAATCCACTACCTCTTTCAACGAAACACCGTTCTGCTCCCAGCATTTGTCCAATGTGAAATATTCCCAACCTTGCTGTTTAGCCCAATCTATATATTTCTTAATGTTACTCATGCTAAGATAATCGGAGTGGAAGTCTTCTCCGCCGAAATTCCATACAGCACGTCCGGGTTTTACCCACGACAGATTAGTCAAGGCCGTTTTATCGTTCAAATTTTCCAATATAACCGACTCTGCTATCGATTCTAAGGAACCCACCATGAGAACTCTCCACGGCGTATACAAGGGAAGGGTAGCAGCGACATTCCCAACCAGCCGGTAACCGTAGGCTTTCGTCTCTTCATTCACAAACAACGAGCTTCCACAATAATTCCCATTGACCATCGCTTCGGTCAACAACAGATAATCGCTTCCCGTATGAACCAGCAATGGCAACGGGGTATATAGTTCACATGCCATAAATTCTGTATCGTTCTCTTCATAAAGAGCCTGATTATTTTTGGTATATTGCTGTGAATAAACTTTTTCCTGTCTTACCGGCAAACATTCGCTATTTTCGGCATAAACCGAAATGTCTCCGCTACCGAGAATCGCATAGCGGTAAGCCACGCCATCGTCATACACCCGAAAAATAAATTGTACGGTATGTCCGTCTTTATTACATGAAACTGTCGCCTCTTTATATGTATTATCATATCGACTGCGCTTTCCCGACGGTAAGCTATACGAATCGTCCACCAAACGTTCGGTAAAAGAGGGTTCGCTCAATCCCGTTGAAAAATCGCCTACCGAAGTGGTAATTCCCAAAGCCGATTTTTCCACAATAGAGGTAACCCCTTTCACAACCTTATAATACAAAGCATCGTTATCGCTCACGACAACAAGTTTTATAGAATCGGAGGGAGAGACGGTTTCTCCGACGACAGTCTCACCCCATACCGGGCAGGCTCCTGCCATCATCGCGCCGACCAAAAGACCATATATACATTTATTTTTCATTGTCAATATTTACTTCCTGTTTCTACAATAAAGCTACTTCACGATTACTTTTTGCACGACTCGTTCTTGCTGTACAATTACCCCCACCAGATAAGCACCGGGCGGAACAGGTATTCTATTCACACGACCTGCTATTTCACTCTCGTACACAATTTGGCCGGACAAGTTCACTACTTTACAAAATCCATCGGAATCCATAGTAATTACAATTTCGCGATTCTGCGTAGCGACATCGATTCCTTCGGCTACCGGTTTTGTAACAGAAGACGGTTTGTCACTGCCGAACAGTTGCCATTTCAAAAGCTGAAAAGAATCGGCTCCGTTATTTTCGATCGTCCTCAAACGATAGCCTTTATATAATTTAGTACCATTTACTGCAAATTTCATAGTTGCATACCGGCAAGGGAATACAAATCCATTGACTTCGCTTACGGCTTCCCAGTCTTTGTCAAAGCCTTCGACAACCCAACTCTTAGGGTCTCTCTCGGGATAATCCTGACACGAAGTCAACGTATAATAGTCCAATCGATACGGTTTATCTAGTTCTACCTCGACATTGAATACCGGGCTTTCGTCACTATAATACTTCCGTTCCATATCCCGGTCGAAAAGATTAAAATATCTTTCATCGGCAATCGTAAAGGCTCCGAGCGGAGAACCTATCACATTGGAAAAGACATCGACATTTTCGGTAATATCTGCCGGAAAATTTTTATGATCGGCCGATTCATAATAAGGTATCCCGAACAATTGTATTTCCCCGACATTCCGCCCTTTCGTATCGATACGATAATATCGGGCTGCCTTGCCTGCATCTGCATGAGGTTGACGGTTTATCGTAAACAAGGTAGCCGCACTATAACGGGTAGAGGCCCCGGAAGTCAATTGCGAGTAATTTCTCCCGTCAACCGAATATTCAAGGCTCCATGAATCGACATTTTGAGATGTAACTTCTCCCTCGGAAAATAGATAACCTGTAATCAAACAAAGGTCTGTACAGGTAATATATATGTAATCCGAAGAACCCTGTAAATCATAAGCCGTGTATTCATCGTTATCATTCAGAGCAGACCCGGAAATATCTTTTCCGTTAATCGTGATTACAGCATTGTCGGTAAGGTCATAAGCATAAGCTGCCTTCATCTTTTCGGGCTTCGGCATTTTAACCTCGGTCTCCCAGATTTCAAATTTATCTATATTAGGGCCACCGCCATTGTAAGGTGTGATTTTTATCGTATTATCGCCCTTATCGAGATAAATATACGAAAGCATCATACCGACCGGAGGGCGGTTCCAATCTTCTGTCGTCTCCGTCATACCTATCACCACCGGTGCATAAAATCCCGTTTGAACGGCTATGGAACGAATGAACATACTCGTGTAATAGGTACGGAACTCATAAGTGCCTTCCTTATCGACATAGACATTCCTAAACAAAATCTCGGACCCACTGTCGTTGTCCCCTACATAGGCATCTCCCGAATATCCATTCACATATTTGACCTTTACCGGAGGTGTGAGAACCGCATCCTCTGCTTCCAACACTAAAAGCGGATTTTGAGCGCACAAGCCGACAGCAGGCAACAAAGAGAGTAGTAAAATCTTAATTTTTTTCATTCCTTCGCAAATACAATTAAGCATAAGAACCACTTAGAATCTTTCCTAAACCAAAGACTCCAACAAGGATACTTCACAGTCGAAAAGGATAGAGAAACAACCGTTGTCTGAACAATATCTGTACTTACACGAGTTTTTCATGTTGGTAACATTCCAAGGGTTTTACATATCTATGACACAAAAAACATCATACACCCTTATACCAAATGAAAAAAAATTTTACTACCACAAATAGCTGTACTGATCGCCTAAAAATTTTTTGATTTTTTTCAAGGCCGTGGTTATCTGACCCTCAACGGTTTTTACCGAAATATTCAACCTCCGAGCTATTTCCTGATTCGTAAGATTCTCACTTCGGCTAAGCAAAAAAATGTTCCGACATTTGTCCGGTAAAGAAAAAACAGCCTCCTGAATCAAACGATATAATTCCTCGGTTTCAAGAGTAGACACACTGGTATTGATCGTAGAGACTTCCACTCCGTCGAGACCTACCGTCTCTTTCTTTTTTCTCAATTCATTCAAACACTTATTTTTCGCTGCTTGGAACAAATAGGCTTTCAGTGAAAGCTGTATCTGAAATGTCTCTCTGTTTTCCCATAAATAAATAAAAATATCCATCGCCAACTCTTCTGCCACATTCTTATCGTCCAAATGGAGATATATGAAACGGCACAAAGGAGTAAAATATGTTTCAAATAAAGATTTGAATGCATCCTCATTTCCTTCACGAATCTGCCTAAGCAATGATATGTCATTAGTGATATTCGCTACCATTATTTATTACAGGAAAACTATGCAAAGAAAATAATATTATTCAAGATAAAAAAAATAATATTCACAGCAAAAATAAAAAAATATAAAAGCCTCGAAAGATTTCTACTTATTGATTACAAAGTAATTATAAAATGGATATCTATACCAATCAGACATTTTTTCTTTTTTATTATCTACACATATAAGGGTCAAGCCCGATTTTTGTGTCTAAGTAATTGAAATCTTAAAATTCCATCAAACATGAATAATAATCTTCCGTGGGATATAATCATCGCTAAATTCGAAGGAATCTCCCTATCAGAAGAAGAGCAATCGCAGCTACAAAACTGGCTAGCGGCCGATAACAAAAACAAACTTCTTTTCGATGAACTGAAAACCCTTTGGGATAGCATCCAAGCAAAATCTGCCAACTACAATCCCGATGTAGATTATTATTGGAAAAAATTCCAAGCCTATATTCACAAAGACACTATACAGAAAGAACCTATAAAGGTAAAAAAGATTGTTCCCCGGTTACATTTCGGCAAGAAACTAAACCGCATTGCCGCAGCTATCAGTTTATTATTAATCGTTTCGGGGATAGGGTATTATTTCTTTTCCAGCAACAAATCTTTGAACAGAGAGACAATTGTCCAAACTTATTCGACAATTACAGGAAAATCGAAATTCATACTTCCCGATGGTAGTGAAGTATGGTTAAATTCACATTCGAAGCTGGAATACAAAAATCTTCATGCCGACATGCGAGAAGTCGAATTGAAAGGCGAGGCTTTTTTTAAAGTTCAGCACGATGAAAGGCCGTTCATTGTCAAGACCAGCGACATAGCGGTAAAAGTACATGGTACACAATTCAACGTAAGCGCCTACCATACTGACGAAAAATCGGTAGTGAGCCTATACGAAGGTTCGGTATCGATGCATGTATTGGGCGACGATAGCTCGAACTGTTATCTGAAACCGGGGGAAGAAGGCTCTCTCGATAAAAAAGACAAAACAATTCGGGTTGAAAAAGGAGACGTAGAATTTGCAAAAATGTGGACTAACGAAAAAGTCAAACTGGAAAACAAAAATCTTCATGAAGTTTGCAAATATCTTTCCAAATGGTATAACGTGAACATCATCATCGACCCGGCTTTGCCCGACGATCAATCTTACACGTTTACCCTCCATGACCAAAGTCTCGAAGATATCATTCGTATCATGTCGAACATATCTTCGATAAACTACTACTTTACAGAAGACAACACATTAATGATAACCCTTTAACACATTATTGCCTATGACTATACATTAAAGACAAACCACCTATGTAGAATGAATGATTAAAAATTTTTATTCTTAAACCCAAAAACAAAAAAAAGAAAGAGAACTTATTAAGTTAACTTTAATATACCCATGATATGAATCTAAAGAAAAAATTGGCTGTATTTCTAGCCATTTTATTCTCCTTGAACTTGTTTGCTCAAGCACCGGGAGAAACCATAACAATTTCTTTTCAAAACATTCCATTATCCGAGGCTATCAAAAAAATAGAAAGTGTAAGTAAATACACGTTCTTTTACGATGCCTTAAAATTGAATGTCGATCAAAAAGTATCGCTGAACGCCCAAAAGACACCTATTCAACAAGCAATATCCCAAATGCTTGGAAATTCGGGTATTAAATTTGAAATTAAACAGTCTCAAATCATCTTATATAACAAAAACGTATCCTCTGATGAAAAAAAGATTTCCATACGAGGAAACGTTACAGATGTCAACGGCGAGCCGCTTATCGGTGTAACCGTCTCGGTAAAGGACAATCCCTCTATCGTGACTATCACCAATGTAGATGGTATCTATGACATAAAAGTGCCCGATAAAAGTGCCATACTACAATTCAAATACATCGGGTTCGCTTCTCGTGAAGAAGCCGTGAATAGCCGGAAAATTATCAATGTGGTGTTACAAGACGCAGCGACCCAACTCGAAGACGTCGTAGTCGTTGGATACGGAGTACAGAAGAAAGCATCGGTAGTCGCAGCTATCACCAGTGTGAAACCTCAACAATTACAAGTAGGGACGACTCGTTCGTTGAGCAACGACCTCGCTGGTAACATCGGGGGTATCATCGCCGTTCAACGTTCCGGTGAACCGGGTTATGACAACTCCGAATTCTGGATTCGCGGTATGAGCTCTTTCAAGGGCAGCAACTCCCCGCTCGTACTTGTCGATGGTGTAGAACGCTCCTTGAACAACCTCGATATTTCGGAAATAGAATCGTTCTCGGTACTGAAAGATGCTTCGGCAAGTGCCGTGTACGGTGTACGTGGTGCGAATGGTGTAATCCTTATTACAACCAAACGAGGACATTCCGGTAAGACGAACATCAACGTATCGGTAGAACACTCTATCACTCGTCCGGCCAAATTACCCTCGTTCCTCAATGCGGCAGATTACCTTACGCTCTTGAACAATATCAATATCCAAGAGACGGGGACAGAACTTTATTCGCCGGAACTAATAGATAAATACCGCAGCGGATACGATACCGAACTATATCCCGATATAGATTGGATAGATGCAATTACAAAAGACGTCGCTCACAACACGAGGGCCTCGTTCGACCTTTCAGGAGGTAACGAGAAATTGCGTTACTCTTTCGTCGGCGCATACTATAACGAAGCAGGTATTACCGAGAGCGACAAAACTCAAAACTGGAACTCCAATATCTCGGTGAATCGATTCAACTTGCGTACCAACGTAGACATGAACGTCACCTCCTCTACATTATTGACATTCAACATCGGCGGATACCTTCAACAGAGAAACGCACCGAAAGACGGTATCGACGATATTTTCGGCGCTGCATTCAAAGCTACGCCGTACATGGTTCCGCTGATTTATGAAAACGGGGCCCTTCCCAAACCTCGTGAAAATGAAAACCCGTGGGCCAAACTGACACAATCGGGTTTCAAACGTGAGGCAGAAAGTAAACTGGAAACCTTGTTCGCCGTGGAACAAGACTTAAAATGTATCTTACCCGGTTTGAAAATAAAAGGTATATTCTCTTACGACTACTATTCACGAAACGGAGTAAACCGGGGCAAAGCTCCCCGTTACTATTCGCCGGCCACGCAACGCGACCCGGTGACCGGAGAGTTAATACTGACGGTTCTGAGCGAAGGAGACGAATTCTTGGGCTACGAAAGATGGGAAGACTATGGCAATTATAACACCTACTTAGAAGGAAATATCACCTACGACCAACGATTCGGAAATCACTCGGTAAGCGCATTGTTGTTGTACAACCAACGCAACTACGACGACGGTGACCAAGTGCCCTATCGTACACAAGGTTTCGCCGGCCGTGCGGCATATACATACGCCGACCGCTATATCGCAGAGTTCAACTTCGGTTATAACGGTTCCGAGAACTTTGCAAAAGGCAACCGTTTCGGTTTCTTCCCGTCTATCGCTGCGGGCTGGATTGTTTCGGAGGAAGAATTCATGCGTCCGGTACAAAACTACATCAATAAATTAAAACTGAGAGCTTCTTACGGTTTGGCCGGGAACGACCGCTTTTATAACGACGACGGTTCTCAAAAACGTTTTGCCTATATCACTACTATCGGCACGACCGACGGATACAAGTGGGGTAATTCCAATGCATTCTACGATAAAGGCGGTTTGCGCGAAGGTGATCCCGGTGTTGAGTCCCTGACTTGGGAAACCGTGAAAAAAGCCAACGTCGGAATCGAATTGGGTTTGTTCAAAATGGCCGAATTGCAAGTAGACTTCTTCCATGAAAGAAGAGAAGACATCTTCATGCAACGAAAGAACATTCCGTCATCGGCCGGCTTCCCCTCCGCTCCGTGGGCGAACTACGGTATCGTGACAAACAAAGGTTTCGATATTTCATTGGATTTGAACAAACAAATCAACAAAGACTGGTTTATTTCGGCTCGGGCAAGTGTTACCTACGCCAAGAACAAAATCATAGAACAAGACGAAGATTTAGGTGTACTCGGCACTTACCGTTCGAGTACCGGCAAACCGGTAGGCCAGATATTCGGTTTGGTTAACGACGGCTTATATACCGAAGCCGATTTCGAAGACGTAACGACCGGTAAGCTGAAACCGGGACTACCGGTTCCAAAATTCTCGGATAGAGTTTATCCCGGAGATATAAAATACGTGGATTTCAACGGTGACGGAGAAATCACAGAAACCGATAAAACCGCCATCGGAGGTACGGTCAATCCCGAACTCGTATATGGTTTCGGTATTAACCTGAGCTATAAAAATATCGATTTCGGGGCTTTCTTTCAAGGAAACGGCCGCACCTATCGTATCATCGGAGAAAACCAAAAGAACTTCTTACCCGGTTCTACTATCGGTGCCGAAGGTAACATATTTACCAATGCCTCGGATGCATGGACAGTCGACAACCCCAGTCAAGACGTATTCTATCCGAGACTCCACATGGGCTACAACGCCAACAACGCCCAAGTATCGGATTGGTGGTTGAAAGATATGAGTATGTTGCGGTTGAAAAATGTAGAATTGGGATATTCATTCTCAAAAAATCTTATCAAAAAAGCTGCAATGGAGTATGCCCGTATATTCGTTCGCGGAACAAATCTTTTGCAGTTCTCCAAGTTCGACCTGTGGGACCCCGAACTGAATACCAGCAACGGTTTGAAATACCCCATCATGGCCACTTATTCTATCGGACTACAAGTAAGATTCTAAACCTATTAATATAAAAATTATGAAACATACAATCGTTAGATATACATTAGCTATCATCGGTCTGTTTTCGGTCACTTCCTGTACCGATTATCTGGACAATGCTCCCGACGATATTTTAACATTGGATATGGTATTCAACAGTAAGAACCGTACCGAGGAATGGTTGGCCGGTATCTATGACGGAATCCCCGACCCCTACACGCCCATGATGCGTAATTACGATGCCTATGCCGATGATTTCTCGCCTTCGCAAGACTGGCGGGCATTCTCCGACTGGGATTGTATCGACAAAATCTTAGGTAACTGGACTCCCCAAAGCGAGTGGAAGGGGAATTTTTGGAGCGACTTTCCGGTGAGAATACGCGAGGCTTACATTTTCTTAGACAACGTCAAGGCTCTGCCCGAGCAAGAGGTCTATCAAGCCGATGTGGACAACATGAAGGCCGAGGCACGTTTCTTGATTGCCTACTACTATTATCTGTTGGTGAATACCTACGGAGCCATACCGTTCCAAACCTCACTGGTCGACATGAACGACCCCATCGACAAGATATTGATAGGACAAACACCTTACGACCAAATAATCGATTGGCTCGATAAAGAGTTCAAAGCCGTATCGGAACTGTTACCACCCTCTTATACCGAAGAACGTAAATACGGACGAGCAACCTCGGTGATGGCGTTGGCTATCCGTGCCCGTATGCTTCTTTTTGCTGCAAGTCCGTTGGTAAACGGGAACGATGACCCCGATTATGCCGCTTATACGAACAATAAAGGTGAAGCAATCTTCAACTCTACCTACGACCCCAAGAAATGGGAACGTGCGGTAAACGCTTGCAAAGATCTTTTGACCGAGGCCGAAGGCAACGGTTATGCCTTGTACAAAGAGTATAACGGAGATGGTTCGATCGACCCCTTCATGTCCTATTCCAATATGTGTTACAAAGAATTCAATCAAGGTAACAAGGAAATTCTGTTCGCCCGTCCCGATGTAAGTTACGACCTTTACTCTCAACACTCGGTTCCCCGCGGATCCCGTGGACAAGGCGGTTTGGGAGTTACTCAGGAATTGGTCGATGCGTTCTTCATGAGCAACGGTCTGCCCGCTATCACAGGGTATGAGCCCAACGGCGAGCCTATCATCAACAAAGCCTCGGGATACAATGAAAGCGGATTCTCTACCCAGCCCGATGTCAGAAAGACCAAATGGATCGAAGGAGACAAAGATGCCAAAGAATCCAACACCGAAAATACAATCGCTCCGGCCGGAACATTCAACATGTATGTCAATCGCGAGCCTCGTTTCTATGTATCGGTGCTTTACAACGGTGCTTGGTATCGTCAATCGAGCCGTTATGTGGATTTCTATTACGAAGGAGAAGACGGCCGGCCCGCGTCCGGTTCTTTATGGGATGCTCCGCAAACAGGTTATCTGTTGAGAAAACGCGTACACCCCGAAACGAATATCCTCAACTACTCCATTCCCTATCGTCCCGGTATTATCTGCCGGTTGGCAGAAGCCTATCTGAACTATGCCGAAGCTCTCAACGAATGGGCTCCCGAGCAAACCGACGAGATACTGAAATACGTGAACCTCGTAAGAGAGCGCGCAGGTATCCCCCAATATGGAACAGGGAAAGACAGCAACGGATTAGACAAAATCCCCGCACCGGCCGATCAGACCGCTATGCGTGAAGCGATTCGTCGCGAACGTCGGGTTGAGTTCAACTGCGAATATGCGATCCGTTTCGATGATATCCGCCGTTGGAAACAAATCGATATTCTGCGCGGTGACTTCTACGGCATGAACAAGTTCGGGACAGAAAAAAGCTGCGACAAGAACAACGAGAATGCCTACTTCAAACGTCGCGTCGAAATCACACGCGCTTTCAGCGAAAAGAACTATTGGTTCCCCATTCATCAAAATCAATTGGACAAGAACCCCAACCTCAGACAATTACCCAAATGGTAAATTCAATTTTGAAATCTAAAAGTATAAATGTATGAAAACGATATATCATATATTATTCTCACTTCTGTTCGTACTGGCTTTTGTCGGCTGCGACGATGACGACGATAAAGTCATAGAGCGGAATCAATTGAAATTGACAGCCTCCGCCCAGTCGGCGACTCTTACTCCGGATGCGACAGACGACAAGATTATTTCGTTCTCTTGGAACGAAGCGACCAGTTTAGGGGCAGACTACACTTTCTCCTATCTGTTTCAAATAGATATAGCAGACAACAACTTTCAGTCGGCAACCGATGTCCGCACATTCGGACCCAATGAATCGATCAGCTACTCATCGGCCGAACTGTACGACCTTATTGTAGAAAAATGGGGAAAGACAGCCGGAGAAGCAGTCTATGTGGAGGCTCGGGTAGCCGCCAAAGTGGAAGGTCCCAAATTCAAATATCCCGAAATAGCGACCACGAAAGTGCAAATAACCACTTATAAGCCTACATCGCAACCGCTCTATATTACGGGTACGGCTACGACCGGCGGTACGGATCTGAATGCCGCTGAGAAAATAACCGAACTATCTAACGGTCGTCTGTATAATTGGAGAGGCCAGTTGAAACAAGGCGGATTCAAATTCATCACCACGCTGGGGCAAGCCTTGCCTTCTTACAACAAAGGAGCGGACAACAGCTCTGTCGTAAAACGTACGAGCGAAACGGAAGCAGACGACCTCTTCCAGATAAACGAGGCTGGATTGTATTACATCTACCTATCGCTTAAAGATATGACTATCTCATACAAGAAACTTCTATATGAAAACTTATATCTTGTAGGTAATGCGACTGCTGCCGGTTGGGATATAGAAAAGATTATCGCCATGACTCCCGATAACTTGAATCCTAACATCTTTACTTACCAGGGGGCTTTGCAAGAGGGAGAATTAAAAATCCTCGCCCAAAGGAAGTTCGACGGAACCACGTTCAAGCCACTTGTCGAAAACGGGTCTATCGAAAGTACCGATGTACAAGTGACCCCGGGAGAACAGCCCGACTACAAGTGGAAAATAACCGCCGAGCAAGCAGGTCTTTACAAGATCACGCTCGATACGGAAAAAATGGAAATCAAATTTGAAAAGCAGTAATCATGATCGCGCTACTATTCGGAAAATTCCGAATAGTAGCGTCGACCAATGAATCTCGTCAAATTCGTTAAAACATCACACAACTCATCATGAAAAAAAATTTATTAGCACTCGCTTTCCTTGTAGGACTACTGACCTGCTGTAAAAGCGAAGATGCTCCCATCAAACCCGTGAAACCCACTGATCCGGGAAGTATCAATAAGGAGTACATGTCGCGAGCCGAAACGACTTTTGCCAATATTTTCAAATATTATTGGAGCGACAAAGTGCGAATGATGTTCGGCTCATATCCCAATACATTGGGAACTCCTCAAGAACCTTCCAGCCCCGACTATGACAGTCATGCTTACTTATGGGGATTGGGCAGCGTCGTCTCAGCTTTCAACGCTATCGTACAAAATACCGATAACGTAGATTTCCGAATGACCTACGAAAGCCGGTTGAAAGAGACACTGCTCAAATACTACAATACGACAAAAGAACCCATGTGTTTCGGCTGTTTTGTCAACCCTCACGATCAACGTCTATACGACGATGCTATTTGGGTGGGTATAGATTTAGCGGATCTTTACAGCAAAACCAAAGATAGCTGGTATCTCGACTATGCAAAAAGCGTATGGAATTTCGTACTCTCCGGGAAAGACGATGAACTCGGAGGCGGAGTTTATTGGGACGAAAATGCCAAAGACTCCAAAAACACTTGTTCCAACGCTCCGGCTGTGGTTCTCGCTTTGAAACTCTATCAAATCACCAACGATGCAGCGTACTTGGAGAACGGTAAAGATATTTACAAATGGACAAAATCGAAATTACAAGACCCCTCCGACTACCTCTACTGGGATTGCATCAAAACGAGCGGTAAAATCGAAACCAGCAAGTTCTCCTACAACTCGGGACAAATGATGCAAGCAGCTGTGTTGCTCTACAATGCGACAGGCGAGGAACAATATCTCACCGATGCCAAATTGCTAGCAGAGGCTTGCTATAATTATTTCTTCGAAAACTTCATATCCAACTCGTCGGGAGAGCAATTCCGCATTCTTAAAGACGGAAGTCGCTGGTTCAATGCGATCATGGTCCGCGGATTCCTCGAACTGAACAAAGTCGAGAGCAATGGGACTTATATGATCGCCATACGCAAATCGGTCGACCACGCATGGAAATACACCCGGGATGCCGAGACCGGACTTTTCTTCAAACAATTCAGCGGGAACGACATAACGGACAACCCGGGAGATATTCTTGCACAAGGAGCTATGGTTGAATTATTCGCAAAATTAGCAGTTAACTAATAATTAAAATTTTTATCCATGAAATTAAACGGAATTATAGTCGCTTTATGCTCGGTCGGAATCCTCAATGCACATGCCGAAAACGTAGCTATCGCCAAATCTTCTCTCGTGGGAGACGGGATAGTAGAATTCGTTCCGCAAGGATTCGACCAAACGAAAACCCCCTCTTTAATTCTTAAAGAAGAACCCACGGCAAAAGGGTCTGTACCCTCCGATTGGGAATTATATCCACAATTCACCGTCGTGGACGGAAAAGCCAATGCCTCATTGAGCCTGACCGGTGAAATAAGTCTGTATGGCGGTGGCGAAGTTACCGGGCCTCTATTGAGAAACGGCCAATACATAAAACTCTGGAACACCGATACAGGAGCCTACGGCGTCGATGGCGGTAAACGACTGTATCAATCACATCCGTGGGTATTGGGTGTGAGAAGAGACGGTAGCGCTTTCGGTATTTTGTTCGATAGTAGCTGGAAATCGGAACTACATACCAATTCCGACAAAATCGAATTTAACACAGAAGGAGCTCTATTCCGCATTTACATCATCGACAGGGAATCACCCAAAGATGTCCTCAAAGGCCTTGCCGAATTGACCGGGACCATCACGATGCCTGCCCGTTGGACTCTGGGCTACCATCAATGTCGTTTCTCCTACGGTAGCGAGCAGAAAGTACGGGAAATCGCAGACAATTTCCGTAGCAGAAATATCCCTTGCGACGCTATCTGGATGGACATCGATTACATGGACGGCTACCGTATTTTCACATTCAACGAAACTAATTTCCCCGACCCCAAAGCCTTGAATGAGGAACTTCATCAAAAAGGATTCAAAGCCGTATATATGATCGATCCCGGAGCCAAAGTGGACAAAAACTACCACGTTTACCAATCGGGAACAGAAAACGATGTGTGGGTAAAACGCCCCAACGGTGAAATTTACGAAGGTAAAGTATGGCCGGGATATTGCGCATTCCCCGACTTTACCATGCCCAAAGCCCGTGAATGGTGGTCCAATTTGTATAAAGATTTCTTGGCATTGGGAATCGACGGCGTATGGAACGACATGAATGAGCCGGCCGTTACCGACGACGATATTCCCGAAGAAAACCGTATTGGAACCATGCCTTACGATACTCCTCACCGAGGAGGCGGCAATTTACCCGCCGGCCCTCACCTGCTCTACCACAACGCCTACGGTCGTCTTATGGTCGAAGCCTCGTATGAAGGGATTATGAAAGTCAACCCCGAAAAACGCCCCTTCCTTCTTACGCGTGCCGGCTTACTGGGTTATCAACGATATGCAGCAACTTGGACAGGTGACAACTGGGCCGGTTGGGATCACTTGAAACTTTCCGTACCTATGTCTATTACATTAGGCCTTTCAGGTCAAGCATTCAACGGTCCCGATATCGGAGGATTCTTAAATAATACGGATGCCGATTTATGGGCTCATTGGTTGGGATTCGGAGTATTTTTACCTTTTGCCAGAGGTCATGCTTGTGCAGGAACCAACGACAAAGAACCGTGGGCTTTCGGCGAGGCCATAGAAAACACCTCTCGTATTGCCCTCGAACGTCGTTACCGATTGCTTCCCTATTTCTACACGTTGTTCTACGAAGCTCACAAGACAGGTGTTCCGGTTATGGAACCTGTATTTTTCGCCGACCCCAAAGACCTGAGATTGCGCAGCGAGCAACAGGCTTTCCTATTGGGAGACAATGTCCTTGTTATTCCCGCTTTCGCCGAGAATCCCGTATTGCCTTACGGAATTTGGGAAAATATGACACTGATCGATGGAGAATACAGCGATAAGTACCAAGCCAAATTGAAAATCAAAGGCGGAAGCATCGTTCCGGTCGGAAAGGTTATACAAAGCACCACCGAAAATTCGTTCGAACCTCTTACTCTTTTTGTATGCCTCGATGAGAACGGAAAAGCTCACGGTCAACTCTATTGGGATGCCGGAGACGGCTGGAATTTCCAATGCGGAGATTATAGCTTGATGACATTCTCTGCCGAGAAGAAAAACAATCAAGTAAAAGTCTCTCTCGCTTCCAAAGAGGGTAAACGTAAAATAGAGAAAGAAATCAAAGCTCTGAATGTAGAATTAATGATGAACGGGAAAGTATATAAAGGTTCCGGTTCGTTGAAAAAAGGTGTAACAATAAATCTTTAAAAAATGAAGAGAGTGCATCGGTCGATGCACTCTCTCTTTACTAAAACTTTTTTATCATGAAAAACAGATATTCCATCTGGCGACTAATGTCGTTAGGAGCTGCTTTAATGACAGCTCCGTGGCTACAAGCCCAAGACGTGCTTGTAACGCTCGAAGCAGAAAAGGGAATAATCACACTGCCTGCAAAAGTAAAACCTGTCGACGGTAGTACCGTAGAAGGAATCTCGGGCGGTAAATATGTAGGTGATAACGACCCCGGTAGCTCCATAGTTTTTAACGATATTGAAGTGCCCGAAGCCGGGACTTATGAATTCAAGACTTATTACATGAGTATGCAGAATAGGTCTATTGCCGTTAAAGTCAATAACTATTCCGAATACATATCGACGGTCTCCAATACGACACCGGGTTGGGACGTACCTCCCACAAACAAAATGAGTACCTATATCTACATGGATAAAGGGAAAAATACGATAAAAATTACTCCTATGGGAAGCGGTGGCCCTAATATGGATAAATTCGAAATCATTACAACCGACGTAGAGCTTCCGAAACCGGGAGAGTTTCCTATCGTTCTCGAAGCCGAAACCGCTCAATTATTCGGAAACCTGAAAGTAAAACCTACCGACGGTTCTTCCGTTGCCGGTCTATCGGGAGGCAAATATATCGGAGACTTCGACTTAGCCGCTAACTCCTATTTACGGTTCAACAACGTCGAGATACCCGAAGCCGGGACTTACGAATTGAAAGTCTATTCGATGGGGTCGAGCCGAGCTCTCACCATCAAGGTCAACCACTATCAAAAGAGTATCATTCGTACGAAAGACTCCCCCAACTGGGACAATGCCCCTACCTCAATGGTATCTACCTTGATATATCTCGATAAGGGAACAAACACCCTGACTTTCGGACTACACGAGGACAATGGCCCCAATATCGATAAATTCGAGATATGTACAACGACCGAAGAAATAGATAAACCAGAAGTCGAGAAAATCGCTTACTCGTATGATTTTACCGACGAGGCCGAAATTTCTTCTACACAAGAAAATTCTACGCTGAGCTTGTTGACCGATAATGATGAATACACTTATTATGTTCCCGAGACATCGAATGTAGAAATCGTAGCCAAATGCCAGCAACCGGTACTCTTGACGGGATTTTTACTCTCAGCAGGTATCGACAGTGAAATCGACGTTGACACTTGGAAATTATATGCTTCGGCCAATGGCTCTACATGGAAAGAAATTTCTTACGATAAAGTAACCGATCTCGACGGAGCCCACCTATATGAAATAACCCGATATCCGGGAACCGCAGCAGCAGACGCCGCACAATATTACAAATTAGCGGCAACCCACGAAAATCTCGAAATTGCAGAATGGCAATTGTTCGGTCTGCCCTATGTCGCTTCGGGAGACAAAAATTTTCCGACTGACCTGACTGAAAATATCGATGTTCACTCCAATGTATCGGCATATCCTATCGGAGAATCGGGTGATAATTTCTCCGAAGAATTTTACAATCTGTTCGACCGGAACATGAACACCAAATATTATGCACATGAAGCAACGAGTTTTTATGTAGAAATAGATTTGGAAAAGCCCTATACGATCGAATCTTATGCCCTTACAAACGCTCATGATTATCCCGACCGGGATCCTCGCAAATGGATTTTAAATGCTTATAACGAAGAATTGGGCTGGGTAGAACTCGACCGTCAGACAGACACATACTTCCCCACCCGGTATTCTACTTTGAAATATAACGTAAACTCGTCCACGGGATTCACCAAAGTCATGCTCGACGTAGAAGCTAATAATGGAGCAAAAGACATTCAACTCCTTAAATTCCAAATCTTCGGTAAAGAATTTAACGGAGCCGGCATCAACGCCGCCCAGGACAAAACACTTTCCATCATTGCGGATCAAGGGAAAATCATTATTTCTCAAACAGAGGGCAAACCGGTAAACTACACGGTATATAACCTGTCGGGAACAGTGATCGAACAAGGTACGACTGATGTTTCATACCGAGAAATCGTACTGAATGCCGGAGCATACATTGTATCGGCTAATGACGGAAGTAAAAATAAAATAGAAAAACTAATTGTTAAATAAACATTGAACCATGAAATCCAGAAGATATAAACTACCCTTGATAGCCTTATCGCTATCATTAGCATTACCGGCTTTCTCCCAATCGTGGTTTACTCCCGAAGTAGAAAAAAGAGCCGAGGATATTTTAAAAAATATGACAGTAAAAGAACGCCTGACCTATATCGGTGGTATAGATTGGATGTACACCCGCGCTATTCCCCGATTAAATGTTCCGGCTATAAAAATGTCCGACGGACCGCAGGGCGTAGGTACATGGGGAGCTTCCACGGCTTATCCTTGCGATCTTTTACTGGCAGCCACATGGAATCCGGATATGGCCTACGCGTTCGGTGCAGCTTTGGCACAAGACTGCAAGGCTCGTGGTGTAAATATTCTATTAGGTCCTGCCGTAAACATCGCAAGAGCTCCTTTCTGTGGTCGGAACTTCGAATATATGGGAGAAGACCCTTTCTTGACGGCAACGACTTCTACCGGATATATCAAGGGATTACAAGAAAACGGAGTGATGGGAGTAATCAAACACTTCACGGCCAACTTCCAAGAATATGACCGTAATTATGTGAGTTCCAACATTGACGAGCGAACCTTACATGAAATCTATTTCCCGGCATTTAAATCGGCCGTCCAGAATGCAGAAGTCGGTGCTGTCATGAGCAGTTATAACTTGCTCAACGGCGTATGGACAACCGAGAATCCCTGGTTGCTCAAAGAAGTACTACGGGAACAATGGGGATTCAACGGACTCGTGATGTCCGACTGGGGCTCCACTCATAACTGTGTTCCGGCGGTTAAAAACGGACTCGATTTGGAAATGGCAGGAAATGAAATCGAAAACGAGGAAGCTCTGCGCCATTATCTCGAAACCGGAGAAATAAATATGAGCGAAATCGATTTGAAAGTCAAACATATCTTACAAACGATGATCGGATTCGGATTCTTCGACAAAGAACAATTAGATCCGAGCATTCCCCTCGACAACCCCGAAACGGCAAAAGCCGCATTGGAAATTTCGAGAGAAGGAATCGTGTTGTTGAAAAACGAATCGAACATTCTGCCATTGAACACCAATACGATTAAAAACATTGCCGTAATCGGTAATAACGCTACAATTTATGCGGCCGGCGGCGGAAGCGGACTGGTAAGACCTTTCCATTATGTGTCTTACTTCGACGGATTGAAAAAGTTGGCAAATGAAAAAGGCATCAACGTCACACTCGTGGATCTCTATGATCACATGGAAGATGTCCTGTATACAGCTGCCGGCTCGAACGAACATGGTCTCAAAGCCGAATTTTACAACAACGAGAATCTATCAGGAACTCCTGTAACTACCCGCATAGACAGTCGTATCAACTTTGAATGGACCTCGGGACCCGATGCTGCCAATGTCGAGAAAAACTATTTCTCGGTCAAATGGACCGGTGAAATTCGTCCCCAAGAAACATCGAACTATACTTTCATCGTGAAAGGAGATGACGGTTTCCGTTTAATTCTCGATGGAAAAACGGTCATCGATGAATTCAAATCGGGTTCCACTCGTGAAAAACGTTATACCATGAAAATGGAAGCAGGGAAAGCCTACAAAATTCAACTGGATTATTTTCAGGGAGGAGGCGGAGCCTGTATCGATTTGGCATGGCTCAAAGACGGAGATGAAAACCGGTTCCAAAACGAATTGGACAAAGCCGACATAATCGTCGCATTCATCGGTCACAATTCAAGTAGCGAAGCCGAAGCCGGAGAACGGTCCTTCGGATTGCCCCAAGATGTAAAGGACCTCGTCCTAGCTGCCCAAAAGAGCTCCAAACCGATGATCGGAGTCGTCAATGCCGGCGGAAACGTAGAAATGCAAGACTGGGAACCTAAAATGAAAGGTCTTCTTTGGGGTTGGTACGGCGGACAAGAAGCCGGAACCGCGATGGCCGAAGTGTTATTCGGAGAGTACAACCCTTCGGGAAAACTCCCTGTAACATTTGAAAAAAGATGGGAAGATAATCCCTGTTACAACAGCTATTACGATAATGGGACCAAACAAGTGAATTTTACCGAAGGTATTATGATGGGATATCGTGGATACGACAAAGCCGGTACAAAGGTCCAATATCCGTTCGGTTTCGGATTGTCCTATACGACATCGAACTTGGATTTTCATCTCGCGATATAAAATTGAAAGACCAAACTCAAATCAATGTTGTTTCGGCTATTGACGAAGCCCGCCAAGATACCGAAAAAGGCAACTTAATTCCCTCGGTAGTTAAACAAGGTGAAATTATCAGAATTGCAAAAGGCTGTGCTTCCGAGTTAAACATTTTCGACCTTACAGGGCAAATGTTACTCAAACAAATCGATAAATGCACTATCGATACCTCTTATCTAAAAAAGGGAGCCTATCTTGCTTTGTATAAAATAGATGAAAAATTTCATACGGGTAAATTCATCGTTGAATAGCTTTTAAAACTTCCAGACAACAAAGAGGCCCGGAAAATTGAATTTCCGGGCCTCTTCATTTTAATTCGTTCGTTATTCAACCGCCCAAAACAGTTTCTCAAACTAGCATTTATCTGGGCAATAATTTTACTTTCAATTTCTTGTATGCACGATCTGCCTTCGCTCGCGCCTCCTCCACCGTATCGGCTGTCGCCAAAATCACCCCTAATCGACGGTGTCCGACAACTTCCGGCTTCCCAAAAATTCGCATTTGCACTCCTTCTTCCGAGAGAACCTCATCGAGGTTACCAAATACAACTTTATCCGTATCTCCTTCTACAACGATAGCACGAGATGCCGATGGACCATAGAAATGAACTCCGGGAACGGGTAATCCTAAAACAGCACGGGCATGCAAGGCGAATTGTGACATATCTTGCGAAATCATAGTCACCATTCCCGTATCGTGCGGGCGCGGAGAAACTTCGCTGAAAAGGACATCGTCTCCTTTAATAAAAAGTTCTACTCCAAAAATACCATATCCACCCAAAGCATCCGTAACTTTCCGGGCTATATCCTGAGCTTTTTGCAATGCTTTTTCCGACATAACCTGTGGTTGCCAAGACTCCCGATAATCGCCATCTACTTGTACGTGCCCTACCGGTTTTAGAAATGTCGTTCCAGCAGAATGACGGACAGTAAGTTGAGTAATTTCATAATCAAACTGCACGAATCCTTCCACAATAACCCGACCGGCTCCGGCTCGTCCCCCTTCCTGAGCATAGTGCCACGACTTATCGATATCATCGGCCGTACGCACGACACTCTGTCCGTGTCCCGAAGAACTCATGATAGGTTTCACTACACATGGCATGCCTATTTCTTTCACGGCCTCCTCGAACTCTTCTCGTGTAGAGGCAAATTTATAAGGCGATGTAGGCAATCTCAGTTGCTCTGCGGCCAAACGGCGTATGCCCTCCCGGTTCATAGTCAGGTAGGCAGCCGTTGCCGTAGGTGTAACCGAGTATCCCTCTTTTTCGAGAGCCACCAACGTATCTGTCGCAATAGCTTCTACTTCGGGAATGATGTAATCTGGACGTTCCGTTTCTATCACTTCTCTCAACTTTTTGCCATCGAGCATAGACAAAACATGACTGCGATGAGCGACCTGCATAGCCGGGGCATTGGCATACTTATCCAAAGCAACCACCTCCACACCATAACGTTGCAGCTCTATTGCTACTTCTTTACCCAATTCTCCACTTCCGCAAAGCAAAGCTTTCTTACCGACAGGAGTTAGTACCGTTCCAATTTCTACCATATATACTTGATTTTGTATGTGTTATTCATTTATACAAATGTCTTATGCTAACCGAAAAAATGCAGGCTATCCTCAACTATATACCGAGACATAACCTTTCTTTACATCTTATGCAAAGATACAGGAAAAATGAATGGAGTACAAATGAATAAACGGACTTCCTACTAACAAAAAACGGGCTCTCGTTTTCGAAGTCCGTTTCAATTCTTTGGAACACCTTTAATCTTCGACATGGGAACCGTCGCAAAAGGGCTGATTCGACGATTTTCCACAACGGCAGATAAACGCCCGTCGTTTAATAACCATACTCCCATCGGAGAACATAATTCTTACATGCCCACCAATACGCAATGGACCGCATTCGATAACCTTTACGACCACCTCGGGTTTTATCGGCACAATAGTTCCTTTCATAGCTGCTTCTTTTTTAGTTTTATATTCACTTAAACAGCAAATCCGGTTCTTTTGTTTATTGTACCGTTAAACGATCGAGGCGTAGAAAATAATTTCTACGCCTCGATCTATAAACCTACGTATCACTTTATTAAAGCAATACTACCTCTATGTCTGCATCTACTTCATACATGCTCACTTTACCTTCGCGAGCCAACCAGCCAAGGGCTGCATACAATTCTTTTTCTTTCAGTTTCGTTGCTTTTTTCAACCCTTTTACAGTTAATTTTCCGGACTCATTTAAAGCATTCCAAACCTGTCCTGCCCATGTTCCAATAACTTCTGCATTCATTCTTTTTTACGTTTAAATTAAACAACTTGAAAACACATTGTTTTAATCTGGCACAAAGTTAATACATTTTTCTTTAATTTTAATGCTTCAATGTGTTTTTTCATATTATCTATACCCCTCTACAAAAGAAAAATAGACATTATAAAAACACTCTACGGGTGATTTTGTTTGCCCCAATCACTATCTCCCCAGTATAATTTTCAATTCTTCTCTTGCCAAAAAAGAAGGAGCAAATTCTTCACGTGCTTGCTCTAATAACTGTCGCTCATTCTCATATCGAGCCGAGAAATGCCCCAATAATAATTGCTTTACACCTGCTTTACGAGCTATAATAGCCGCTTGCCGAGCCGTCGAATGACAGGTTTCCTTCGCAAGAGCTTCGGCATCGTCCCCGAATGTAGCCTCGTGATACAACAAATCTACACCTTCTATGATCGGTAACAAAGCCTCGTTATAAGCCGTATCGGAACAATAGGCATAACGTAACGGAGGGTCTGCCGGCGTCGTCAAATATGAGTTGGGAATAATTCGACCATCGGAAGTAACAAAATCTTCTCCCGCCTTTATCGCAGCTCTACGGTAAACCGGAACGTTATAAAAATTCATCATATCTCCCAATAAATGTCTCATTCCTACTTTCTCTTCAAAAAGGAAACCCGAACACGGAACCCTGTGTATCATCGGTAAGGAACGAACTCTAATAGATTTGTCTTCATAAATCACCTCCGTTCTATTCGGCAATACAGGTTCGAAACGAACAGTAAAAGGCAAGTCCCGACAGAAAAAATCGAGTTGAGGCCGAAACACCTGCTCTGCCTGATGATGGGCATGAATCACCAGTTCTCCGGTCCTACCTACTAACGCAAAAGTCGAAATCATTCCGATCAAACCGAAACAATGGTCTCCATGAAGATGACTCAAAAAGATATGCCCCAATCTCGTAAACTTCAATCGCATGCGACGAAACTGTATCTGAGCCCCTTCTCCGCAATCAATCATAAACAAATTGTCGCGAATATTCAGAATCTGCGTACTCGGATAGTGACGTGCGGTGGGCAAAGCCGACCCACACCCCAAAATATTTACCTCAAACTTTCCCATTTCAAAGCTCCTTTGACATTTACAAAGATACGCATTTCCTCACTTTAACCTGCACTTTTCATAATCAAACAAAAAGACCGGCAAGATTGCCGGTCTTTTCTTTATAATACGCTTTTAATGCGCCTTATTTTTTCTCTGCGTCGAGTTTCTCTTTCAAAGCTGCCAATGCATCGATATCGCCCAAAGTAGTTTTTTCCATTTGAGGAGTTACGATAGCATCGTCTGCCTTAGCTGCTTTTTTAGCGGCTTTCTTAGCAGCATTTTCTTTCTTAGCCTCGGCCTTAGCTTCATCTTCGAAAATACGGCTGTGAGACAAGATGATACGTTTAGCATCTTTGTTAAACTCTATAACCTTGAACGGAAGTTTCTCTTCCAATTGAGCCTGAGTTCCGTCTTGTTTTACCAAGTGTTTGGGAGTAGCGAATCCTTCTACGCCATAAGGCAAAGCAATTACAGCTCCCTTATCGAGCATTTCGATGATAGTACCTTCATGGATAGAATCAACGGTAAAGATACCTTCGAATACGTCCCACGGATTCTCTTCGAGTTGTTTGTGACCCAAGCTCAAACGACGATTTTCCTTATCGATTTCCAATACTTGAACTTCGATGTCGGCTCCGATTTGAGTAAATTCAGACGGGTGTTTGATTTTCTTCGTCCAAGAAAGGTCTGAGATATGAATCAAACCATCTACGCCCTCTTCGATTTCAACGAATACACCGAAGTTTGTAAAGTTACGAACTTTGGCATGATGACGAGAACCGACAGCATATTTGGTTTCGATATCTTCCCACGGATCCGGTTTGAGTTGTTTGATACCGAGAGACATTTTACGTTCTTCACGGTCAAGAGTCAAGATAACGGCTTCTACCTCATCGCCTACTTTCATGAAGTCTTGTGCACTACGCAAGTGTTGCGACCAAGACATTTCGGAAACGTGGATAAGACCTTCGACACCCGGAGCTATTTCGATGAATGCACCGTAGTCAGCCATTACGACAACTTTACCTTTCACTTTGTCACCCACTTTCAAATCGGGATCCAAAGCATCCCATGGATGGGGTTGCAATTGTTTCAAGCCCAACGCAATGCGTTTTTTCTCATCATCGAAATCGAGGATAACTACATTGAGTTTTTGATCGAGAGAAACTACTTCTTCGGGGTGAGATACACGTCCCCAAGAAAGGTCGGTGATGTGAATCAATCCATCTACGCCGCCCAAATCGATGAATACACCATAGGAAGTGATATTCTTGACAGTTCCTTCGAGTACTTGTCCTTTTTCGAGTTTGGCAATAATTTCTTTCTTCTGTTGTTCGAGCTCGGCTTCGATAAGAGCTTTGTGCGAAACAACCACATTCTTGAATTCTTGATTGATTTTAACAACTTTGAATTCCATAGTTTTACCTACGAATACATCGTAGTCACGGATAGGCTTAACGTCGATTTGAGAACCGGGCAAGAATGCTTCGATACCGAATACATCAACAATCATACCGCCCTTCGTGCGACATTTGATATATCCTTTGATGATTTCGTCGTTTTCAAGAGCCGAGTTAACACGGTCCCAAGAGCGAGTAGCACGAGCCTTCTTGTGCGACAAAACCAATTGTCCTTTTTTATCTTCCTGATTCTCGATATAAACCTCTACTTTATCTCCTATTTTCAAATCGGGATTGTAGCGGAATTCGCTCATCGGAATGATACCGTCCGATTTGTAACCGATGTTTACGACCACTTCACGTTTGTTCAATGCGATTACCGTACCTTCGATTACTTCTTTGTCTTTTACCGTATTCAAAGACTGGTCATAAGTATTTACCAATTCATCATGGCTCTTATCACCATACACTTCGCCTTTTTCAAAGGCATCCCAGTCAAAATTTTCTACCGGGCTGTTTTTTAGTTCTTCACTCATGTTAATTAAATAATTGATTTTTTGATTAATAAGTTAGACATTATATGGTCTTGTTAAAATCGGTGCGAAGATACAAAATCTTTTCCTCTCTGCAAATTATTTCAGAAATATAATCTCCTAACACCCTTTGACATAAACATATATTCATCTTTACAAAAAATTCCGCCATACAATAAACAGCGTATAATTTTGTTTTATATTAAAGAGAATATATACCCACCCATGAACAGACAAAAGATAACATGGTTGCAAATACTCCAAGGTTGGAGTATGTTATTGGTCGTAATAGGACATGTTACCTTAACCGGTATTTTCGAGAATCCTCAAACTCCGGTGAGCGCGACGATAGAGCGTGTCATATACAGTTTTCACATGCCTCTTTTCATGTTTATCTCCGGTTTCCTTTTTTATTTCACAAAAATCAGCCGAGACTTAGCTTATAAAGAAGTTGTGTTCGATAAACTCAAACGGTTGGGCATCCCCTATTTGTTCTTCACCTTTTTCACCTTCTCCGTCAAGTTTATATTCTCACCATTCATGAAACGCCCGGTAGAATTGTCTTTACGACAATTTACCGACAGTTTTCTATATCCCGGCTCCAACCCGTTGAGCGAAATGTGGTTCGTCGCCACACTCTTTATCATCATGCTATCTTATCCTTTGCTGAAATATATGATAACGGGGAATTTCAAAATCGCGGTATTAATTATCGGAAGTGTCGTACTCAATTTATTTTTCCCTCCCGATATATTCTTGCTTTGCCTTTCTAATGTGGCATATATGTTCCTTTTTTTCTGCTTAGGCATACTTTTCTGCAAATTCGATATACAACGTTTTTTGAGTCATTCCGGGAGTCTCCTACTTTCGCTCCTTCTTTTCATCGCACTGAATCTGATTCCCGACTGCCCGATTTTACTGTTAAACCTCACCGGAATAATCTTTTCCGTCTCATTGTGTCTGAACTTAACCCCGATAGTATCGGGACTATTCTCCTCCTTCCGAGACTATACGTTTCAAATTTTTCTATTAGGAATTTTTCCGCAAATAGCCATCAGAATACTCTACTCCAAGATTCCACAAAACGAATTGTCCTATTGGAGTCTCTATATCATTAGTATTCTATTAGGGATTTACCTGCCTGTTTTCATAGCAAAAATCGTAGAGAAGATTCCCAACAAACTTATCCGCCGTTGTTTCGGACTCTGATTCTATCGTTTTTTCGCAAAAAAATCTTTCATCAAAGCGATACACTCCCCAGCCAAAACGCCACATTCTACCTCTGTTTTAGGATGCAATACCTGAGGAGCGAAACGCCGGTAACCTCGTTTCTCATCGCCGGCTCCAAACACGACCCGAGCGAGCTGAGCCCACCCTATCGCACCGGCACACATCACACACGGCTCCAATGTCACATACAGGGTACAGTCGGTCAAATACTTACCGCCGAGCGAAGCCGCAGCCGAAGTAATCGCTTGCATTTCGGCATGAGCCGTCACATCGCCCAGACATTCGGTCAAATTATGTGCCCGAGCCACAACCCTATCTTTACAAACGATGACAGCTCCCACCGGTATCTCATCGGCATCGAATGCCTCTTTTGCCTCCTGCAAGGCCATTCTCATAAACCGTTCGTCCTTTACTCTATCGACCATATCTTCTCATAAGCTTTATGGGAAACACTATCATTTCTCATACAATCCTGACAGTATTCCCCACATAGGAGCTCTTGTCCTTTTTCTTAGAAGCTGTTTTTAATTTATTCCGAGACAGATTGAGACCTATGTTGAAGCAGATTGGAGTCCGAGATATGCAGTCAATAGCGGGCTATTGACAAAAATCAAGGGATTCAAGATGCAAGACAGGGGTTCAATATGGCCGGAACATACCTGCTTGAAATGATAATATTATTTCTCAATAAATTTAAAACAGCTTCTTAATTCTTCAAATAATATACCACCGAGGTCACGACCCGCACATGCTTCAAATAAGGAGTATTGGCATCCCTATCCTCGATAGAGAATTGTCCTTGATATGCCGATGATATTTTGCCCAATTTACTATCGGAGTCTTTAGCGAATTTTTCGGCGGCAACTCTCGCATTTTGAGTGGCTTCGGCAATCATCTCGGGTTTTAGTTCATTCAACTTGGTAAACAAGAACTGAGTGTTATACTGATAATCCCCGGAAACGATAGCCACCCCCTTTTCCAACAAGGAGGCTTGTTTCACGATCAACTCTCGTACTTTCTCTACTTGATTCGAAGATACCGTTATTACCGAAGTAACATTATAGCGATACGGGACACTTTGGTTTCCATACCGTTCGGCCTGCATATCTACGATTCCGGGAGCCGCAATAGAAATTTCGGCGTCGGATATCCCGTTAGCTTTCAGAAAATTTATCACGATTGTATTCTTGGTATTGATTGTACGGTAAATTGTGCCCAAATCATTCCCCAACTCCTTATATACCAAAGGCCAGATAACTTTATCGGCCGGAACCTCACGCTCCGACAAACCCTTTACCGAGACCGTACGCACAGCCTCCTTCGAACGAACGATACCTTGTTCGATTCGTTGCCCCAATAAAAACAAGCCTACTGCTATGATAATAGCCGGCACAATCCATTTGTTTTTCATAATCTTCCATATTTTATTTCTTACAAAGAAAATGCATGCCAGACTCAAAAGCAAATTTTATTTGCAATTTTACCGAAGACATAGACTATTTTCACATCTATTGTCAGGAACTGTTCCAAAGATAATTATTCGCCGTATCTATCAGACTTTTTCTCACTCCGATTTCTTTTTTCATCGAATCTTCGTATATTCGCTTTTCCAAATTCGTACTTATGGCGCAACACAACCAATTGGGAAAAACAGGAGAGGAACGAGCCGCAGAATATTTGATTTCCAAAGGATACATTATCCGAGACATAAATTGGCGGAGTGGAAAAATGGAATTGGATATTGTAGCCTATCGTGACAAAACGTTGGTTGTCGTAGAAGTCAAAACACGAAAAAACAACGAATTTCTACGCCCGGAAGAAGCCGTTACACTCCGCAAGATAAAAAATATAATCCAAGCCACGGATGCCTATATTCGTATGTTCGATATACCTTTCGACATACGATTCGACATCATTACCTTAGTCGGGGAAAATGAAGACTTTCAAATAGAACATATAGAAGATGCCTTTCTTCCTCCATTAAACTGTCGATAAACATGAACGTAGAATCTTTGCGTGAATTCTGTCTGTCACTACCACAGGTAACCGAATGTTTCCCATTCGATGAATGGGTGCTGGTTTTCAAAATCGAAGGTAAAATGTTTCTCTTCTGTGATTTGTCGGCCGAAGAGAAACGAATTTCGCTCAAATGCGACCCCGAACTTGCCATAGAATTACGGGAACGATATCCCGAAATAGAACCGGGCTACCACACGAATAAACGATTGTGGAATTCTATTTGGCTAAGGCCTTCCATCGACGATAAAGTCATTTGCGATTGTATCGTCCATGCTTATAGCGAAGTGCTAAAAAAACTACCCAAAATCAAACGCGAACCTTTATCGGAACTACTCGAAGCATGGAAACAAAAGAAATAAAATTCCAAAAAACTCACTTAAAGGAGATCGGCTCGACCAATACATATCTCCAAGAATCGGACAAAGACAGACTTCTACCGGAAGGAACCATCGTTTACTGCGACATACAACGGTCTGGGCGCGGCCAACGTGGAAATTCATGGGAATCTGAGCCCTTCAAAAATTTAACATTCAGCCTTTTACTCAGGCCAGAACATATCCCTGCCAATCGGCAATTCTTACTTTCTGAAATCGTATCGCTGGCAACTGTCGATGTTCTGAACCGATACGCCACTGGATTCTCTATCAAATGGCCGAATGACATCTATTGGCACGACAAAAAAATTGCCGGTATTCTCATCGAAAATGTACTGAGCGGGAGTACATTCTCACGGGCTATTATCGGAATGGGGCTGAACATCAATCAGAAAAATTTTTACAGCGATGCTCCCAACCCGGTTTCATTATATCAAATAACAGGTCGCACCTACAAGATAGAAAAAATATTAGACGAATTCACAGAGGCTTTCGGAAAGCGATATACAGACACATTTACAAACTCCTCCGACCGTATCCACAAAGAATATATAGCGGCACTCTACCGAAACGACGGGGTATATCCGTTTTATAGCGACGGCAATATTTTCCACGCCTCTATTGCCGATGTCGAACTTGACGGTCATCTGCTTTTATCGACGGAATCGGGAGAGAAAAAACGCTTCGCTTTCAAAGAGGTTTCATTCCTGCTTTAAACGTTTCAAGAACGGACGAATAACCCCGCTGCTTTGAGGCAACTCATCGGAAAGTCCCGACAGCATGGAAAGTTGTTCCAAAAGATATTTATTGCTACGAACCCGTGCAGCAATCGTAAAATATTTTTTAGCACAAGCTATATCGCCGTTGATCACTTGCCTTTTTTCCTCTTTATATACGGAAGCAGAGATAGAAAGACCGTTCGAATCTTCAAGATACTGTTGATCTATCGATTTCAGTTTTTCCTGTCCCTTTATAGCATAATAGCTTCCCAAAAACAAGTTTGCATCAAAATTAAGAGAGTCTATATCCAAAATAGTTTTCTGAACCTCGACCGCTGCAGTATCGTTTCCAAGTAACAACAAAGCATCGGCTTTGGCTTTCAAATAATTAATTTGCCCGGGCATCACCGACAACAATTCGTCAGCAACGGCAAGTATCTTTTCAGCATCATGCCGAAACACATAATACCCCAATAAATAATTATTCGTCACCCGAGTAAACCACGGCTGTTGTTCTTTCACCAACAAAAGTACCTGTTCATAAATGCCCGACTGTCCGATAGATCGCGACAACACGTCTATGCCGGTAAACAACGAATCCAAAGATAGTCCTTGCATTTCCGAACGAACCACATATTGCATAATAGACGAAGAATCGTTCATCATGGCCGATGCGACAACCGCATCCACATACGTTTTCACCCTACCGGGACGGCGTTCCAACAATACGTCATACATAGTAACAGCCTCTTGCCACTCCTTATTGGCAAAGTGATCATCGGCTTTTCTCAACACAGTACGATACGGCATCTCGGCAAAAGCCGAAAAAGCGATACTACAAAAAAGGAAAAATCCTATTATCCGTCTTATATACATTTAATTGTCACCCATTATGAACAGACAAAGATAGCGAAAGGTGAGTGCAGAGACAAACGGAAATTTTATTTCCGATTTGACTATGCCGAACCGCATCCTATTTTCGTACTTACAAAGATAACAAATCAACTCTGTAATATAGGCAATACTGCCGACAAAAATAAAACAGATTCCCCGCGAAACTTGCAGCAATCCGGTAAATAGTCCCGATGAATTAATTAAACATAAACTTTGAACGAGCTTCATTCTAAAAATAAAATAAATTAATATTATATTTATAAATAATAACTTTATACATAGCATTATTCCCATATCTTTGTAACAGTAATTAAAACAGTCCATTAAGATAAAAAGGCTCGTCTTCCTGTACTGTTATTTTCAATCCGAGCCGAAAAATTCCATCATGAAAAAACTTTACTCAAAACTATTGACGTTAGTCACTATCGGTTTTTACAGTCTATCTGTCTGGGCACAAGATGCTCCCGTCATTCAGAATTACAGCGACTATACCGGAGACTCATTCGTAGCCAACTGGGACAAAGTATCGGGAGCAGACAAGTATTTCCTCAATGTCTACACGAACGGGACCAACGTTCAAAACGTAAATGAAACCTTTGGCAACATCAACCATTCCGATGGGAAAATAGACCAGCAATCGCCCAATTACCCGAATGGCTGGGAGATAAACGTGAGTGAAAACGGCAGTACCGATATGGTCGTCTACGAAGGTGTAAATAAAATTATCCTCGATGCGACAGACGACTACATAAGCACCGAACAAATTATCGGAACCGGCGTGGGGAAATATATCGTTAACGCCAACCTCATCAATGCAGAAAATATCACCCAAGAAAATTCAAGCTTATTCAAGATTGAAATATTCGACAAAGCAGGTATACTTCTTAGCACCGGAACAATCGAAACTTTACTTTTTGCCCAAATAACCGAATTCAATATTTTCGACGGCTTCGGATACACACAAGCAAACATCGGGCGCCTAAAAATATCTATCGAAAAAGGTGACGGAAAAATTGGAGACCTCATGATAAACTCTATCTCTTACTCTTGTACCGAGCCTTCGTATATTCTGAAAGATCAAGCAACGGCCGAAAATTCTTATCCTGTAACCAACCTCGACCCGGAAAAGGAATATTACTACTACGTCGCTGCTTCGGTGGAAGGAAAAACGACAGACGCATCGAACATCATCAGAGTAAATGAATTCCTCACTCCCAAAGCCTTAGACGCAACCGGCACATCGGAAAACTCGTTCACGGCAAATTGGGAAAGACTGCCCAAAGCAAAAGGATACATCGTGCAAGCGTACCAATATCACACCGCAACACAAGACAGTGAGAAGAAAATACTCGACGATTCTTTCGAAAAATCGACAGAGGGTACTATGGACGATCCGATCTCTGTTACCGACCCGGACTTATACACCGCAGTTCCGGGTTGGAGCGGGAAAAACATACTGGCAGCCAACGGTATGCTCGGAGCCGACAACGGAAGATTTCCCGTAAGCCTCTCTTATTTATGGACTCCCACAATGAACCTGTCATCGAATAACGGTAAATACAAAATCCACATCAAAGCCCGTGGAACAGCCGGAGATTATCTGTCGATTTATCGAATAGGTTATATGATAGACAGCAACGGAGACGGAGAACCCGATGCCCTTAACATACATAAAGTAACAGCTTTCGACGAAAACGGATACGCCGAAGAAACTTGGGAAATGGAAGACGGTGCTGAAAACATGCAACTCTCCATCGAAGAAAACAAACTAAAAAGATTTTTCATCGACGAAATCACCATCATACAAGAAAGCAAGGCCGGAGAGGTTACGAGAATACCTCTCGTTCCGGCAACCATTTCGGACGGTTCTCAAACGTCTTATACTTTCACAGATCTCGAAACGAATGGAAACTACGGCTACGAAGTGACCGGTATGCGTTACAACGACTATGAGGAAGAAGAATATTCCGAAACGTCTAACCTTATTACCGTGCAGTTAATACATTCGGGAATAGAAAGTAGCACAACTCAAAACGTAAAAGTAATCGCTTCTGAAAACTCAATCAACATAGTTCTATCGGAAAGGGCACTCATACAAATATTTACTGCCAACGGACAACTTGTAAAAACCATAAATGGAACCTCGGGAGAAAATATCGTTTCTATCCCTGCTGCCAATATTTATATCGTAAAAGTCGGAAGCAAGATATTTAAAGTCATCGCCCGATAAATCATCGGAAATAGGAAATCACCTACACAATCGAGACCGACAAGGTAGACTTACTTTGCCGGTCTCGACTTTTCTCATAATCACTAATCGGATATTATTTTCTCTTCAAAGGCTACGTGAACCATAAAAATTGATTATTTTTGCATAAATGCGACTGTTTAATTAAAAGAACGAATCTGATTATGAATAACCAATACAAAAGGATTCTCCTGAAACTGAGCGGTGAATCGCTCATGGGCGAAAAGCAATATGGCATCGATGAAAAAAGAATAGCCGAATATGCCACACAAATTAAAGAAATCGCCGACATGGGCATAGAAATAGGTATCGTCATCGGCGGCGGAAACATATTTCGCGGATTGAGCGGAACTTCCAAAGGGGTAGACCGTGTAAAAGGAGACCAAATGGGCATGCTCGCAACTGTAATTAACAGTTTGGCATTAAGCTCCGCATTGGAAAAAATCGGACAAAAAGCCCAAGTCTTCACGGCAATCAATATGTTCCCCATCGGCGAATATTATAGTAAATGGAGAGCTATCGAGGCCATGCAAAACGGAACCGTAGCCATTATATCGGGAGGGACGGGAAACCCATTCTTCACGACCGATACAGGCTCGGCCCTAAGAGGTATCGAAATAGAAGCCGAAGTCATGCTGAAAGGGACACGTGTCGACGGTATTTACACGGCCGATCCAGAAAAAGATCCTACCGCAAAGAAATTCGACAAAATCAGCTACGACGAAATCTATACCCGTGGATTAAAGGTCATGGACCTCACGGCGACCACCCTCTGCAAAGAAAACCATCTGCCCATTATCGTATTCGATATGGATACGGTCGGAAACCTGAAAAAAGTATTGTCAGGAGAGAACATAGGGACTCTGGTATATTAAACCCGGTCTTATATGGCTATTCTTAAAAAAAAGAGTACATTTGTTCACGAAACTAATTATACAGAAAAATTTCAACCTTATTCATTATGGACGACGTAAAGACATACTTGAACTCTGCCGAAGAAAAAATGGCTATGGCCATCGAATTCTTAGATGAAGCATTAGCTCACATTCGGGCAGGTAAAGCCAACCCCCGAATTCTCGACGGCATACGGGTCGATTATTACGGAAGTTTGGCCCCGCTTTCCAATGTAGCTAATATTTCTGTCCCCGATGCACGTACCATCGTTATTACCCCCTGGGAAAAATCCATGTTCAAAGTGATCGAGAAAGCCATTTTGGATTCAGAATTAGGCATCACTCCCGAAAATAACGGCGAAATCATCAGACTATCAATTCCCCCGTTAACCGAGGAGAGACGTAAAGCACTCGTCAAACAGTCGAAACAAGAAGCCGAAAATGCCAAAGTGAGCGTGCGCAATGCGCGCCGGGATGCCATCGATGGGCTGAAAAAGGCTCAAAAAGAGGGAATGCCCGAAGATGTCGCCAAAGACGGAGAAACCTCGGCACAAAAACTTCACGACAAATACATGAAGAAAATCGACGATATGTTTGCCGAAAAAGAGAAAGAGATCCTCACCGTATAAAACAAAATCTAAAATATATTCAAAAGGGTCTTCATTTTCGGAAGGCCCTTTTTTTCTCGATTCAAAAGTTTCTGCTGTTTCTAAGGTTCAGTAGGAACTCCGTGGGGTAAGCATGAATTTTAATGATAAATCTCTCGTCGGCACACACATTCCGGTCTCCTCGGCGAAAAGTTGGAAAAGATAGCATAGGAGTTTTTGATTGTAGGGCTTAACCCCTCCGTCACTACGTGACACCTCCCCTATATTTTGCTATGCAAAACACAGAGGAGGAGGTTTAATACCTTTCTGCCACATTATTTTATCGAAAGAGAAGGATTGCATTTACACTTATCCCCTGCCGTGTCCCGTAGCATTACGGGGAGTTGCGTTAGCGATAGGGGAGATACCTTTCTAAGGAGAGGGGGTGTGAGATCGTTTGATTGTAGAATTTAACCCCCTCGTCCTATGGGCACTCCCCCTATATCTCTGTGCGACACAGGGGAAGTGGATAAAAGTATCACTTTGAATGGATTTTTTGGATCCCCTCTTCGCGTTGTAGGTACTTACCCTATTCTCTTGCGGAAGCATCGGAAGAGAAGGTGATGCACAATTCTGCCATCGTTACCGAGAGTATTAACACTTCTCCCCTGTGTTGCGGAGCAATATAGGGGAGACACCGAAGAAACAGCCGTTTCTGAGGAGAGGGGTTAAAAAAAATCACATAGGATTTTTCGATTGTAGAATTTACCCCCTCTCGCCCTACGAGCACTCCCCCCAATATTTCTTCGGGAACACCCCATAAGGCTACGGGACACGGCAGGGGAGAGATCCAAAATGCAGTTCAAAAAAAACAAATGCATTCGTTGTTATCCGACTCTCGTCCTTCATTATATTTGTAGAATATCGGAGGCGGTTCGGCATAGTCAAGCCGAAAATGTAATTTTCGCTTGCCTCTGCGCTCACCTTTCGCTATATTTGTGGAATATAAGAGTGGAGTAGCATAGTTGGAAATATGATTTCCTCTTGCCTCTGCATTTCACTTTCACTATCTTTGAGTTGAAACTCGAAGATACTTCTGCTCGGCAGAATAAAATTAAAGCAAGCTTTGTTTTGCTCTGCTCTCGCTTATACGTATCTTTGTCACTACGAAGATAGGATGCGGTTCGGCATAGCCAAATCGGAAATGAAATTTCCGTTTGTCTCTGCTCTCACCTTTTGCTATCTTTGTTCATTAAATTTCATTACATGGAAGGTCTTGTCACAAAAAATACGGGAAGCTGGTATATCGTCCGCACAGAAAATGGAGATTCGATACGCTGTAAAATCAAAGGTAATTTCAGGTTAAAAGGAATACGCAGCACCAATCCCGTATCAGTGGGCGACCTTGTGGATATAGAGTTAAATCCCGACCAAACGGCTTTTATCACTCGCATACACGAACGAAAAAACTACATTATCCGCCGATCGTCCAATTTGTCGAAAGAGTCTCATATCATTGCCGCCAACATAGACCATGCCTTACTGATCGTAACGGTCAATACGCCTCCGACCTCAACCACCTTTATCGACCGTTTTCTTGCCACAGCCGAGGCGTATCGCATACCTGTATGCATCGTTATCAATAAGAGCGATACATTTACCGAAGAAGACCGGGAATATGCCGAAGCACTTCGCTACCTTTACACCTCTATCGGGTATGACTGCCATTGTGTATCAGCGATTACCGGTGAAGGATTCGATTTCATAGACTCATTTATCGCAAACAAAATTACCTTGTTATCGGGGCACTCGGGTGTAGGAAAGTCTACGATTATCGACCGTATTCTACCGAATGCTCATGTAAAAATCGGAGCCGTATCCACTTCTCACCACAAAGGCATGCACACGACCACTTTTTCAGAGATGTACCCTTTGCCACAAGGTGGATACATTATCGACACTCCGGGTATAAAGGGCTTCGGAACTATCGATTTTAATCCCAACGAAGTGGCACATTTCTTTCCCGAAATTTTTGAGATTTCCCAAAACTGCCGGTTTAACAATTGCACCCATCGACACGAACCTGGTTGTGCAGTATTAAAGGCGTTGGAGAACCACCAAATAAGCGAATCGAGGTATACGAGCTATTTGAGCATTATCGAAGATAGTTCGGAAGGAAAATATCGGGAAGCATTTTAAAAAGATTGAAGCGAATCGGCGCAATGAGATACAAAGGCATCGGAATTTTATTTTTCATGATGGCAAATATCCTATCGACAAATGCGGAGGGAAAAGACTTGCTTGTACCATCGAAGACCGACACCGTTACTATCGATACGCTTTCGACAAACAACAGGGTTTCACTACCCCTACCCAACACACTTGTCAACAAACAAATCGACCGTCTCGTCGAATATGCCAGAAAATACATCGGGACACCTTACAGGCGAGGAAGCAAAGGCCCCAACCGATTTGACTGTTCGGGTTTCATGCAGTATATTTTCAACCATTTCTCCTATTCCCTCAATGCAAGTTCCGCTTCTCAATATTTACAAGGAATCTCTGTTAAAGACGAAGAAATCTGCCGGGGAGATTTGGTATTTTTCAAAGGTAGAAATTCTCGGCGGTCGAATGTAGGACATGTAGGCTTGGTTACGGAAGTATATCCCGACGGACGATTCAAATTTATTCACGCATCCACATCACAAGGGATACGGGAAGATTGGAACTTCTCTCCCTATTATGCTCAACGATATGTCGGAGCCCGACGCATTTATTTCGTTCAAATCGACAAACGACTGATTTTAGATGCTATTCTCGAATTGGAAGACATCGATGACAACACTCCTTTTACCGAAACGGAAAAGAGTATTACGCCGCAGGAATTTTCAACTTTTGTCCGGGCTGAATAGCATTTCCTTTCAAATTGTTCGCCCGTTTAATATCTTCGGCCGAAACCCCTTTATATTTTTGAGAAATCGTCCATAGGTTCTCGCCTTTACGAACCGTATGATATTGACCTTTTACTGACGAAGCCCCACTTTTACTTGTCGTTGTCTTGCTACAAACCGCCAAACGTTGCCCGATACGCAAATATGAATTTTTTCGCAAATTATTCCAAGAGCGCAAGTTACTTACCGACACTCCATATTTTTGAGCTATCCCGGAAAGAGTCTCTCCTTTACGAACCTTATGATAAACCGTTGTTCCGGGAGCCAACCCTGCCGGCTCAACGGCAAGCCGTCGTGCATACAGCTCCTGATTATGCGCAAAAATTGCATCTTGCGCCTCGATAAAAGCATAGACCTGTTGCGATGGCAAAATGAGCGCATAAGGCCGGATATTACCCGGTATGATGTCGCGACGATATTGAGGATTCAAACTTCGAATCTCCTCGATCGGAATCTGTAATACATCGGATATCTGCTGCAAATGGACTCGACGTGTCACTTGTACGGTATCCGTTAACAAAGGGCGCCGGGTAAGTACCGGACAGATATTGTGGTCGCCATAATAATTCATCACATAATTGACTGCGATAAAAGCCGGAACATAGCCTCTCGTTTCACGAGGCAAATAGGGATAAATCTCCCAATAATCGGTTTTACCCCCCGAACGGCGAATAGCTTTACTTACATTCCCCGGGCCACAGTTATACGATGCGATAGCCAGTGCCCAATCATGGTAAATACTATATAAATCTTTCAAGTAACGGGCCGCCATCGCCGAAGATTTAATAGGATCCCGCCGTTCATCTACAAGACTGTTCACCTCTAATCCCATACTCTTTCCTGTCTTGACCATGAACTGCCACAAACCGGCTGCTCCTACCCGAGAAGTAGCATCGGGACGCAAAGCAGACTCGATAATCGGCAGATATTTCAATTCCAAAGGCAAACCTTCCCGTTCAAGAGCTTCCTCGAAAATGGGCATATAATATGTACTCAATCCCAAAAGATTCTCAACAAGCGCTCTCCTTTTCTGTACATACATGTCTATATAACGGCGAACGACACTGTTATAAGGCATCTCGATAACAGTCGGCAGTTGTGATAATTTACGGATATAAACCGAATCGGGATAATCCACATTAACGCTATTCACCAAACAGGAATCATCTACAACAGCATATTGCTGCATATACCAGTCGGTCAAAAGATTATTCAAATCGGCCTCCATACTTTCGGGATACACGATAGCATTATCTATCGTATCCGACAAGGCAACCTCTATCGTGTCGGTATCTACGATTTCCTCGTCCGTTTCTATTTGGGAAAAACTATATAAAGACATTCCCAAGCCCATAAAAACAAGCCAAAATTTCTTCATAGCAAATAAGCATTAAAATGTAATCGCACATTGTAATCCGATCGATGGCAATACCGTACGCCCGGTAGGAATAATCGCCGGCTGCCACTTCATCGAAATATCGGGGCTGACATCAAAATGATACAACTGAGCATCGACATAAGCATCTATCATACAAACAGCATAAAGCCCTATCATACAAATAATACATAGGTCACGATTCTGTCTATAATAGTCTTTCCTCTGCTTCAATACACGGGTTAACCATTCCTTGTCTATATCTTCCTCGCGATACGACGACGAAAAAAAATCCATATAACTGTTCGTACCCGGATCACTGTCCATAATATCCAAATAGGCTCGTTGATAATCAGACAGCATACGGCTGTTCCATGTCGTG
Source organism: Barnesiella sp. B2-R-119 (assembly GCF_023656675.1). Taxonomy (NCBI): domain Bacteria; kingdom Pseudomonadati; phylum Bacteroidota; class Bacteroidia; order Bacteroidales; family Barnesiellaceae; genus Barnesiella; species Barnesiella sp. B2-R-119. The sequence goes on from NZ_JAMOKL010000003.1 coordinate 265,378, forward strand.
GCATAAAAAAGCCCTACATATCCTCCCACGACGATAGGCAATTTCCAATACCTATGGTTATAAATTTGACCCAATCCGGGGAACAAAGCCGATAACCATACGGCTCTCATCGGGTCAGGATTGAAATCGGAAGGTCTCCACGATTTGCGTGAAGCCGCTTTCATTCCCAAAGAATCGGACGGAGCAAGCCCACCCAGAGAATCGGTAATCATCACCGGGACCGAATCTTGAAATAAAGCTCCGACACTATCTCCCGAAATAACCGAAATAGAATCGGGACGATTATATCTCGCATTCTCCATTTCCACCGTATCGGCAGAATTAACTTCTACCTCTACTAATTCCTGATATCCAATATTCGAATCGGCCTTGACTTCAAGAATAGACAATGGTAATAACGCAATTATAAAAATAATAATCACGGCACGTCTCAATCCCATGTCACCCGATATTCCCAAAATCTTATTTCAATTTATCGAACAAACCGATAATCCGTTCCAAATCTTCTTCGTTCTTAAATGGAATAGATATTTTCCCTTTCCCTTTTTCATCACAGGTAAACTGAACCTTAGCGTTGAAGAAATCGGACAAATGCGATTTCAGCACATTATACTCTTGTCGCATCATAACTTTCTTCTGTGCTTTCTTACGGGCTCGCTCTCCTCCGGCAGATAAAGTTTTAGCCAAGTCTTCGACACTACGCACACTCAATCCGTCGGACAATATACGCTCGTACAACTCCAACTGTAAAGCAGGGTCGGCAACAGACAACAACGCCCGAGCATGCCCCATATCGATACGTTTATCCCGCAATCCTATCTGTACCTCGGCCGGAAGTTTCAACAAACGCAGATAGTTGGCTATCGTCGTCCTCTTCTTCCCGACCCGCTCACTCAGTTTTTCCTGTGTCAGTTGATACAATTCTATCAATTTCTGGAAAGCCAATGCAATCTCTATGGAGTTCAAGTCTTCCCGTTGAATGTTCTCGATAAGAGCCATCTCCATCAACGTTTCGTCCTCTACTGTTCTCACATAGGCGGGAATCGTTTCCAACCCGGCCATTTGTGCAGCTCTATATCGCCTCTCTCCGGCAATAATCTGATAATTTCCACCATCTACCTGCCGCAACGAAATAGGCTGTATAATACCCAATTCCCGAATAGAGCCTGCCAATTCTTCGAGAGCTTCCTGATCGAATTCCCGACGAGGTTGATCGGGATTAGGCACAATCTGGGATAATTCTATTTCATGAATAGAAGATGTGCCGCTGGTTACAATGTTATCCATCGAAATCAACGCATCCAAACCTCTACCCAATGCACTTCTTTTAGGAGTTGCCATAACTTATCGATTTTAGCCGCTTATCTATTTTTCATTATCAATTCTTTCGCCAGTTCCATGTGATTGACACTACCCCTCGACTCACAATCGTATAGCAAAGCCGGAAGCCCGTGACTCGGAGCCTCGCTCAAACGGATATTCCGTTGAATGACCGTATTAAATACCAAGTTTCCGAAATGCCCCTTCAACTCTTCATAAATCTGATTGGCCAAACGCAAACGAGAATCGTACATCGTTAACAAAAAGCCTTCGATTTCGAGCTGAGGATTCAATTTCGATTTTATGATCTTGATCGTGTTCAACAACTTGCTGATACCTTCCAAAGCGAAATACTCTGCCTGTACGGGAATAATAACAGAATCGGCCGCCGTAAGAGCATTGACCGTAATCAATCCCAACGATGGAGAACAGTCTATCAAAATATAATCATAATCGCCTCGCGCTTCGCTCAACACATGAGATAAAACCCGCTCCCGATTTTTCAAATTCATCAATTCGAGTTCTGCTCCAACCAAATCGATATGAGAGGCGACCAAGCCCAATCCCTCCACACAAGTTTCGACAACCGATTCCTTGATCGAGGATTGCCCCACCAAACATTCATAAATAGACGACTTCACCTGTTGCGGATCCACTCCCAAACCAGACGAAGCATTTGCTTGGGGATCGGCATCAATGAGCAAAACCTTCTTATCCAGAACCGCCAACGAAGTGGCCAAATTTATAGAAGTCGTTGTCTTTCCGACTCCTCCTTTTTGATTTGCAATAGCGATAATTTTACCCATACTGTTATTTTTTCTTCACGAAGACAGTGTAGCCGGAAGCAAAATGAAATCCCATTTCTTGCGCCGAGATACCCTTTCTTCACGAGTTTCCCATCGCAAAGGAATATCTTTTAATTTGTATTTCATTCTCTCGGATGCCCGAAAATATCATAATTGTTGATAAGTGACCCTTTTTGTTGATAAATCAGCAGAATCACTTCTCCATTTTCTGCGTAAAGATACACTTTTTTTACAAGAATCCTATGAGGATAAAATCTGTCTTTTACCTATTTTATGACTCCATATTATCCGTTAAAACATAAAAAACGAGTATTATTCATTACCTTTGCATAAAGCAAAAAATGAAATGAGCCTCGGTATATCCGAGTGAACTTGTTTCGATTCACGTCTTACCCTATCTTTGTAATAGTCAAACATATTTTCTCTTTATATGAAAAAAATAACACGTTCTCATAAACCTCTCATTCTCATCACTAATGACGACGGCATACAAGCCAAAGGTATCCGCGAAGTCGCCGATTTTCTAAAACCCTTAGGAGATATTCTCATAGTCGCTCCGGATGCGCCCCGCTCGGGACAAAGCTCTGCAATTACCGTAACTTCTCCCCTTCGCATGAAAGTCGTCGAAGAGCGAGATGGGTTTCTCGCAATCCGAACCAACGGGACACCGGTCGACTGTATCAAGTTGTCGATGAACATTCTTTTAGACGAACGCCCCGACTTAATCGTATCGGGTATTAACCACGGCTCCAATTCGGGAGTAAGTGTCATCTATTCGGGAACAATGGGGGCTGTTTTTGAAGGAGCCTTATTACATATACCTTCTATCGGATTCTCCCTTTGCAATCACAAAGCCGATGCCGATTTTTCACACTGTCGGGAACTCATTTTGGACGTATGCCAAAAAGCATTGACCCATAACCACTGGCCCCAAAACATAGGACTTAATATCAATATTCCCGATGTGCCCCAACTCAAAGGCTCGAAGATTTGTAGAGCCGCACAAGGTCATTGGACCGAAGAATATGATTGCCGGACAGATCCTCACGGACAGGAATATTACTGGCTAACCGGAAAATTTAAAAATGCCGAACCCGAAGCAACCGATACAGACGAGTATTGGTTGGAACGTGGATATGCGACGATTGTTCCCTGCACAACAGACAACTCCGCCCTCAATATCCTCCCCGAACTATCGTCGGTTCTCGGAATATAAAAAGACTATCCAACACGACAATACAGATAAAAAAAGGCGGAAAACATTTCCCGCCTTTTTTATGAATACAAATTGAATACACATGCAATAATGGTTTAAATATCACCCTATATTGTAAAAAATATACAAAATCCATTCTACCATTTTCATTTTTAAACTATATTTGCCGCATAATTATTCAAATATATCATAGGCATGAAAAATAAAGTTGCCCGCTTACAAGCTATAAGAGAAATTATTATCCATTCAAGAGTAAAAAGCCAAGATGAAATCTTGAAAAAATTACACGAATTAGGATTTGATTTAACACAGGCTACTTTGTCCCGAGACCTGAAACAATTGAGGATTGCCAAAGTTCCCGGCAATGACGGTTCATATGTATATATTATGCCCGAAATAGGGAGTATAGGCAAATTGATGCAGGAAAAACTATCGGAGAATCCCGAGCGACAAATACCCGGAGGATTCATTTCCATTAATTTCTCAGGAAATTTGTCTGTAATTAAAACAAGACCGGGATATGCAGGAAGTCTCGCATACGATATAGATAGCAATACTCCTCCCGAAGTATTAGGAACTATTGCCGGAGACGATACGGTTTTGGTAATTCTGGAAGAAAACATATCCCATCAACAGGCCATGTTGGCTCTTTCGCCCTTTATCCCGGTTTTACATGACTAATTTTTTAACTGATCCTATAACAACACCTACAACACCTCTTTTAAGGAGAAGAGGTTTACACATCATGGAAGAAATAAAAGTATTTGTAGCCGACGAACGACACATTAAATACGTCGACACGATTCTCGACACAATCGAGAGAGCTGCAAAAATAAGAGGAACCGGAATTGCAAAGCGTTCTCCCGAATATGTAAAACAAAAAATGCTGGAAAGAAAAGCAATCATAGCATTGGACGGAGACAAGTTCGCCGGCTTCTGTTATATCGAAAGTTGGAGCAACAAACAGTTTGTAGCCAACTCGGGATTAATCGTCGTCGATACTTATCGGGGACACGGTTTAGCCAAAAGAATCAAGCGCAAGGCTTTCGAGTTATCCCGCGAACGATTTCCGGAAGCCAAGATATTTGGGTTAACGACTGGCGAAGCAGTCATGAAAATAAATAACGAATTAGGATACAGACCCGTAGCATTTGCTTCGTTAACCGACGACCCTGCCTTTTGGAAAGGGTGCGAAAGTTGTGTGAACTTCGACATCTTGCAACGAAACAATCGACGCATGTGTCTCTGCACAGGCATGCTTTACGATCCTCACGAACATGAAAACAAAGACAACCAAGAACTCAAATAACAAAAACATCATGGCAAAAAAGAAAGTAGTATTAGCTTTTAGCGGAGGCTTGGACACCTCGTTTTGCGTTAAATATCTATCGGAAAAATGCGGATACGACGTATATACAGCCATTGCCAACACCGGAGGTTTTAATCAAGAAGAATTAAAATCCATCGAAGAACGAGCCTATAAATTGGGTGCGGTACAACATGCTACACTCGATATAACACAAGAATATTATCAGAAAAGTATCAAATACATGGTATTCGGGAATATTCTAAGAAACGGGACCTACCCTATTTCTGTCAGTTCCGAACGAATCTTCCAAGCCATAGCCATCATCAATTATGCCAAAGAAATCGGAGCCGATTATGTAGCGCACGGTAGTACCGGAGCCGGAAACGACCAAGTACGGTTCGACCTCACATTCCAAATATTGGCTCCCGAAATCGGGATTATCACTCCGACCCGAGATATGACATTGACTCGTGAATACGAAATAGAATATCTCAAAAAGCACGGATATACAGCCGACTTCAAAAAAATGGAATACTCTATAAACAAAGGTTTGTGGGGAACGAGTATAGGAGGTAAAGAGACGCTAAAAAGCGACCAAACCCTGCCGGAGTCGGCCTATCCGTCACAAATGACAGCTACTCAAAGCAAGACTATCACGCTCGATTTCGTCAAAGGTGAAATCGCCGGGATCAATGGAAAAGCATACGACAATAAAGTCGCTGCGATCCAAGACCTCGAAGCGCTCGCCGCTCCCTATGCCATAGGACGCGATATGCACATCGGAGATACGATCATCGGTATTAAAGGCAGAGTCGGATTCGAAGCAGCCGCACCCATGCTTATTATCGCCGCACATAAGATGTTGGAAAAACACACCCTCACCAAGTGGCAACAATATTGGAAAGATCAAGTAGGCACGTGGTATGGAATGTTTTTACACGAAGCTCAATACCTCGAACCAGTCATGCGCGATATAGAGGCTTTTCTCGATAGTTCGCAACAAAACGTTACCGGACGTGTAATCATCGAACTACACCCTTATCGCTATGTTTTAGTGGGGGTCGAAAGCGATTACGACCTCATGAAATCGGACTTTGGCGAATACGGTGAAGTAAATAAAGCGTGGAGTGCCGACGATGTAAAGGGCTTTACCAAAATTCTGGGTAACCAAATGAAAATTTTCTATTCCGTACAAAATAAAAACAAAAAATAAATTGTAGATTAGACGCCGAATTAAATTATTAAACCCGTAATTATGATAAAAGTAGGTATCATCGGAGGGGCCGGCTACACCGCCGGAGAACTTATAAGACTATTGATCAACCACCCCGATGTAGAAATCATTTTCGTTCACAGTGAAAGTAACGCCGGAAACAAAATTACCGACATACATACCGGCCTGTTCGGTGAAACCGATCTCATATTCACCAGCGAAACTCCTTTCAACGAGATAGACCTGCTTTTCTTCTGCACGGCACACGGAGATACCCGTAAATTCATAGAGAGTCACAACCTTCCCGAAGAACTGCGCATCATCGATTTATCGACCGACTATCGGCTCGATGCTCCCGGTAATGACTTCATATACGGTCTGCCCGAATTGAACAGGAAATACATCATTCGTTCTAAACGAGTGGCCAATCCCGGCTGTTTTGCTACGGCCATTCAATTGGCTCTGCTGCCATTGGCAAAAAATCTGCTGCTGAACAATGAAATCCATGTGCACGCAATCACCGGATCGACAGGAGCCGGGCAAAAACCGTCGCAGACGTCTCATTTCAGTTGGCGCAACGACAATATTTCCATTTATAAACCTTTCACTCATCAACATTTGGACGAAATACGCCAAAGCCTGTCCAAACTGCAAAACAGTTTTTCGGCTCCGATCAACTTTATTCCGGTCAGAGGGAATTTCTCTCGGGGTATTTTCGCTTCGCTGTATCTCGACTGCCCTGTCGAAATAGAGCTATTGAAAGATTTATACAATTCATATTACGACGATCATAATTTTACATTTCTCACCGACAAAATGCCCGACTTGAAACAAGTTGTCAATACCAATAAATGTCTGTTGTATCTCGAAAAACATGATAACAAACTTCTCATCGTTTCTGTGATCGACAATTTGTTAAAAGGGGCATCGGGACAAGCTGTGCATAACATGAATCTGCTTTTCGGATTGCATGAACGGGTTGGCTTACATTTAAAACCATCGGCTTTTTAACAAAAAGATATGAAACTTTTCGACGTATATCCCCTGTTCGATATAGAAATAAAATCGGGGAAAGGCTGTTATACTTACGATACAGAAGGGAATGAATATCTCGACCTCTACGGTGGTCATGCCGTCATTTCCATCGGACACTCGCACCCTTATTATATAAACAAAATCACCGAACAGGCACAAAGACTTACATTTTACTCCAACTCGGTCAAAAACAGTCTCCAACAGCAATTGGCCGATAAATTAGGGAAAATATCGGGATACGAAGACTATTCCCTATTCCTCATCAATTCGGGAGCGGAAGCCAATGAAAACGCTTTGAAACTGGCCTCGTTCCACACGGGGAAGAAAAAGGTAATAGCTTTCTCCAAAGCATTTCACGGGAGAACCTCTGCCGCAGTGAAAGTAACCGACAACCCCAAAATAGTCGCTCCCATCAACGACACTTTTGAAGTGGCTTTTTTACCGCTCAACGACATCGAACGAGTGAAAAAAGAAATTTCGAAGGGAGATGTCTGCGCCGTTATTATCGAAGGCATACAAGGTGTAGGAGGAATACAAGTACCCGACACACAATTTTTGAAAGAACTTAGAAATATATGTACCCAAAATCAGGTCGTTCTCATTCTCGATGAAGTACAATCGGGATATGGTCGAACCGGAAAATTTTTCGCACACCAACACTCCGGCATACGCCCCGATTTGATCACTGTCGCAAAAGGAATGGGCAACGGATTTCCCATCGGCGGTGTCCTCATCAGCCCTGCTTTCACACCGGTCTACGGTATGTTGGGAACCACCTTCGGAGGGAATCATTTAGCCTGCACCGCCGCTTGTGCTGTCCTCGATGTCATGCAAGAAGAAAATTTAATCGAGAATGCAGCCACCGTCGGAGAGTATCTCATATCCCAGCTCAAAACAATACCGCAAATTAAAGACATAAGAGGTAAAGGCCTAATGATAGGACTCGAATTCGATTACCCTGTCAAAGAACTTCGGAACAAGCTACTCTTCGAGCAACATGTATTTACGGGAGCTTCGGGAACGAATGTCATTCGACTGCTTCCGCCTCTGTCGTTATCCAAAGAACAAGCCGATTGTTTTATCGGCAAACTTAAAAACATACTCTCATGAAGATATCAATTATCGGAGGCGGGAACATGGGGGGAGCCATAGCCCGCGGATTGTCTCAAAGTTCAATCGTTGCCTCGTCGGAAATCACAGTCAGTAACCGAGGAGAAGAAAAACTAAACGAACTCAAATCATTTAATCCTTCGATTCATACGACCACCGACAACAAAGAAGCCGTCAAGGATGCCGATGTTATCATTTTGGCCGTTAAACCCTGGATACTCGACAGTGTGGCATACGACATACGTGAAGTGCTGGACTTTCCCCGGCAAATCATCGTTTCGGTGGTAGCGGGTATCACATTGGAAAGATTGTCCGAATTATTCTCATCGGAAGATGCGGCTCCGGCTATTTTTAGAGTAATACCCAATACGGCCGTCTCTATTCGACAAAGTATGACTCTCATTTCGCCCTACAATGCCGTACCGGAACAAATAGATTATATTCGGTCTCTATTCGACAGCCTCGGGAAAAGCCTTCTCATCGAAGAGAATCTGATGACAGCAGGGACAGCACTCTGCTCCTGCGGAACAGCTTTTGTCATGCGTTATATGAGAGCGGCCATCGAAGGAGGAATAGAGATGGGAATTTATCCCAAAGATGCGGCTTTACTCGTAGAACAAACGGTCAAAGGTGCAGCGGAATTATTATTGACTAACGGCTCCCACCCCGAAGTCGAGATAGACAAAGTAACTACTCCCGGCGGTATTACCATAAAAGGTCTGAACGAAATGGAAGCCGCAGGATTCTCCTCCGCAGTTATCCGAGGATTGAAAGCCGCCAAATAACAAAATCGGGTTCTATTCTCACTACCATCATAAGCCCCGTTAGAGCAGACTAACGGGGCATTTTTGTAAACCATACAAGGAGTCGTTTGTTTTCTTTTCGATTATATTGGTTACCAATCAAAGATAAGATACACCTTAACTCAAAAAAAACGAATAGACCTGTCTTGTTCTATGCGTAACTTTCACTATCTTTGACGCTACGAAGATACGATGCGATTCGGCATAGCCAAGCCGGAAACAAGATTTCCGTTTGCTTCTGCTCCCATCTTTCACTATCTTTGAAAATTATTTTTACAATCACTCAACGACTATGTCAGTAAATAAGGTTATTCTGATAGGGAATGTAGGAAAAGACCCAGATGTTCGATACCTCGAAAACAATGTATGTGTCGCCAATTTCACATTGGCTACGACAGAGCGTGGATATACGACCCAAAGCGGTATACAAATACCCGATAAAACAGAATGGCACAACATCGTGGTTTGGCGCGGATTAGCCGAAATAGCAGAAAAGTATGTCCGCAAAGGGACTCAACTATATATCGAAGGCAAAATTCGCACTCGTTCATGGGAAGACCAAAACAAGATTCGTCGATACACAACCGAAATTTATGTCGACAATATGGAATTATTGGGCCGACGCGACGGACAATCATCACCGAGTTCTGCACCAGTAATGTCCCAGTCGCAAAATAATCCCTCTCCGGCAAACACAAGTTACAATTCCCCTATTGAAAATAGTAGCGATGATGATTTGCCTTTCTAATATAATATTGTAATTTTGCGAGAAATTAACTGGTATCTATGTATTTATAAAATGGAAAAATACGGCCGAAATAGATAAAATTCGGCAGATACCCATTGTTTAACTAATCCCACTGATTCTTGGACCCAGATTCGTATTTATCGGTATTCTCCTCAGCCATAGAAATTACAGCTCCGTCAGGAGGAGCTATTTTAGCAATCGTATTGGCCGGATTATTTTTGTGTGTTTCTGCATTTGTCTCAGCTTCCGAAATAGCCTATTTCTCCCTCACGTCCGAAGAGTTACAAGAATTCGATGAAGAATCCCCTCGGGATCGTTTAGTCAAACGATTACTTGCCCACCCCGAACACCTTTTAGCTACGATACTTATATCAAACAACTTAGTCAATGTAGCAGTCGTTATCCTTTGCAATTTTTTCTTCTCAGATATTCTACACTTCAATAGTGAAGTATTGGACTTTATTTTCCAGACAATCCTGCTCACCTTCCTCCTTCTCTTATTCGGAGAAGTGATTCCTAAATTTTATGCAAATCTAAAACCTGTCGTTTGGGCTAGGAAAAGCTGCAAAGGATTGTCTTTATTAGGAAAAATATTCTCCCCGCTGGCCAATTTCTTGGTTCGTTCAACCCATATCGTAAATAAACGTATCGTACGAAAAAACACCAACATTTCCATGAATGAACTTTCGCAGGCTCTGGAAATGACAAATGTCGGAGCTAACGACGAAAAAGAAATGCTCGAAGGGATTATAAAATTCGGAGGTAAAACGGTCGAAGAAGTCATGACAGCCCGGGTCGACATCACCGATATTGAAATGCGGACAGATTTCAAACAACTCCTCGACACGATTATCGAAACCGGATACTCCCGGCTCCCGGTCTACGATACGACCGAGGACGACATTAAAGGAATCATATACAGTAAAGACCTATTACCCTACATTGGTCAAGAGGCATCGTTCGATTGGCACAAATTAATGCGCCGAGCTTATTTCGTTCCCGAGACGAAAATGATAGACGATTTGTTAGAAGAATTCCGCACGAAAAAAATACACATGGCAATCGTTGTCGATGAGTTCGGAGGCACATCGGGAATAGTGACTATGGAAGATATTTTGGAAGAAATAGTCGGTGACATCAGCGACGAATATGACGAGGAAGAGAAAAACTATACGAAGATAGATGAAAACACCTATATATTCGAAGGGAAAATACTTTTAAATGACTTTTACAAAATCACAGGACTAGACGAAAATGAATTCGGTGACAAAGCAGAAGATGCCGAGACGCTGGCCGGACTTATTTTAGATATCAAAGAAGACTTCCCCAAAATAAAAGAACAAATCGATTATGGAAGATGCCAGTTCATCGTACTCGAACTAGACAAACGGCGTATCGGTAAAGTAAAAGTGATTATCAATTCCCCTTCGGAAGAGTGAAGCAAACCATCGATTCATATCCACACTTTCACATGCGATTGAATAAAGCCATACTATATACGACCCTCTTCATAACTATGGGACCGGTAATATTTTCCTGCCACAGAAAATATACACCTCTTCCAGACGGATACTTTCGTATAGACCCATACCCCGAAGAATATAAAGAAATGACTTTATTATCCCCTTTTATTTCTTTCGAAATTCCAGACGGGACAACAGCTACCCTCGACAAAGACACCACATTACACAAAAACGACGTTAAATGGCTAAACATAAGATATCCTCGTTATAGAGCCACTATTTATTGCAGTTATCACATCTTGCACAAAAATCTCGAAAGCCTGCTGAACGAAAGTAAAGACTTGGTTTACAGGCAAAGTATTCGTCCGGACTTCATAAAAGCAGGTAATTACGAAGATCCTGAACGAAAAATCTATGCAACCTTGTATAACCTCTCTGCCGAAAGTGCTACGCCTTTACAATTTGTAGTTACCGACAGTACCCGATACTTGCTGAGAGGAGCTCTTTATTTCGATGAATCCGGCAAAAGCGACTCTATCGCTCCGGTCATCGACTACTTATCAGATGATATTATTCACCTAATCGAAAGTATCGAAACTCGTGCCGAATAATGCCTTTTCACGAACACATATCGACAAAATTCGGAGCAACAATCGTTTTGTGGCAGCTCACAGAAAATGAACAGACCATAGCCACCCTGCTTTCAGAAAAAGAGCGAAGCCTCATAGACTCACAAAATCTTTCCCCCAAGCGATTCTGCGAACGAGCTGCCTCCCGATTATCGCTAAACAGAATAAAAGAAACTCTAAACGACGATATAACCTACACCGCCGAGGGTAAACCTCACTTACTCAGGAAGTCCGGTCACATATCGATTTCACACACAAAAGAATGGGTAGCTGTGGCTTACCACCCTTTCTTACCGATAGGAATAGACATCGAACGAATCGGCGAAAAAATAGAAAAAGTAGCCCCACGCGTATTTAACGCCCCTGAATTGAATATATCATCAGAGAATCGGGGAAAATGGTTACACATCTGCTGGTCGGCAAAAGAAGCCCTTTTCAAAGCTATACCCGAGACCGGGATAGACTTTCGGGAACACTTGCATATCGTCCCCGCCCTCCTTACAGAAGAAGGCTACCTATCGGCGTGGGAGACTCGTACCGAAGCCACAAAAGCCTACACCGTTTGGTATCGCATATACGATGATTTCGTACTCGTCTGTACGGTCCCTTTACAATAATTCGGCCTTAAACCCGGCGGCACGCACAGCCTCTACAACTTTCTCCGCAGGCACATCGGCTTTCACCGTCAATAATTTATCGGGAGACGACAAATCGATACTCCACTGCTCAGGAGTCAAAAACGTATTTAGCTGTTCCGCTATCTTGGCAACACAACCGGCACACTTGGCCGAAGTTTTTACTTGTATCATTTCACTATATTTTTTAATTATTCTTTATCGTAACCTCAAACTGTTGAGTATCACCGATACCGAGCTGAATGCCATAGCAGCACTCGCCCACATGGGAGACAATAATATACCTACGGGATAAAGGACTCCGGCTGCAATAGGGATGCACACTACATTATAACCGAAAGCCCAAAAAAGATTCTCCCGGATAATTCTTACGGTCTTTCGCGATAGCTTTATCGCTCTCGGCAACAAAGCCAAGTCCGAGTTCATCAAAGTCACCATAGCTATATCCATAGCCACATCGGTTCCCTTTCCCATAGCCACACTCACATCGGCCCGTGCCAATGCCTGTGAATCGTTAATGCCATCGCCGACCATAGCCACACATTTGCCCCGACGTTGCAAATCCAAGACAAAACGTTCCTTATCATCGGGCAAAACACCCCATTCATAATGGGTAATTCCTGCTTGACGAGCGATTTCGGAAGCCGCAGACTCTTTATCACCGGTAAGCATACAAACCTCTACTCCATACGACTCCAATTGACGTACTGCCTCTTTCGAATTTTCCTTCAAAGCATCTTTTACTTCAAAAGCAGCTACCAACGAATCTCCTTTACCAAAATAGATAGAAAACAAATCGGGTAATAAAACACCCACATTCTCTTCCGCCAATGCCTTGCTTCCAATCCAGAATTTCTCACCTCGGTATTCACACATTACACCTTTTCCCGTAATACTTTCAAAAGCCGATATTTCGACAGGCTTGACCCCCTTCTGTCGCAAATACTCCGAAAGCGACACTGCCAAAGGGTGCTCCGAACGCATTTCGGCTGCCAACAATACCGACACATACTCTTCGAAACCAGAGTATAATTTCTCGCCGACCACCTTCGGCGTTCCTTCGGTCAAGGTTCCGGTCTTATCCAGAACAATTGCATTCACACGGCACATGTTCTCCAAAGCAAAGGCATCTTTGATGAGGATATGCTGTTGCGCCGCTTTACCGATACCTACGGTTAAAGCGGTAGGCGTAGCCAATCCTAATGCACACGGACAAGCGATAACCAATACCGAGACTGCGGTTAATAACGCATAAGGAAACATGTTCCACCCGGCAACCGAAATCCAAATCACAAAAGTAAGTATAGATAACAAAATAACTACCGGTACAAAAACAGACGAAACCTTATCGACCACCCCCTGAACAGGAGCCTTACTCCCCTGCGCCTCCTGAACCATACGAACCATACGGGCAAGTACGGTATCGGCTCCCGAAGCCTGCACGTTCAACAAAAAAGCGCCACGCTGGTTCAACGTTCCGGCCAAAACCCTATCCCCGGCTTGTTTCTTCACGGCCTCAGACTCCCCGCTGATCATACTTTCATCTACATAAGAACCACCTTCCAAAACAGTCCCGTCCACCGGTATTTTCTCACCGGGGCGAACACTCACTGTATCCCCGGGAAGAAGCATAGCAATAGGTACATCTTTTTCTTCCCCGTCCTTTCCGACCAGCCTTGCCGTCTTGGGCTGCAATCCCATTAAAGAACGGATAGAAGCCGATGTGCTCTGCTTAGCCCTCGCTTCCAATAATTTCCCCGACAAAACAAAAGCTATAATCATAGCAACCGCTTCGTAATAGACATGCGGAACAAGTCCCAAAGAAAGCCAAAAATACGGATAAATCGTACTGAACAAGCTGAACAGAAAAGACACGGCAGTACTCAACATTACCAAAGTGTCCATATTGGCTCGTCCTCGTTTTACAGCCTTCCAACCCGATACATAGAACGAACGCCCCCAATATAACACCGGAAGAGTCAGTGCGAGCAATATCCAAGTAAGAATCTGTGAAGGAGAATGAAAAATCATCGACAATACCATCACCGGCAATCCGAAACTCCAAGCACCAATGGTTCTTCTTCGCAAATCGAGATAAAGACGATGTTCGGCATCAATAGCATCAGCCTCCGCATTTTCCGAAATAACCAAGTCATATCCTGCGGCACTTACCGCAGCCTGCATATCCTTCAACGAAATCTTATCGGGATCATAAACCACCTGCAATGTATTAGCCGAAAAATTCACACTCGCCTCTTCGACCCCGGTCAACTCCCGAACAGTCTTCTCGACTGTTGCCGCACAAACGGCACAACTCATTTCCAAAACGGGTATTACTCTTTTTTCCATACTATCCCTTTAATTAGAAATTAACACCCTATCCTCGATTTTGCTCACCAAATCGAAAAAAATAACAACCTTTCAGGCATCGCCTCCATCATCGAGCTGCTGCAACATGGTGCACTTTCCGTTCAACACGGCTCCGGGCTCTATCGCCAACCGTCGAGCCTGTATATCGCCCTCCAAAGAAGATGTCGCTTTCAACACCAACATCTCGGCCACCATTACATTACCGGTTATACGCCCTACCACTTCGGCATTCACAGCAACAATATCCCCTATCACCTGACCGGTCTCCCCGATGACAACCTTACCCTGACATTCCAATCGTCCCTCCAAAGCCCCGTCTATGCGAATATCTTTTTGCGAAACTATCTTCCCGACAATCGTAGTCTCCGCTGTCAGAGCATTATGCGCCATACCCGAAAAAGTATTATCCTTTGCCATAATATAATCTTATTTATTGACTCCAAAGATAACATAAACCAAAGGTAAAAACAAGTTTACCAGATTTTACGAGATACAGTCCATCTCCACATCTCATACAAAAATAATGAGAATAGGCCGAAATGTCATAGATTTCGGCCTATAATATTCAGAAAGAGATTTCAATTTTAAAGCTATACGACAGAAAGCTTATATAATGTAGTGTGGTGATAAGGTTTCTCAGGAAACACAACCCCTTGTGGGAATTCTGAATGATTCGGAAAATCTGGGAAGTATTGAGTTTCAAGACAAAATCCACACATAGGAGTATACTTATACCCTTGCTTCCCGACAATCTGCGATGATAAATACCCACTAGAATAAAATAATACTCCCGGATATGTAGTAAAGACATCGAGTTTTCGCCTCGATTTAGGTTCATACACGCTTGCTGCCCATTTCATCTTTCGCTCATCATACAAGGAGAAAACATAACAATGGTTATAACCTCTGTTCCATTCGAGTTGTTGCGTTTGTTTCTCAATATCCTTACCTATATTTTTTCCATACCGAAAATCGAATTCCGTTGCCTCTACCGGAAGAATACCCCCAGAAGGAATAAACTCTGCATTTGTTTCAAGAATATAGCTCGACGGTATTGTGACTCTATGTTGTAGTATATCTCCTTTGCCAGCAAGATTGAAATAAGCATGATTGGTCAAATTAAGTACAGTAAGACGATCCGACACTCCATCGAAATCAATAGAAACCATTCCGTCAGAAGTAAAACTATAAGAGACCGTCACCTCGACATTTCCCGGATATCCACCTTCTAAATGAGCAGAAGACAAACGAAATACAATTTTGTTTCCCTCATAACTTCCTTTCCAAATTTTAGAATGGAAACCTGAATACCCTCCATGATTTGTATTCGCCCCATCGTTTTTCTCCAATGTATATTCATGATCCTCCAAAGAGAAAGTCGCTCCTGCTATACGATTGGCAAATCTACCCACAATAGCACCCATATAGCAATCATCTTGCAAATAATCCAACACAGTGGGGTATCCCAACAAAATATCGGAATACTTTCCGTTCCCATCAGAAACAACCCACGACAACCATCTCGCTCCCAAATTGCTTACTTCAATATAAGAGCCATCAGAATGGGCAATACGAAAAACTTGTATTTGAGGTTCCCTATTCATTTCAATCAGATCAACGCATTATACGAAACACCAGAACATCTTTCTTGGGTATACAAACCCGCACATTTTTCTTGAATTTCACCTCTTTTCCAGACCATAATTCTTTGGCCTTATAAGTAGAAAATTCCCTTAACCCGAGACGAGACAATGGCAAATCATAAGTGAGATCATAGCCCGAATAATTAAACGCAGCTAAGTAAACCTCTTTTCCCGTATCATACATAAATAGGAAATCTGCTCCGTCCATATTTCCATTTACCGGACGGAAACTTTTCCCCATTTTAGCTATCGCATTTATATCCTCATTTGTCAAAAATTTACGAGCCTTATCCTTAGCCACTTGAATCCCCGAAATATAACTCAAATCATCTCCATTCATAAAGATCCCAGTAATAACGCCTGATGTTATACGAGCTCGATTTTCCCCATCGGAAACTGGTTCTAGCAACAGATGATCTGGATCGTTATAAGTATATACTTGATTAAGCCACCACCCATAAGTCAAAGAGTTCAACGTGTATTCTGTATCTCCTATTCCGGCCCAAGCATCGCATGCGATACGACGAGAGTGAGCATACTGCGATGGGAACAAAGGTGAAATAGCCATAGTAATATACATACCCTCCATCTGTTCAAGTAAATAGGCCATTCCTTTGTTATACGCCTGCATACCGGTTTGAACCTCTGGATCGTAATAATAATCGGCTTCGGCACAACCATGCGTTAAGAAATCAATTTTAATGTATTCATATCCCAATCGTTTAAATCGCTCTGCTGTTTCACGGATACGTTCTTTAATTGCCGGATGCGTAGGATCCATAGCCAACCCACCGGCAACCATATTCTGAGTTTTACCGTTAGCATACAAATAAGCATCTTTACACTTATATCCTGAACTACCGTTGATATAGGCCTCGGGATCTCTCCCCCAATCCGAGAAAGGTGTAAAATATATACCAGCTTTTTGTCCATTTGCTTTACAATGTCTCGCAATATCAGCCAACTGCTCATCACTCATTTTGGCCCAACCAGCATCCATTCCGATATATACAATACCATTATTCTCGAAATTATTGTTTTGCAGATTCTCCTTAAAGAAATCGGATACTTCAAGTACTTTTTCATAGGATAACCGGAACTCCATCTTAGCCCAACTATTCCAACCGAAAGGTGTTCCTAAATTCCACGGTAACGGAGGTGCTATTGTCGCACAAGCCCGTCCGAACTCTTCCATACCGTCACGCCAATCTTCAAAATATCCGAAAAAGGTTTTCGGCGAACGAACAGTTTTCCCTTTTACCTTGCCATGAGGGAGCACATCTCTTGTCCCTTCTCCCGACGCTCCGGTATAAAGTTCAAGACGAGATATGATACCGGGTTCATCGGACTCTATGCGAACACCGCTCTTCCATGTATCGTGTTCCACCGATCCGATAACGATTCCCCTGCGAGTATCTGCATTATAAACAGCACTTACTTCAAAGCTGTTTACCCCGCCTCTCAAATCGGAAGAACGATAGCGTACCCATTTGTCGTTATCAAACGGAACGATAAGAACACGATTATCGCCCTTTCCCAAAATATCACAACGGGTGTCGGGTTCAGTAGAAATAGGACGCAGATAATTGGTTTCAACACCTTTTTCGTCGCTCAGCGCCACATCGGTAAGGAAATAATCTTTCCCCTCATATAAGAAAAAACGCTGTATGACAGAAGGTAAATTTTCTCCCGATCTCGTCACAGTAAAACACATTCCCGTTCCGAAACCGTCCGTTATTTCTTCCTGTCCAATCTCATATTCAGTATACGTTCCTGAAACACCCGTACCCACTTTATCGAACACCGTTTTACCTTGATATATGTATTCGGCACTACCCGTAGAAAGAGTATATTTCAAATGCCATTTCCCATATTTGAAATCGGCCGTATTCCCACCGGCCATAACTATCTGTCCGATAAAGACCAAAAACAATGTGACTACACAAATTTTTCTTCTCATATTCAAAAAACGATATTTTTATTTTTCAAACGGATAGGGGAAAAGGTCCGATTTCACATGAGCCTGCTTTATAAAAATTTCCATTTGCTCCACGATATCGGGGTGCTGTTCAGACACATCGCAATCTTCATGAACATCGTTTTCAAGATTGAAAAGTTGCATAGGAGCTTGGGGATTCTTACCAAAATTCAATTTAACTCCTTTCCAATTTCCCATTCGTACAGCAACGCGTCCGCCTCTTTCATGAAATTCCCAATACAGATATTCATGTTGTTTTTGGCCTTTCCCGCCAAATAATGTAGGAGCAAAAGATATACCGTCACACTCACCTTTTATTTCGCCACCAGCAATATCGGCCAAAGTGGGCATAACGTCCCAAAATGCCGAGATATGGTCGCTACAAGTTCCGGCCTCCACTTTCCCCGGTGCCCAAGCAATCAAAGGGACACGGATACCACCCTCATACATATCTCTCTTAATACCACGAAAAGGACCATAACTATTGAAAAAATCGGGATCTGCCCCGCCTTCTTGATGAGGGCCATTGTCGCTAGCGAAAAATACGATAGTATTCTTATCCAATCCTAATCTTTTCAATGTTTGCATAATTTCGCCGACATAAGCATCGAAACGAGTCACCATCGAAGCGAAATCGGCATGTGGGTTTTCAGAAGAACAATACCCTCCGTACTTATAATATGGATTCTTTATGTCGTCGACACCTTCATAAGGTTTGCCTTCCTCGATTTTACCCTTATACATGGCAAGAATGGAATCTTCGGGCGACACCAATTCGGCATGTGGCAGAATATAAGGCAGATACAAAAAGAAAGGTTTCGATTGATTATCAACGATAAACTGCAACGCTTTTTCCTGTATCAAATCCTGAGCATAAGTTTCGGTTTTACTCCCCTCATTTCCGGGCAGCATCACTTTCTCTTGATTATGCCACAAATGATAAGGATAATAGTGATGAGCCTGACGTTGGCAATTATACCCGAAGAACTCATCGAATCCGAGATTGGTTGGATCACCCTCTGAACACGGATAGCCCAACCCCCATTTACCGAATGCACCGGTCGCATACCCGGCATCCTTCATCATACGAGCAAGCGTATAGGTGTTGCCCGGCAGTGGTTCTTCACCCTCAGTACCATGACTTTGATTTCCCCGAATATAGGTATGTCCCGTATGCTGCCCCGTCATTAGACAAGAGCGCGAGGGGGCACTTACCGTACAACCCGAATAATGCTGCGTGAACAACATTCCTTCCTCAGCAAGCCTGTCGATATTAGGAGTTTTTATAATCTTTTGCCCATAACACCCCAAATCTCCGTACCCGAGGTCATCGGCAAGTATATAAATAACATTCATTTTCTGCTTTTTGCTTTTGGTCGTGCAAGAGCTGCTTATCAACACCCCCAAAAGAGCGACACTCAAAAATACTTTTTTCATATATAGTAATTAGAATATAAAACTATATAACATTTATCTCGACACTCGATGATTTCAAGCCCGGGCTTTTCGCCTGTATCCGCAGTCTGCCGGCATTGTCGGTCGCTTGTAATATCAATAACGCTTTACCATTGAAGGTTTTTCTATGAAGCACTTTATGAGGTGCAATATCCAAGACATCTCCATTTTCAACTCCAATAAGTTTATAATCGCCTTTCACCTCAAAATCCACGTCCACATTGGCATAGGGTACAAAATTCCCTTTCTTATCGGTTACATCGACGGTCACAAAAACTACATCCTTACGATTGGATTTCATTGTTTTTCTATCTGCCGTCAATTTCAAGGAGTAGGCTTTTCCGGCAGTCTTGTGAGAGCATGAGGCGATTACCCGCCCGTCTTTATAAGCTACTGCCTTGATGGTTCCCGGACGATACGGCACATTCCAAACAATCTGCAAAGAATCTCTATGCATATCTTTCCTCCCCAAAGATTTGCCATTATAGAACAGTTCCGCTGCATCACCGTTAGTATAGACAACCACCGGTATTTCTACTCCTTCTTTACCCGGATGTGTCCAATGAGGCAATACATGAACCATAGGCTCATCGCTCCACAAACTCTGATACAGATAATAATGATCTTTCTCAAAACCGGCAAGGTCTATGATACCATAGTTATTGGTTCTTCCGGGCCAACCCCACGATTCTCCCAGATAATCGAATCCTGTCCAGACAAATTGTCCTATAAAAAAGTCATTGTCACGAGTCTGTTTCCATTGCTCCCTTACCGATATACGGCGGGTCTGATTGTCATAACTCGAAGCATAACGAGTATCTATACCATCGAATACCTCTTCGGTCGTAAAACTCGTAAGAGGGAATACTCTGGCAGCATCATGCTCGTTCAACACCTCATCTTTATCCCACGGTTTACGAGTTCCAATCGTGCGGTACACCCCACGAGTCTGCCGAGTATGAGGGATCTCGGTTCCCACAGCCAATTTAAGCGGTTGCTTTTTATGGAAATCAGATATATCGCCATTGCATTCACCATTGGCATTAAATCCCGCAATATCGATATAAAGGTCTGTACAATAGGCCTGCGTTGTAGGACGAGTAGGATCCATATCATGGAAAATCTTATTCATCTTATACTGCAAATACATATGCCTATCATATCCCCAAACCTCATTTCCCAAACTCCACATCACCACGCTCGGGCAATTTCGGTCGCGTTTTATAAAATCGGGAAGATCTTTTTCCCACCAATCAAGAAAGTCATTGCTGTAATCATAAGGCACTTTGTGACAACCATACCAATGGAACCAGCCGTCCCACGGTTCGTCTATCACCATAAAACCAAGTGTGTCGCACATGGCATAAAACTCGGGAGCATAGGGATAATGCGATGTACGTATGGCGTTACCCCCCATTTTTTTCAACTGTATTAAGCGTTTATGCCATATATCTTCTGTCAAGGCCGTTCCCACAGCTCCCATATTTTGATGCAGGCACACACCTTTCATTTTTGTCGGTATACCATTGAGTCTAAATCCCTTTTCGGGTATATATTCCAGTCTTCTGATACCAAAACGCGTCGTATAATTGTCTACGATCTTACCCTCTTTCTCTACAAAGCTCTCCATATAGTAGCATTCGGGAGTATCAGGACTCCACAATCGAGGATTTTCGACACAAATCGTATCAAACAACGTCGATTGATAACAACTGATTTGCCCATTGCGTTGACTTCTACCGACTTCACGGCCTCGGCTGTCCCGAATGACAGAAATTAACTTGATAGGAACCTCACAAGCCTCTGGACTATTCACCTCGGTCTCTATACATATCCGAGCCGACTCGGTCGAAATCTCCTCGGCTCGGATGCACGTTCCGAATCGAGCTATATGAACCGGATCGGTCGTCACCAAATTTACATGACGATAAATCCCTATGCCCGAATACCACCGCGCACTCGGCAATCTACTGTTATCCAATCGTACCGACAGAACATTAGTTCCTTTCACTAAATAAGGAGTGAGATCATAGGAAAATCCAAGATAACCATTAGGATAGAAACCTAGCTTATAACCGTTCAGCCAAACCGTACTGTTCATATAGGCTCCATCAAACTCGATAAATACCTTCTTACCTTCCCACAAAGGATTCCATTCGAGCTCTTTTTTATACCAAACGACACCGCCACCCGGCAAAAATCCGTTTTCACGGCCATTTTTCTGATCATAAGTTCCTTCGATACTGTAATCATGCGGGACATCGACTTTTCGCCAAGATAAAAAACGACTATTATCCATCTCACAACCTTGTATATCGGCTGGGTAGAAATACCAATCGAAATCTATATTCTGTATAACCCTCGCCTCTGTTGCCCTCAGGCAAAGAGGAGAAAGGGTTAAAATCAATAATCCTAAAAGCGATAATCTTCTCATCACCTTTTTTGTGTGTTTATCGGTAACTACTTTACGGTTTATTCTTTAATGAACGAAGCAACAAATCTATTCCTCGTGACGGTATCGGTAGATACCAGTATATAGCTGCCCGGGGCGAGAGGATTCACATCAATCACGTCTCCACCGAAATCGTCCAAAGAAATCAGTTTCTCCCCGGCAATAGAATACACGTCATAATCGCAGTTATTTTCGTTATTCAATTTATTTATATACAGTTCATCATGACAAGGATTGGGATAGATTTTAGTATCTTTATCTGCCACAGCCTCTTCTACCGAAGATATGGTTCCAGGATAAATCTTAAATACTCTGGCATCGGAACGAGGCACTTTCAACGTCAATATATTTGCTGTTTTATCTGTCATTTCTTTTTTATCTGTCCAAAGTTCATGTACAGTGTAAACCACGCCTTCGGCAAGCCCCAAATCACTATATTTCAAATTAAAAACTTTTTGAGTCGGAGACGTAGTAAAGTGATATGCGGCCACATAAAGGGTATCGGCAACTCTATGCATAAAAGCATCGGCTTGACCCGTTCCCCAATAATCGTTCACGATAGGACGAAACGACTTCCCTATTTTACCGATACGATTTATCTCTTCATTCTTGACAATCGACTGTGCACGAACACGCGCTTCCTCTGTACAGTTCAAGAAATCGTCCCCCAACAAACATAGTCCCGTAGTTACCACCGAAGTGAACCGAGCTCGGTTTTCTCCCGGCGAATGCAATGTATAAGTTCTGCCCGACGGATATTCCCCATTACCCGTAAATTTACCGAAGACCATGTAATCGGGGTCGTTATAACAATAGAAACGATCGGTCCACCAACTATGTGTCAATGCGTTAAGCGCATATTTCGTATCGTTCATCGTTCCATATGTATCACAAGCAAAACGACGCCCATTGGCATACTGCGCCGGGAAAAGAGGTGCGATAGAAAGGTTCACGTACATCTTATCACCTATTCTGTCCGAAAGATATTTCATTCCCTGATTATAAGCCTGTATTCCCGTAGTCACCTCTGGATCATACCAAGAGTCGGCCTCGAACGTTCCGTGTGTCATAAAGTCTATTTTCAGGAACTCATAACCATCTTTAATCCATTGGTCTATATAATAATCTATACGCATCTTCGTGCCGATGTGAGTAGGATCTAATGCCCAACCTTTATTTCCACCAGGGAACTGTGCTGGCTGCCCATTGATTTTCAACACAATATCTCCATATTTATATTTACCGTCGGTTCCTTCCACATCTTTATTCATGTTACCTCCCCAATCGACAAAAGGAGTCCAATAGATCCCCGGCTTTTGCCCACGTTCCTTACATTCTCTAATAAAGCGACGGCGATTTTGAGCCGTGATATTTGTCCAATAAGAATCGAGACCGATATATACGGTACTGTCATTGGTAAATTCGGGAGCCAGTTTATCGGCAAAGAAAGCCGATACACTCGAAGCAATCGCATACGAAACATCAGACATCGCATTTCCCCAACTGTTCCAGCCGAACGGTGTTCCTTTATCCCACGCACGTTTAGGTGCCACAACGGCATTCAACTCGCCATAAACCTCCATTCCATCGCGCCAGTCATCAAAATAACCAACCATTACCTTCGGTGACTTCACAGTTGTACCTTTCACTTTACCATGGAGCAGTTGATCTCGGGTTGTAGGTGTCTTCCCGGAATAATTGTCGCTAATTCCTCCATAAACAGTGAGCGATGTAATAGCATTGGGTGTATCGACTTTCGTGACGACTCCCGTTTTCCAATTATCATGTTCGATAGAGCCTAACACCAAACCATTGTTGTTTTTCGTGCTATACAAGCAGCCCGCTTCATAGCTCGTGTAAGTTGATTCCACTCTAAAAACCTTAGAGTTGTAAGCTACCCAACAGTCATTGTCATAAGGGACAATCAAGGCCACATTGGTCCCGTTCTCGGCGGGAAGGAAAGCCGTTGTCTCGGTAGAGGTCAAAGGAGACATATAGTTCGATGCTATCACATCGGGTGACTCTACTTTCAATTCGGTCAACAAATAGTTTTGACCCGAATAGAGATAATAAGTATGCGTAACTGTCAATGCCGGATTCCCGTTCGTATACACAAGATCGACACGCTTGCCCGAACCGAATGAGTCGGAACAATCTTTAATATTCGCTCCGGTAAATGTCAATGATGTGTTTACGGGATACTCGGTCTCATCTATCTTAAATACAGCATGGTTTTTGGAAATCAGCAAGACTTCGTTTTTATAAATATCCGTTTGCCCATCTGCATCCGAAATATTTAATTTCAGAGCTCCTTCCTGTACCGTGATAGCCGATACAGAAAGGGGGATAACACAAAATAAAAGGGAGGTGAGTCGGTTCATATTATTGGCGTTTTTTAATCGCCGGGGATTTTGTTTCCCCGGCGATTAGATTAAAAATTTAATTATACACATTTACGCCCTGCGTAAATCAAAGTTCAAAAAAGGAATTAGAAGCCTGCGATTATCTTAGATACAGATTGTTTGTTTCCAATGATAACTTTTACCAAATAGGTGCCAGTGTTTACATCGAAATTCACGCTCTGACCGGCAGCCACACGATATTGAGACAATGCTCTTCCATCGATTCCCAAAATTTCAAATACGGCAACTTCGTTCGAGGAGTTTTGCAAATACACGGTTTGTCCGGCAGCATACACTTTGTAATCGTTTCTGTCTAAAACATTTTCGATGCCCGAAGTAGAACCTACAACGAAAGGACTGGCCAACCAGCCGTTATCCACAGCAGATACCGCAATTTCCACGCCCTCGGTTTTAGGCATGTACAAATCATATTTATTAACCGGGATCAACGGATATTGCGTCCCATACACTTTCAACGCACCAGTGGTTTTATCGGCAGGAAGTATGAAATTTATCTTACCATCGGGATTCTTGACATAGATATTGTACCGAATTGCCTCGACCGGAGTCGTATCGTCGGTAGCTTTTTCCCATCTCAACTCATAGCAACCTTTGTTTTCATTGTAAATGGCAGTAAAGTTCTGGGGAGCAGAAGGCGCGGCATTGGCAACGACTCCATCGCCTCCCTTGTTGAACAAGATATAATCGGGCCAAGAACCCAATCCATCACCATCTGCCCCACCACCATCACGGTAACCGAAGATACCCATATCGAGGAAACCGTCATTATTAATATTTACGAAAGTAGTCGATCCTCCGCGGGAACGAGCATCGTCGGGAATAAGATTTTGTTTTGTAAACGAATTATCCCCGTTGTTATACATAAAGGTGGCATTGGTATTCCAACCCGTCATGAAATAATCATTCAACCCATCGTTATTCACATCGCCAATCGCCAAAGCACAACCACCACCGAAGAAATTGGTCTCGGCTTCCTCATGACGAGTGAATGTTTCATCTTGATTATTGACATACAATTTCCCGAAAGCGGCCCAACCATTATTTACGTCACGGCCTATCTCAATAATATCGGCATATCCGTCGTTGTTCACATCGATAAAAGCGGTCTCTCCTTGTTGATGTCCCACGAAGTCGATACCTGTCACTTCTGTAAAAGTATCGTTCCCGTTATTCTTATACAATTTTGTCACCGATTTATAGGTATCGTGATACCCGGTAACCACCATATCTATCCAACCGTCATTGTTGAAATCGGCCACATCAACCGATCCGCCATTAACACCGATGAAATTTTCTGTTCCGTTAACCGGGTTTTTCACCAACTCGAACGAGCCTCCTACATTTTTCATAATGGCGCACACACGGCCTTGTCCCGTTCCTCCGGAAACTTCCTCCCACACTCCGCCGGCACTTCCGTTGATAAGCAAGTCGGTCCAACCGTCATTATTGTAATCGAAAGCGGCAAGTAGCTTAGAGCCGTTGTCATTCGATTCGGTGCAAAGACCGGGAAAAGCCTCTATCATATTCCAGTCGGCCACAAATTTATAATCGGGAGCACCGCTGTTCATAAATATGTCCGTAAACGCATCGCTACCGACTTTCCCGACAGTAATCAAATCGAGATTACCATCGTTGTTAATATCGATAAACACGGCCGAACTTTGATTTTTTGCATACAAATCTTCCGACACCGCAGTAACATCGGTATACGTTCCATCGGCATTGCCTTTGAACAAGCCCATACTAGGTGTATTCTGTCCAGCAATAATAAAATAGTCCATAATGCCATCGTTGTTAAAATCGGCAAACAACTGGCGACCGGAAGCAGTCATCGGGAATCCACTCTCCCCGTCCACCGGATTTCGTAAAATTTCCCAATTCACCGAATTTGTAGAAAAGCCTGAAAATACAGTTCCTACAAGAGCCAAAGAGATTAATAATTTTTTCATATTCATAGTGTTTTTATGGCGAGGTCTATTTTTATTTCTCTATCGGTAAGACAGACCTCTTAATCCCACCGATAGAGAATATATAGTCGCTTAATTCAACCCGGGATTTTGATCATCTTCCAAATGAGGATTTTGTTTTATTTCTACCATCGGCACAGGGAATAAGCGATGTTGCGCTCCAATAGTCGAAGCCAAAGCCTGCCAACGGTTTCTCACTTTTATATACTCTTCAAAATGTCCGGTTCTCACAAGATCCATACGCCGCCAACCCTCGCAAGCGAGTTCACGCATACGCTCATCGAGTATTTTCGTGCGGAATTCTTCAGCAGACATACCCGTGTCCCAAACATATTGAGCCGGAACCGTTCCACCGAAAGCACGAGAGCGAACAGTCGTATTCACCAATGTAACAGCACCAGACGTATTTCCTGTCTCGTTCATACATTCGGCCAACATCAACAACGCATCGGCATAACGGAAGTAGTACATATTTCCACCCGTATAATAAAAAGACTTAGTTCCATCGATACGCACATCTTCAAACTTTTTGAAATGGGGCTTCAATTGGTCTTCTCCAAAACCAGCAGATGGAACAGGCTGTTTGCCCTTATAAATAAAATCGGAGCGTATGCTGGCATCTTTTCTCAAGTCTCCCGGCTCGTATATATTCACGCAATAATCAGTCGGTAAAACAAAATCATATCCTCCATACATGCAATTGGGATCTCCGGAACAAGCACGAGTGCCTGCATACCATTGAGCCTCGTTAGAATCGGGCCATACATTATTGAAATAAAACGTGAATATTTCTTCTGTACTGGCCTGAGACGGTAAATTTCCCATTACTTTGTTGGCATCGAACAAATCGGCATAATTGTTTTCAAGAACAAATCCGCCTCTGCTTTTCAAATCTTCCAGCAAAATCTGCGCTTCACCGAAATCTCTATATCCTGACTCCACAGGAGCCGACATATATACCTTCGCCAACAACATTTTTGCGGCCCAAATCGTAGGGATACGTCCATCGGCCGCTCTTTTTTCCGACAAGTAAGTAAGAGATACCTTCAAATCATCTGTAATCATCTTGTAGACTTCTTGCAATTCTTTGCGCGGCCCCAACTGATTCTGGCCGTCTACGATATTGGGCAATGGTAATTTGCCCCAATATTGAGTCAACTCAAAAAGAATACATGCCCGATAAAAAGATATCTGTCCCAAGAACACCTTATACTGCTCGGCTTCATCGGCAGAAGCAGATTTCAACAATCGATCGATATGCCATAACCCCTCACTTGCTTGCACAGCCACCGGCCAACGAATATTCCAAGCCTCTGCAATAGAAGTATTTTCAGAATCATAATATCCGTCATATTTATCGAACGCCGCCTGCATAGCATTTGTCCTTACCTGATACTCACCCTGCTGAGCCTCATCGGTTCCTAAAATCGTGTAAAAACCTTTCCGATTCACACGAGTCGCACGCCATTGATAGTACAGCCCATAAACAAAAGCTTGCACATTCTCTGGTTTTTCAAAAACCTGTTCGCTCGACAAACTGGTTTGCGGATCTTGCTTCAAAAAACCGTCTTCGCAAGACGATACAAAAATCGACAGAAGCAACGCTATAACGATATATCTATTAGTTTTCATATTCCTAACTTTTAATTTCTTAGAATGATATATTTAGACCGACAACATACATACGCATATTGGGATACCAATCCCCG
Organism: Barnesiella sp. B2-R-119; assembly: GCF_023656675.1. Taxonomy (NCBI): domain Bacteria; kingdom Pseudomonadati; phylum Bacteroidota; class Bacteroidia; order Bacteroidales; family Barnesiellaceae; genus Barnesiella; species Barnesiella sp. B2-R-119. The sequence goes on from NZ_JAMOKL010000003.1 coordinate 293,662, forward strand.
GTTTCAGGATCGAATCCTTTGTATTTCGTCGCAGTAAAGAGATTACTTCCCGTAAAATAGATGCGAAGATTGTCAAGGTAAATCTTATTGATCAATTTACGAGGGAACGTATAAGCCAACGTAGCCGAACTTAACCGGAAGAACGAGGCATCTTGCAAACATAGGCTCGTACTGCCGTACCCGAATCCGCTAAACGCATGATAAGCTCTCGGTATCAATGTATTCGTATTCTCCGGTGTCCAACGATTCAATATATCTTTATGAGCTGCACTTCTTCCATCACTGGTAACCAATGAATTATACAAGAAACTCGTTTTCTTGGCTCCATACGAATAATTCCCGACAAGCGTCAATTCCAAACCTTTCCAACTTACAGTCGTATGGATACCACCATAGAATTTAGGGTCTTTAACCCCCACGACCGTACGGTCCTTATCATTAATAATGCCGTTATGATCTCTATCCAACGGCAAAATATCTCCGGGTTGTGCCGTCCGAGAACCCAATTCGAGAGAGTTCACATAATCCATATCCGACTCCTGTATAATCCGGTCGAACAGATACATATAAATCGTATTCAACGACTCACCCACAAACAAGTTACCCTCGGTCTGTATCTCGTTATTCGACATACCACCTAATTTATAGATTTCCTGAGCCTGCCCGTCCAATTTGATAATCTTATTGCGATCGGCAGAAATATTAAATCCGATATTCCAATTCCAGTCCTTTGTACGAATAGGAGTGGCATTTATCGAAAATTCAATACCTCTATTCCGAAGCGTGCCTACATTGGCTAATTGATCAAGGTATCCCGAAGACGGCGACTTACTAATGGTCATCAACAAATCCTCGTTATCAATATGAAATAAATCGAGTGTAAAGCTCAAACGATCGTTAAACATGCCATAGTCCAATCCCACATTAATTTGTTTCTGCTTTTCCCAGCGTAAATCGGGGTTACCATACCGTCCCCAGTTAATCAACGCACTCGTACCAAGAGTAGCTCTTACATCATAAAGCGTTTGGTAACCATAGTTGGGAATATTTTGATTACCAGCCAAACCATAGCCTACCCGAAGTCTTAGGTTATTAATGACATTCTGCGACTGCATGAACTCCTCTCCTGTAATATTCCACGAAGCAGATACCGAAGGGAAGAATCCCCATTTATTATTGGTTCCGAATTTAGATGAACCATCATAACGACCTGTAAACGTGACATAATAGCGACTATCGTATACATATCCCGCACGCAAGAATACAGAAGCCATAGAGTAAGTCCAAAAATCTGAATTAACGCCGAAATCCTCTTTCTTCGAAGCTCCGGCTATTGCCTTATATGAGAAAAAGTCATTACCAAAACCCTTCACATCAAGACTATTCCAATTTTGACCGTAATAAGACATATTAGCACCCAAAACAGCCGATATCCTATGCTTCTCTTTAATTAATGTTTTGTATGAAACCGTGTTATCCCACTGCCAATTCAACATTTTATCCTTACGATGTTTAGCCTGCCCATCGGCTGACGCTTTATAGGACTGTGTCGTTTCGGTAGAATAGTAGGTATAGTCTTCTTTACTCATATAATCAATAGAAAAGGTCGAACGTATATCAAGTCCTTTTATTGGATTGATATTGATAAAGTTAGAACTCATAAGACGAGCTTGATTCGCATCTCTGACCACATTCAAGTCCCTGATAGGATTATTATTGCTCTGGCTCTCTTCTGTGCCATATTTCATATACCAATATTCACCTGATATCGGTAACAGAGGATCTGCTCTAAGCGCCACAGGAAAAGTATTGTCATCTGCAACAGGATGTCCCACCTGATAAACGAAGGTTGTATTAGTTCCTACCTTCAACCAAGGCTTTACCATCTGATCGAGATTGATTTTACCTGTGTAACGCTCATAGCTTACATTTTTCATTAAGCCCTCTTGCTGATTATAGTTAAAACTCATGAAGTAAGAACCCTTATCACCAGCTCCAGAAAAACTTACCGCATGATTTTGCTGATATGCATTTTGAGTAACCGCATCAAGCCAATTATACGTTTTTCCCGACAGGTAAGCCTCCATTTCATCTTCTGTAAAAATCGTATTAGGTGGAACCGTTGTCGATAAGAAATTATCCTTTATGTATTTTTCTCGTCGGGCAGGCGGTAAATTAGTCGTATTATTAAACTCATTGATATATGCCTCTACGCGGAGGTCATGCAATTGAGAGCCATTGATCAACGGCATCTCTTTGCTGAAACTTTGCGAGCCATACCAACCGTCATAAGTAACACGGGCCTTACCTTTTTGCCCTTTTTTAGTGGTAATTACAACAACCCCATTTGCGCCGCGAGCTCCATAAATAGCAGTCGCCGAAGCATCCTTCAATACGTCGATAGTAGCTATATCATTGGGATTCAGCATCTCGAAACCTTGATCAACCAACAAACCGTCTATGACATAAATAGGAGAAGTCCCATATTGTATCGAGTTATTTCCCCGAATCTTAATGCTGGCAGCCTCTCCGGGTTTTGCACTATTCTGGATAAATACACCGGCAACTTTCCCTTGCAATGCAGTATTCAAATCGGCGGTAGGGATCTGTTGTAAGGTTTTATCGGTCACCCTAGCGACCGATCCTGTCAAATCGCTTTTCTTCATGGAAGCACCTACAACGATTACCTCGTCCATCGCGATTCCCACAGGGTTCAATTCTACTTGAATTTTGGCATTTCCTTTTACCTCATACTCCTGTTTCTCATATCCGATAAAAGAAAATTCAAGCACAGAACTCTTTTGAACGGTAATAGAGAACGCACCGTCGATATTTGTCATTGCACCGACAGACGATCCTTTTACCATTACATTAACACCCGGCAATAGTTCATCTGTTTGAGAATCTCGAACCGAACCCTCAATTTTTACACTTTGTGCCATCGAACCGAACAACGGTAGGACACAAAGCAAAGTGATAAAACATAATTTCAACCTGTTCATAATGTAAAATAATTAGTGTTATCCATGCTATATATTTAGTTTTATTCAGCCGTAATGCGTATCACCTTACTATCGTATTCATTATACATCGTGAAGCGAAGGCCATATTTCATCAGATAGTCGCCCGAAAATACCTTTCCGTCCAACGGCGTAAACCACGAATATCCTTTGGTCTCTTTATTCAATTCCGTTACCCGATAATTTTTATCAGGGTCAAGACCTTCGAGAATCAAAGGTTGTGTATTCCCGTTGATACTTTTCTTCAAAAGATATGTGAACAATACAGCATCATTTTGGTCTTCGGTAACATACATCATAGCCGTACGTTTATTCTCATATGGAGAAAGTAGGCGATACAAATCACCGAACTGTACAATTGAGCGGATACTGTAATAGTCTTTAATCGCATTTTTCGAGAACTCTTTATCCTCGGGGGTCATATCTTTGGGTTGCAAATCCATACCCAATTTGGCAGACATCGCCACATCGAAACGGAACTTCAAGGGAACGATACGACCTGTGATGTGATTGGGAACAACCGATACGTGACTGGCTAGTGCCATAGAAGGGAAGAACTGAGTAGTCCCCCATTGTATAAAAATACGGTCGAGGGCATCGGTATTATCACTAATCCAAAACTCATCGAAATAGGGAAGAGTGGCATAATCTATACGACCGCCTCCCCCAGAGCAGCACATCATAGAAACATCTTTATATTTGGCACGTACCCTATCGAGAACCGAGAATAATCCCCGCACATAACCGATCCAAAGATGAGACTGTTTCTCGGGGGATAAGAAATAAGAACCCGAATTCGTAACAAAGCGATTACAATCCCATTTGATATAGGCAATACCGGGATTTTCGCTCAGCGTTTTATCTATCACCCCGAAAACAAAATCTTGCACTTTGGGATTAGAAAGATCGAGAATCAACTGATTACGACTTAAATCGAGCGGTCGATTCGGTTGCCCGATTACCCAATCGGGATGCTTTTCATACAATTCACTTTTGGGATTAACCATTTCGGGTTCGAGCCATATACCGAATTTAATACCTTTTTTCTTCGACTCGTTCACCAAATAGCCCAACCCATGGGGAAGTTTCTTTTTGTTACAATCCCAGTCACCTAAACCGGCTTTGTCATTATCGCGAGGATATTTATTAGCAAACCACCCGTCATCGAGCAAGAAAAGTTCGAATCCCATGTCTGCCGCATCCTTAATAATACCACTCAAAACCTCTTCATCAAAATTGAAGTAAGTTGCTTCCCAATTATTCAACAAAGTAGTTCTGGTCTTATCGCCCCGATATATACCATATTTTTTCGCCCATCGATGGAAACGTCTCGAAATGTCTCCTGTACCCTTAGACGAATAGGAATACAGCAAAGCCGGAGTTCTGAACACCTCCTTAGGATTAAGTATATATTGTGAAGCATAAGGATTAATTCCCGATATAATATGTAAATTCTCACGATGATCTACTTCGAATGAAAGACGATAGCTACCCGGCCATGCCAATGTTCCTCCTACGACCCGGCCTGCCTTTTCCTGAGCTTTGCCATCGAGTGAAAGATAAAAACAGGGATGCGAATGCTGGTTGGAACGCACACCCAATTTCGATTCAAGATTTTTCACCCCTCTCGATAATTGAGTCTCGACCATGTTCATCTCCATTGCCCACTCACCACAGAATTGAGTGAGATGATAAGACGATTCGTTGAAAAACAAGTGTGATGAAGCATAGTTATAAAGTGTTACCGGCTTTTTTTCGGTATGACTGATTTCGCTCCATTGCTCTATCACATCATTTTGAGCATAAGATTTGAAACAAAGTTTCACCGTGAACGGGAAATAACCATCTTTAAGCGTAATAATCGTTTCGGTTATATCATCGCTCAATTTATTTTGCTCCACACCCTCGAAATAGAGTTCGGTAGAAGTATTTCCGTCACCATGCACTGCACGTAAAGCCGCTTCATTGACATAAGAGGTTCCGAAAGTAGGATAAGCATCGGATTTCGTAACCTGCGTTGCCTCGGACTCTTTCTCATCTAAAAAAGATCCGAAATAGACTTGTCTCAGTTTTTTATCCTTATCTACTTTATAAATTAACGAGGTATTATCCGTATTTATGGATATCGTCTCCTCGGCATAAGTTGTTACTGCGAAACAAAGTAGCAAATAACACAGCATTTGTCTTCCAAGTGTTTTCATGTCTATTTGATTTATCGTTTCTATTTAACTAATTCTTTTTCAAGATCTTCAAGTGATTTACCCTTTGTTTCGGGAATATATTTGAGTGTAAAGAGGAATCCCAATAGGCAAATAAAGGTGTAAAGCAGGAATGTTCCTCCTGTTCCTAATCCCGAATTGAGGAATGGGAAGGTGTAGGTCAACAAGAAACTGGCTACCCACAACGCACCTGTACAAACCGCCATAGCAACCCCACGCACGGCATTGGGAAATATCTCTGAAAGCAACACCCATGCAATAGGACCTAATGACATGGCATACAATCCTATCGCACACACAACCAATATAATCATGAATATACCGCTTGCATGAACGAAATAACACCATGCCAGAATGCTATAAATAAATAATAAACCGCCAGAGCCTATCAGTATCAATTTTTTACGACCGAGCTTCTCTACCGTAAAAATAGCCACGAATGTAAATATAAGATTGGCAATGCCTGTGACAACGATATTCATCAAAATATCGGATACACCATAACCTGCCGCTTGAAATATCTCTTGTGCATAGTTAAATATGACATTGATTCCGCACCATTGCTGAAATACGGCAATAACCAACCCTATGGATAGCACAAGACGCATTTTTTTCGAAAATAGCTGTTTGACCGCTCCCTTACCATGTTTCTTCGCTTCTGCATCCGATTCGCGATAACCGGCACACTCAGCCAATGCATATTCTCGATTGCCTATCCGTTCCAATGCAATCATGGCCTGACGCTCATTTCCTTTTTGAATCAGCCAACGAGGGCTTTCAGGAATAAAAAAGACTAAAACAAAAAAGAGGAACGAAGGAAAACAGACCGCATAAAACATCCATCGCCACCCCATTGTTCCATTCCAAGAGGCTGCAATATCCGCTACGGTAGCATCAGGAGCGACCGATTCTGCGATAAGCATATTGACGATTTGAGCTGACAATATCCCCAGCACAGTAGTTAACTGATTGAGTGAAACCAGCTTGCCCCTCACACTTCTCGGTGCAATCTCGGCTATATACATAGGAGAGACATCGGCTGCGAGCCCAATAGCTATCCCTCCGATAAAACGCGATATGACAAAAATCACAAAATAATCCGCCATGCCGGTACTTAGCGAAGAAAAAAAGAATACCAAAGCCGCAACTATCAACAGACGTTTCCGTCCATATTTATCGGCCAGTACCCCTGCTATCATAGCTCCTACAAGACACCCCAGCAGAGCCACACTCATCGCCACGGCCCGCATCGTGTTATCATCGGTAATTCCAAAATACGGTTCATAAAACGGCTTCGCCCCGCCTATTACTACCCAGTCGTAACCGAATAACAATCCGCCCATTGCGGATACAAGGCATATAAAATAGACAAAACCTTTCTTATATTGTGCATTCATGTGTATAAATTTTAAGAGTCAGTTTCTTTCACAGCACATTCAATCCTTGATGGTTGATATCGAGCTCTCTCACTTTTCCGAGAAATCTTTCTGCTGTCTTTCTATCGTTCAAGCCCAAATATCCAAGCCCCATCACCAAATTACAATGTATCTGGTTGCGCAGATTGAGATCGTCCTCCCAAATCAACAAATCGGGTAGAGAAACAGCAAAGTAATCGATTTTCACATGGTCGAAGAGATGCTGTTCCCCATGATTGATAAGCTTATTGAAACGGCTTCGAGCTTTCTTTTCGTCTCCCAACTTACGCCAAGCAAGTCCTTGATAATATATCTTGTCAGGTTGTTGGTCGTTATAGAAGAATGCAATCGCAGGTTCGGCTGAACCGACCGTAGCCTTTCCAAAATAAAGTTCAGCATTTTCCTTATCACCCAATCCTTCATAGGCACAACCCATAAAATAATGTATATCGTTTTCTTCGGCTCCCGCGAGTTTTCCTTCTCCAAGATTGAAAGGATAGTATTCTGTCTCTCTAAGTAAATCGATAGCATCTTGATAACGTTTTTCGGCAATTGCCTTTTTCGCCAATTCAATGCGGCAGATTATATACTGTCCAGAAATCTTACCCTCTCCGCCTTCCCACGGATGGAATTTTCTCGAAGCAATCAAAGATTTGGCTTTTTCATACTCGCCCAATTGATTATATAAGGTAACACGCTCTACACTAAGGTCGTCGCGTCTCTCCACCAAATCGAGATGCTTTTCAAGGAATGCCAAACGTTCTTTATGCGGACGACGCAACTTCTTATAGAGTTGATCCAATTCCATCAAAATGCGATCGTCGTTCGTATCGAGAGCAAACGCTTTTTCAAGACAAGCCAACGCATCTTCTTTCCTGTTGCGTTTGTTGTAATATCCCAATGCAAGATTACGCAAAACAGTAGGGAATTGATCGTCAAGTTCTACCGAACGTTCCCAACAAGCGATAGCTTCATCGTGCTGACGAGCTCCATACCAAAAGTTTCCAAGATAATACCATGCTTTGGAATCATTCGGTTGCAATCTATTTGCATCTTGCAGCATAAGAACTTCTTCCAATTTATTAGGGAAACAATAGTCGGGAGCCATCTGAGACGCTTTCTTGTAATAATCGATAGCTTTAAGCACATCGTCCGATTTCGATGCAAAGTAACCAAGTGCATAATAAACCATCGGATATACTATTCCATCGTTTTTGTTTACCCACAAAAGGAGAAGTCGCTCAGCTTCCGCATAAAGTCCGGCATTGGCAAAATCCAACGCATACTCGATATAAGAATGTACCGATGTCGTCTCATTCATCAAAGCCATCATCTCGTCGAGAGCTTGTTGCGCAGATTCCCCACCAAGCAAATAAAGCTCGAATCGGCATCCTATATTAAACTTATCTATCGAGAGAGACTCTGCTATGAGCGTAGCCGCAGCTTCTTTTTTACCCAATTTGCGAAGAATACTTGCTTTCAACTGACGTGCTTTATGATTGTGCCAGTTACGCACCAATGAACGATCGATATGTTCGAGAGCTTTCTCGAAATCATTTCTAATACAATCAATTTGGGCAAGAGCGTAATATGCGGAATCTTGTTGGGCAGCACTCCAAGTCGCTTTAAAAAAAGCATCATAAGCTTCGTCAAACTTACCTTGCATTTTAAGACTCCAACCCAAATTGTAATGAGGTTCTCCGTCAATCGGGTTGGGATTGCGTTCTATCAATGTGGCGATGGCAGCCTCAAAATAAGGTTGAGCTTTTGCGAACTGGCCTCTACGCATCAAGAACAACCCCATGGCATTATTACAACGCACATCACCCGGTTCACGAGACAAAGCCTCCATATAGTAATCGGTAGGATTATACGTAGCATGACGATACTGTTCCAAATGTAACCCGGTCAGATACAATTGTTCTATGCTTGCGATATCTTTGGGATCTTTGGCTGCTTTCGCAGGATCGGGGATAGGTTTGATTTCCTTTTTTTCGGCCTCATATTCTACCAACACCTTACCATTATTATCGTATACGCATAACTTTAAAGAATCAAATTCGACACCATTTAAAGCGAACGATTCTTTTACCGGTTCGGCAGGAGACATGTCGTGAATACTATCCAAATAGACTTTTCCACCACATGTCACCAGAATTCTCACACTTTTATATACACTTGTCGTGTAGAGGATTACTTCTCCTTTATCCTCATTCTTTTTTAGTGTAACAATCGCCTCTTTTGTCGCATTTTTCACCATACCGACAGCACTGTAAGGCATGAAATATTGCTTCCACTCTTTCTCCTCATACGGTTGCAACCATGTAAAATCGGGCTGATTATCACAATACATACCCGTCATAAGTTCTATATAAGGGCCATCTTCATCGGTCAAGTTTCTATCCCAAGCCTGTCCGAAATCCCCACACCCCCATGTCCATTGCTTCTTACCCGCATTGACATGATGATCGGCCACATGCAACAGACCAGCCTCTACGTTTTCCTCGTATCCTCCCACAAAATCATACTTGGAATTGATTGCCATATAAGAGGTAGGAACCGGAATATTTTTATACTTCGAAATATCCACACCCGAAGAATAATCCTGTTTATAGTAAACTCCGGTAGCAATAGGGAAACTCGATACCGCACGTTTACCATGGTCAAACACGGCATTCACATCGGGCGGAAACACCGAATAATAATCCTTATGGACTACAACCGCAGGATTCGCCCACCACAAGAACGTTTGCGGTAACGAGGTGCGATTATATACTTTCGCTTTTATTTCAAGATATGCTTTTCCCGGATACAGGGTAAACCCAGCCATTCCTTTTGTGCGAAACATTCGTTCCACCTCAGAACACCACACCGTAACACTTCCATCAGGAAATTCCTCTATCGTACATTCCGTTGGCAAATATGTCGAAGGACGGTGATGTTGAGGCCAGTTAAATTCGATACCACCCGAAATCCACGGACCAGTCAACCCCACGAGTGCCGGCTTGATTACTTGATTATAATATACGAAATGACGTTGTTTAATTTTATCGTACGCCATTTGAACCCGACCACCAAGCTCGGGAAGAATCATTATTTTCAGATATTCGTTTTCCAAGAAAACAGCACGATAAGCTTTCTCCTTCTTTTCATCACATATTTTTTCCACTACCGGATAGGGATATACCACTCCCGAACTGCCTTGATAAACTCTCTTTTCTATAAAAACCGGATTTTTCTCCTCTTTACCGATCTCATAAGTCGGCAACATAACGGTTTCTTCCCAAGCCTTTACTTCGCTTTTCTTTACAGTACTTTTGATAAGATATTTTGTGATATTTTCCATGATATAAACATATCTTTTTGAATATTCTTTTTAATATTACAAATATATGGCAAATATAAACTTGAAAGCAAGGGGAAAAAATGTATGTAATATTTGAAAATATGTATATTATATTCTTATATTTGCCATATAATATCTAATAATATGAGTATCAAAACTTTTATTCCATCTGGATTTCCGGGAGAAAGGGAGATTATCATTCCTGCTGATTTATTGGATTCTATAATAAACAACCCCGTTACAGAACAATTGTATGTCACTCATATAGGATATTACCCAAATGCCAAATGTCATTATAGAGAACGACCTATCGGAGCAGAACAATACATATTTATATATTGTGAAAACGGAATTGGTTGGGTAGAATACAATGGAGAACGCATGACATTAGCCAAAGACCAATTCATTATACTACCGCCCTATGAGAAACATGCATATGGATCGGGCGATAAGAAATCATGGAGCATATATTGGCTTCATTTTAAAGGAACAAATGCGCCTTTTTTCAATTCAATCATGGGGCGCAGCATTGAAATAAAAGATGCCGACAACAGCCGTATCCAAGATCGACTCATATTATTCGCCGAGATATATCGTAACATCGAACACGATATATATGACCCCGAAAATCTTCAATACACATCTTTCTGTCTAATGCATTTTTTAGCCTCTCTAAAATATATAAAATCATTTCGGGAAATAAAAACCATCGGGAAAATCGACAATATCCAAAAATGTATACAATTCATGAAAGATCATTTAGAAGAAAAAATTACCCTTAGTGATATTGCCGATTTCAGTGGTTATTCCATAACTCGAATCAATGCCCTTTTCAGAACGGAAACCGGAGTAACACCTATGGAATATTTTTCTAATCTAAAAATCCAAAGAGCCTGTAAATACCTCAGAGATTCTGATTTAAAAATTAAAGAAATCGCTTTCAAATTAAATTATTTTGACCAATTTCATTTTTCAAAGAATTTCTATAAAAAAATAGGAATACCCCCATTAAAATACCGCAAAATGGTCCAAACAAAAGATACAATTTGACTCAATAAAACCACATTTGTATGAGAACCTCCATTCACATTGGGACCCTGCGCTTCTACGCCCATCACGGAGTACTGCCCCAAGAACAAAAAGTAGGGAACTATTTCAAAATAGAGACCACTCTTTATACGGACTTCTCCCGAGCTCTCGTTACGGACGAACTGACCGATACACTCAACTACGCAGAAGTCTGTAAAATCATTTCTGACGAAATGGCCATACCCTCTCGCTTACTTGAACACGTTGCAGGGCGAATCATCAACTCGCTTCGTTCTCATTATCCACAAATAACAGGAGGTCGATTAATCGTTACCAAAGAAAAGCCTCCAATCCCCGGCGACATTCGCGATGTGTCGGTCATTGTCGAATGGTAGACCTTCTTCCCAAACTAACGGTCAGCAGGTATTTTGTCGATTCTCCTTTGATGGCGACCGCCCTCGAAATCGGTATTCAAAAATACGTCGACTATCTCTCGGCAAAGTTCTCCCGAAATAAATCGGCCGGGCATAACTAACACGTTAGCATCATTATGTTGACGAGCCAATGCTGCAATCTCAGTCGTCCAGCACAATGCCGCACGGATTCCCTGATGTTTGTTCAGAGTCATATTTATACCATTTCCACTACCGCAAATAGCGATACCCGGATAACATTCACCCGCTTCCACAGCCAAAGCCAGAGGATGTGCGAAGTCGGGATAGTCGCAACTTGCTGTCGAATATGTCCCGAAATCCTTATATGCAATACCTCGAACATCAAGTTCCTGCATAACAATCTGTTTCATCTCATAACCGGCATGATCACATGCTAATCCCACCGGCTTTCCCTCTTTTAATATGCTCATAAATTTTGCAGTTCAATTAAACTATAATAGGGAATAAAAACACAAAGTCGGCATCTTGATGTCCAAACACCCCTGTTTTTGCATCCCACGGATACAAAAATACGAAATATTTTGAGATATAGACCGATTCAAATATAATAAAGTAGGGAAGTACAAGTCAATGATATAAGGTTTTGTCGGGCAACATTCTTCCTCTCTGTCGAAAAAACAGAGAATTGACGGGTTGAAAAGTGCCCTCGCTTTTTGCTTACCCATAGCTTTTTATCTCACTTTCTATATCTGTCCGGCACAGCAGAAGCCACGAAAATCTCTCACATATACAATCTTTCTATATTACTCTAAGACAAATTCAAACAGCTCTTATTCTATCACCGAACCATGTTCTTTCAAATAGATACGCAACAATTCGAAAAATGCAGGTGCATCTAACAATACAATACTATCATCTTGCGCTTTCACCTCATTCATCACCTCACAATACCAAGTAGGTTGTTTCAGAATATTACGAAACCAATGGAACGGTAATGCAGAACGCTCTTTTACACGTTCCACGATTCTTTTGGCGGCAACTTTCGGGTCACCGTCATTGATGTCCAAATCGGCTCGTATTACAGGCATATTGCCATGTAACAGGGCGGTTGCAATCTTCTGAGGCACAATACCATTCGGGCTAAAAGAAGCATAACAGTCCAAACCCTCTTTATTCAATCCCGGGGCATGTCCGTCAATAACAAAACCGGTAATCGACAATCCCCATTTCTTATAATACTTTTTACAGTGCTTACCCCATGTTTCCAAACCGGACGGAAGCCCAGACTCTCGCGGTTCTTGCAACATACCAGGCATGATATATCCCGCTCCATTATCGGCCGCAGCGAAATAATCATTTTCAGTGGCCGTTGTGCGGAAGTTATGCATAATATGGGGCACGCGCTCAGCCAATACGGGACTGATACACCACATCAGAGGCAATTTTCCACGGTTCGGGTCGTCCCATATAGAAGGTGTTCTTTGTGATATCCATGCGGAAGCATCATAATCGCCGACATAAAAAATAATAAAATTCCTGCCATCTACATTTACTTTACCGTCAGCCGTCAACAACCCTCTTTCTCTTAATTCTTTATGAGAAATCCAATTTTGAGTATATTGCTTTTTGGTAGGGAAATGTTGCCAAAAAGAGGCATTCGCCAATGCGCCATAGCCAATAGCATCTGCATCCTTAAAAGCATTGTATGCACTGATGATACGGCTGAACTCCCATTCCGTAGGCACATCATCGTGGCTACCAGAAGCATGCATTGTGTATTTATAAGCCCACGCAGGAAAACCTCCTATGTAGCACATCTTTTCATTGTTATTTTGCCGATAAGCCAACAGCAACATTTCTTTCAGTGTATTCAAATCAGTGCCAACAGCTTGGGTAGGATCATCAGTGGCCGGTTCATCTCCCCACGGAGATAAATCGAAGAAAAAGGCTCCTTTACTTACAAAAAAATCGTGGTTGCACAAAGTGTGGTGATTCCTTACGGTGGCAAAAGGTTTCTGCTTCCAATACTGATCAATGTAATAAGCGGCAAACTCCGTATTGCACTTTCCGGTTTTCATATACTTCTCTATAAACCAAACATAAGGATCGTTCTTCAAGGATCCGGTAGAGTAGCGTTCCGTTCCCGGAATCTTTGTCCCTTTCTTACCGGTAAACATAGAAGTGCCATCAGGGTTCAACAACCATCTTTTTACCGGCAATTTAGGCCCGTGCAATACAAGACGATCATACAAACTTCCCGGAGTTTCATCATAACGAATAGCCACCAAATTTTCAATTCCTGCTACCGAGGATGCCACATTACTGGTAGAGGCGATGTTTCCATCATAAACGACTACCCCCTCTATATAAGGAGCATATACCGTGAATAAATCCTCCATTGTCTGGTATGTCCGTGTCTCACGTCCATACAACCATTCACCTTTCTGACGATATTTATTCCACCAATAACCATCGATATCGTGATTACCCTCCATTACAAAGTAAACATACAACCGGGGAGCATCCCTGTTTACCACTCCTTGCAAAGTAGAGACCGCATGAACATCGTCCCAAGCTACATCGAGTCCTTCTTTGGTATTCAAGTCGGTATTGAGTGTATAACGTAGATCATAAATACCGATTTCCGCATTGGCAAAAGCCGTATATATCATCAACAATAATACAGCTACGATTTTTAAATATCTATTTATCATTTTTCTATGTTTTATTTTTGTTATCTATTATTTTTCACACGGTATTCTCAATACAGTCAGCGAATTGGCCTGACAATCAATAGTAAATTCACTGCTAATTCCCGATAACTCGGTGACGTTCGGAACAATTTTCAAAGGATCGCTGAAACTATTTTCATCAAATCTGTCGTCTGCACCTAATACAATTTTAGTTCCTTTCGATGCCAGATTTTTCGCCTTATCCAATTGTAACCTGACTTTCCAGTTACCGGCCTCGGCATTTACCAATTTAACAATAACTTCTTTTCGCTCTCTGTCATAACCCGATACGACATAATGTTTTTTCTTAGGAGCATAAGTATATTCATATTGTAGCTCATCGTTAAGAAAACATTTCCAATGAGCACCCTCGATTTCGATTCTCACCGTATACCATTGATCAGTCTTAATAGATGCCGTATTTCGATAATCAAATAACGAAATAGGACCTTCATTATTCACCTCTCGAAAAATAACAGACTCATTAGTGTGGCTTCCTATGTCCGCCATAAAATAATTATTCGAATCCGTGCCGCCAAACACAATTCTGAATCCTTCTGTTCCAGAAATTTTTTTGGCCTTCAACTCAATCGTACAATCATCAAACTCCCTATCTTCAAGGATAGCCAAAGCATCTATTCCTTTCTGGCTCTGAGACAAAAGATTTCCTTCCATTTTCCAATCGCCGCGAATTATAGTCCATTTATCCACGAAATCACTCCACCCCGAAGTATATATTTCTTCGCCATTTACAATGACTTTCAAATCTTTAAATTGAGCTTCCGTATTATTCGTACCCAATCCGATAAATCCATTTGTGCGGAATACCGGCTCAGGAGAAGCAGGTTTTAAATCTGTGTGTAAATTCACATCAGGGCGATTCTCCGAGAACATTTTCAACACATAGTAATTCGTACGGCCATAGACTGAATCATTTTTCAGCACTAACAAATGATCTTTTCCGTGAGCCGCATTCTCTATCAACGGGGCATAAGATACCATTTGAACTTTATCCGCATTCCTTTCAACCCCCGTCAGATAAGCAGCCTCTGCCAAAGACGAATAGAGAGAGGGTCTGCCGATAGCCGCATATTCCCCCACATAGATTTTATACGGAATATCATCGGGCAACTTATCATAAACATCTGCATTATTATAGAACCAACCAGCCGTCTCATAATAATGGGGATCCAAGATATCTATTTTCTCCGCCTCTTGAATATAAGGACTGAACATGAGAGCACATACGACCTCTATCTGAGGATATTTTTCTTTGATGGCTTTATAAAAGCGATTATAGTTTTTCACGTAACGAAGCCCTACATTTTCGTTTCCCACCTCTACGTATTTGAGAGGGAAAGGGGCTGCATGACCATTCTCCGCTCTTCTCTTTCCGTAAACGGTGGTCGTATCGCCCAACGCATACTCGACAGCATCCAAAGCATCTTGAATCAAATTATCAATCCGATTCTCTTCTTCCCAATAATCACCATTCCGAAACAGGCAAGACATACCGGCATTACAAACGAACAGACCATCGGCATCAATATCTTCACAAAATTGTAAGAATTCATGATAACCGAATCCATAGGTACTACGATATCCCCACAAATTATATTCTCCGGGGCGTTTCACAATATCACCTATCGTTTCTTTCCATTTGATACGGTTATCCATAGTTAACCCTTCGACTATGCATCCGCCCGGCCAACGAACAAAATCGGGTCGCAAGTCTCGAAGCATCCCGGCAACATCTTCTCTCAAACCATTTTTATGTCCGCAAAAAGTGTTCTCGGGAAACATGGATACAAAATCGATATATACTTTCCCTTTATGAGGTAACAGCAAAGCAAAACGAAGATCATTCGCTGTCGTGTCGACTGTAAAAGCTCCCTCATAATGATTCCACGAACCATCACGTTCTATCTGGAAATTCTTAGAAACAACTATCTGTTCTTCGCAATCCAGCAAGGCCGCCGTCACTACCGTATTCTTCAATTCTTCCGTAAACAGATAAAATTGGAAATTATACCTTTGTCCCTCTGTAACGGCTATTCCCCAGTAACCGTCATTCACAACCCATACATCGGATGCGGACGCACCCAAATCGATAAATAAGGCATGGGGAGTAGCGTTATTCAGTGGCTTAACCTCGGTTATCTCATAAAAAGGAGGCCTCGTATCGGAAACACACTTCACTTCCCAGCTTTCCATAAAAAGCGAATCGTTCCAAGCGATACTAAAATGGTTAATGGAATCATTGGAATAGCAATGCAAAGGTTTGGCAACTGCCTTTCCATCTTTCAACACCGTGCCGGAAGGTAAAGTACCATCTTCAAAGCCACGATTTCTTATCATTTCTGCATATAAACCGCCATCTCCAGAATGAGTAATCTCTTCAAAAAAGATACCATACAAGGAGGGTGGTATCTCGGCCTCTTCCCTTGACAAATCGATCGTTACTACATCGACGGGCTGATTGCAGGACATAAAGAGGAATAAACCTCCAAATTGCATTATTTTTTTGATCCACTTTTCCACAATCTATTTCCTTTTATTTCTAAGATAATGATCCAATGATTTCATAAAGACACCTCCGACCACCGAACGCGCCCGAAAGTTTATATAGTCGGCATTCAATGTTTCATACCAATCGCCCAAAGGGACTCTCGAAGAAGTCTCATTTACATATTTCCAAATCGGTCGTATCAACTCTTGAAAATCACCTTCCGAGTCGGCCATTGTGGCACTCCATACGGTATCGTCAGTTTTACCCCATGTAAAGCGATTGTCCAAAGGCAACCCGTATTTGTTCTGGGTTTTCAGATAGAAAGTGACTTCCTTTTTCATTATACGGTCTGGCAATATATTAAGGCCCAAAACTTTATCCCATACAAAATTATACTTCTGGCTCCAAGTACCCGGCATATCGAAGGCCAACCGATAATGATCTCCGTCATCGGCTCTCCGTTCCCACTCAATGGCCATTCTTTTAGCCATTTCGGTAAATTTCTTGGCCTCCTCCGGCTTATTCAACATTTCGGCCAAGCGACCATAACCGGCAATCGCCATAATGGCTTTGGCCGAAAGATTGGCATTGTGCGCCAAATGTCCCGCAAAATCTTCGGTGCACAACTGATTTTCAGGATCCATACCTGCCTCGGCCAAATAATTGCTCCAAGCCGTCAAGATTTCCCAATGTTTTGCCGCATAGTCTGCATTCCCATCGGCAATAGCGATCGCAGTCGTCATAATCAACATATTCCCCGTTTCTTCCACAGGCATATCTCCCTGATAAGTTTGCCCATTTGCCAAAGGATATGTACCGACATCGTGTGCGGCAAAAGGCTTTTTCCAACGGCCCGACTCGCTATAATCGAAAATGAAATCCAGCATAGCTTTCATTATTTCTGTATTATACCGAATAAAAATAGGACAAGAAGGATATGTCACATCAACCGTACCAATAGACCCGTTACTGTTATTTTCCTTAGAAAAAAAGAACAACTCACCGGCGGGGCCACAAACCAGTTTATGAGCCGATATAGCTTGGCGATAAGAGGCTGCACAAAGTTCGGCATACTGCTGTCCTCCGGCTTCAACAGCGTCTTTCATAACCTTATAATCCCACTCGTCACATCGCTGCATGTTTTTTTTATAATTCTTTCGGGCATCGGCCAATGCGGCTTCCATCGTCGGATATTTTTTCTTCCAATACGCTTTCAGATTTTTCCCGAAATATTGTACAGAGGCAATATCGTCATAACCGATCATCAAATATCCTTCGGATTTCCGTTCTCTCACATTGCCCAGATTTTCGCTATACGCTAAAAGAATTTCTTCCTTATCCAAACGTACCGATGTCCGAGATATTTTTGTATCCGGCAGTATTCCTTTTCCTGCAAAACTCTCTTGAATAAAGCGGGGAGTTCCCACAGACATATCAGAAAATTCAGATAGGTTACCGGCCAGATAAAAGTATCCCCAATCGATACAAATAATATCACCGCTTTTACCTAAAACATTCTGCTCTAATGTCCCCGTTTTCAGAATATGAATGTCGGAAGATCGATAGTTTTCTACACTTACTTCTTGATCCAAACTGTTAACTGCCCATCGAGGAGTCGCAGAAAAATAAATCTGCACATCGTGAGCGCGTTTATCCAATGACCGGACTTCATAACTAATATAATTAACCGGGCTACTCAATAAATCCAAATCATTCAAGACCAATGGACTCGTAAATTTCAAGTCCAATTGGACAGGACCACAATAAAAAGAATAATAGGTCTGGGTAGGTAATACGCTTACCTTTGTCTGTTCGGCTTCCGTACCGAAAAAAGACTCCATTTCATCATCGGTAAATAGGCCGAAATCGACATAAGCTCCTCCCTTCGTATTGTGACAATGGGCTGCAATGAGATTATCTTCTGCGGTTAGCGATTTCACTTGTTCTGCATCCAACGGTTGCACGACATAATTCCGCCACTTGTATCCCGTGCTCACTAACATCTGCCCATTCAGATACAGTTCAAAAACATCATCGTGCGAATAAACGAGATATAACCGTTTCTTCGAGATATTCTTATCTTCGATCGAAAACTTCCTACGTATCCAAATATCCCCCTGATTCCACTCGGTTTTAACATGAGGCATATCGGCGCTCCCGAAAGCCCCCGCACCTTCCTGCCATTCCGTATCATTATACTCTTTTGTATACCAATCGGCATAAGGCATTGTATTCGTATATCTGGCTGTCCATTCCTCGTCTCGGGCATCTTTCAAAATTGAAGTTAAAGCCTGTTCGCCTTTTCCCATGAACCGATAGCATTTACCATCGACCCTTAAAACGCCTGTCAAAGAATGTTCTGTTCCTGTCCAATGCCGAACTTCATCTTCATACAGCTTATCGGTATGTGACCACGCCGAAATGTAAGGATCGATGGTAACCAAAGGATAGGCCGGAACTCTCAAATTAGAAACGGGCACTTCCTTGTTATTCCCGGCTTCCACAAAGACACCCCAAAAAGTAGTTAATAGCAAAAATAAAATACCTCGTTTCATAATCCTGTTTTTTGTTTGGTCATTCTGTTACTAATATTTTCTTCACGACCGCACCACCATTCCCTCTTGTTATCCTGACAATGTAAAATCCGGGAGCGACCGATACGAATGCCGAACAATCGGAAAGCCTCAATTCTTTCACTTTCAATCCTTCGGGAGAATAAACCTCGACATTACTTATAGGTGTCGCAGAATTAATTCTAAAACCCAATTTACCGCCAACGACAATCAGTTTTTCCTCCTCTATATCCATCACGGAAACGACATCACTCTTATCCAGATAAACATTAGCCACGTTCGCACTATTCCCGCGCCAGACCATTTTCAAACGATGCTTACCGGATAGTTCTCCCAAAGTTCCTTTGCCAAATTCATACTTCGTCAAAGACCCTGTACGAATCAGTTCTACGCTGGCAAAAGGGACCAATTCATTTGCCCCGAACGTTTTCAGACAGGCCGAATGGTTTCTCCACCGGACATATATGGCATGAGAACCAGTAATGTTTACACTTAACGGAGCCGACGCTTCTTTATACTCTCCCTCTTTCGTCTGTTCCACAGGAATCGATGCCACAGGGACCGCCGTATCTTCTATATAAATATCAAAGAAGCCGTCCTCGCAATCTCCGGGGTGCGTGTATTCCACCATAAACCGGTTATACAAACCATACCTTGCATCCCCGAAATCAATATCTCTGATACGTATCCTCGTTCCCGAACTCGTATTAATTATAGATTCGGTCTTTCCATCATACTTAGCGCCTTCTGTACCCTTATTGACGATAACAACTTGATAAAGGCCTCCTCCTTTGGCCGGAATACGAATATCCCCGGCATATGCAGGCTTTGCGGCAACAAGGAACGACAGAAGTAAAAACAGAAAGAATTTATTCATGCCCATTTCCTCCATTCTTTTCAATATACTCTTTTAGCGTAGCACAAAGATCCATGGGCAATAAAAACTCATATGTATTCGGCAAATAACTTTCGACACGCTGTAATTCACGAATCAACCGTTCATATCCTCCTACTCCGCCGTAACTGGCCGCAATCAGATAAACATTCCGAAAAACAGGCTTTTGCCCGTTGGGTTTTACACTTATCAAATCTTTATACACATCGCCCTCTTCCCAACAATGAGCTCCTTGTAGAATACAGACAACACCTTCGCCGTCTTTACCAACCTCATAACGTTCCTTATTATTTTCAAAACCATCAAAAACGCCCTGCAAGCCACAAGTTTGCATATATCTCCCAAAACGTTCTTTATTAGTTGTATTCCACAGGCAAGCAGTATGGAAGCCGGCTGTTTCCAACCATTTTTGATTGGTTTCCAGCCATTTCTCATAATTATTTTCATTGTATTTATCGCCATAGATAAACTGGAATCCAGAGGGACCGGCTACTAATTCATCATTGGGAGTCAGATTTTTATAAAAATACTCCAACAAAACGGGATTCAACTCTTGCAAAGATGCAGCCATTGTCATACCTACCGGAACCTTTCCCCTACCCGGAGCATTCTTAAACATATTGTACATTTGATTGGAGTCGAATTGTACGTTATCTCCATCGCTCCATATAAGACTCACATAGATTTTGCCGGGTAATGCCTCTATGGCTTGACCCTTACGCTGTTGGAAAGCTTTCCTCGGGAACGAGCACCAAAAACTTCCGTTTGCATAATAATCACTAACCATAAAACCTACATTATACGGATTGGTTGCATTATTCAGAGCATCCCCGTCTTTTCCTGCCCCATAACCCATTGTGGAAGAACCCGGTTGATAGTCCATTTTATCACAAATCTTCTGGATCATGGCAAATTCATCGGGATCTGAGTCGCTTAAAAAAAATACAAACCCTTTGGAGGCTGCTGCATAATCATATATCTTCCACGGGTTGGAAACATAGTCACTACGCAAACCGGCAGAAAAGCTCAGAGACTTATGACATCCGTCGGCCAAGTTATCGATAGCCCACTGATAGGCCTCCAATTTAGTGGCCCAATTATTCGAAATGTCTTCACATTCTATATTCCAATCCAGTTCATTGTTAAAAAATTCCTTTATCTCCTTAGTAACCGGAATCCCTTTTTGCTGTGCACAAATCATTTGTGCCAAGCACCAAGTCCATTCCTTATCAGGATCCCAAAGGACCATCTTTTTAAAACGATCTTTATACTTATCGACCAACGTAGCTAATCCCGCATATTTTTCTTCCGAATAATTTCCCCGTAAGAGGTTCCACGTTTCCCCCTGTTTCCCATAAACGTCTTCGAACTGTGTCTGGTGATGATCTTCATACACCAAGTAAACCTCCGCATTGCTCTGGTTCAACACGCCCTGAGCAACGGCCGCCGTTATTTTACCATAACTGTCATCACCCCTAACATCAATTACCGAAATCTGGCTTAAAGGCACATTCTGATTTTTGAAAAAAAGACCTTCCTGAGGTTGTTTATCGGATTCATAAGAATCGAGATGGGGAAGTTCCTGTGCAATTGTAAAATCGGTCTTAGGTTCCAAAAGCATGTCATCTAAATAAAAATCGAATCCGGTCTGCTCCGTCGGTTTCATAACATTTGCCATCTCAACCCAAACACGATCATAGTCCCCCGAACCGAAATCGATCTCTCCCAAATCCAATGTCAAACCATCGCTTGTCCCTTTTATTCCCTCATCTGTAAAAACCACCGAGGTCTTGGGGTCATAAACGACCGACACCTTCGATTCTTCCATAGGCAGAATCATAGCATCCTGTGAAGGAGAATCGATATCCCCATTCGTTAAAGGAGCAGCCTGTGACATGACTGCCACAGTGCTGCTCAAACCAGATGCCAATATTATAGCATACTTTACATTCATATTTTATAATTTTATTTTTCAGCAGTTTGTGCCGGAACAACAATTTCTTTTATCGTACTAAAATTATATCGTTTTTGAGGATTAGCGGTACGGACTCCAATACGCACCCAATATTTCCCCGGATCCAAATTTCTTACATTCTTTTCTACCACTTGGAAAGGTACTCCGGGTTCATAATCGCCACGTTCAAATTCCTTTTTAGCTCTTATCGTATACTTGGTTTCCGAATTATTCACTCCCACATTAGGAGATTTGCTGGAAATAAAAACTTGGGCTTCGCTCAAAGTATACAACCCCTCGTCCAAACCTTCCGTATTGACTTCCTTCTCTGTATCTTCAATCGTATATTTGATCTCCAAATTATTCTGTTTGCTACCGGTCAATGTGATTTCATCTATATTCACACGAGCATAAGGTATAACGGAATAATCCAATCGGGTCAAACGATTCTCTTTCAAATACACGACTTCCGGTTCGGGAGCGTAAAATGCGCCTTCTTTCAAAGTAATCCGATATTTCCCGGCAAAAATTTTCGTATTCAAAAAAGTGCCATCGGCTTTCCCCCAAAAGAATCGGGACTGGGTATTGGCGTGTCCCGCCTCTTCCCAACTTAACTCATAATATTCGACTTTATAGCTATTTGCCGCTTCTGCCTGCAAAGGCTCGTTGGTCTTACGGTCGACAACAGTCCCTTCCAAACCGGAATTCGGAGCTTCATAATTGTCATATTCAAAATAGTTGCAGGACGAGAGAAGCAATGCCGACAAACCAAATATATAATATAACCTTTTCATATTTTATTACGCTTTTAATTATAATACGGATTTTGTTTCAATTTCTCATTCTTGGCAATTTCCCCATCAGGAATTCTCTCATAATACATTTTTACATCGAATGTATAATAGTATTTATTGGCAGCGACTTCCTCGAATATATACTTCTGTTTGTTAATATCGAAATATGGACACAAACCCGTATACTGCTTGGTCTCGATTTCTTTATCGGCAATTCTCCAACGTCTCAAATCCCAATACGTGTGATTTTCAAAAGCCAGCTCGATTCTGCGTTCGTGTCTAACCTTATCTACGATCAAGTCGCTTAAAGAAAGTTGCTTAATATCTGCACGACTGCGGATATCATTTATCCAAAGCAAGGCATCGTCCAAATGCTGCCCCATTTCTACCGCCGCTTCGGCTCCATTCAAGAGAGCTTCTGCATATCTGAACTCAATCCAATGTTGTTCCGAATAATTTTCGATGACTTCTGATTGCGGCATATTCTCGTTCAAGTACTTGCGCATAAAGAAACCAGTCATATTACCCGAATAATTTCCACTTCCGCTTTTCCCTACAATATGATAAACCTGTCCGTCATTGGCCGTATAAACAGCCTCCTCATAATTCGTGGCATTTTCCTTCTTGCTGCCATCTTCTATGATCAATCCCTTTTGTATAGAACAAGGCTCTCCCTTGAAAATAGCATTCGGATAAATGATCGAACCGCCAAAACGGGCATCCATATTTTGAAACAGCTCCGAAGGATCATCGAAATAAGTGTCCTTCGCTCTTTCTGCGAAATTTGCAGGAGTACCGTCTTTGTGTTCAAACATTTCAACAAATTCCAATGTAGGGTTCATATTGGAAGAAAAACCGTTTCCACGGTATTGGTAAGGAACGAAATAAACATCCCAGCCATGTGCGTTTACATTGCGTTGGAAATATTTACAGAAAATATTCTCTGGGCTGTCCTCGGCAAGGAACAGCTCGGCAAAATTTTTCTCTTTATCCGAGTTCTTCCTATACAACGAAAATCTCTTCGATTTTTCAAGTTCCTTTACAGCTTTATAAGCTAATTCGAAATAATCGTTTGCCAAAGCCTTATCGATACCGACCAAACCATTCAAATCAACGGTTCCATAACGCGCGATACTACCGGCATACAGCATAGCGCGAGATTTCAATGCCAAAGCAGCATATTTGGTGGCACGTCCTTTTCCCAAAATCTCCTCATTATCGGGCAACAGACGGAAAGCCTCGTCTAAATCTTCCGCAATAAAATCATAGCAGGCCTTTTCCGTATCTCTCGGTACTTTCAGCGATTCAATATCGCCTACATACTCTTGCGGTTCTCTCAATATAGGTACACCACCATATCTTTTCACCATTGCAAAATAGCAGTAAGCCCGGATAAAATGAGCCTCTCCCATCCATGCATCAGCAAGAACCGTATTCTGGAAATTGGATTTATAGGCCGGGAAATTTTTCAAAAAGTAATTCACCCGACGAATTTTTCCATAATCCCAACAGCCCCACCAAGTTCCATCACCGATGGTCGAAATATCATCGCTGGAACTACACATAGCCTCACCCGACACATTCGGTAAACGACCTTGCCCTTTACCCGATACATTGAATCCTTGTTGTGTATAGCGAAAGTCCTCTATGGGTAAGTCATAGTAAAGAGTCGTCATATAAGACGTTATACCCGATTCTGAATTAAAAATCGCATCATCTTGTATAATATTAATGGGCGGCACATCTAAGTAATCACACGAATAAAACGATAGGGCCATCACCAATGCCGATACTAATATCTTATTTATTCTCATCGTATTTCAAATTAGAATGATAAATTCAATCCAAAGTTAAAGTTTCTCATAATCGGATACAGGTATCCATAATTCCCTTCCGGATGCTCGGGATCGACGAAATCCAAATTAGATAGCGTAAATAAATTATAGCCATTTGCAAATATCCTCAAACGATCCACTTTGAATTTACGAGTGATATGCTGGGGTATTGTATAGCCAATTTCCACGCTTTTCAACCGTAAATAAGAAGCATCGTATGTCGTCTGTTTACATCTTGCATAATTCACGCTATAAGATCCGGCATCACGGGTCGTAGGCCATTTTCCGGGAATCCAGTTCCCATTTTCGTCCTGACGATATCTGTCATAAAAATGAGCCAAACCGTTTCCACCGAAACACAACGGGTATTGCAATTGCTCGAAATAGATCACATTGAATCCACCACCGCCTTGGAACAACAGGTTCACATCAAACCCTTTCCACTCGGCAGCGATAGTAGCACCGAATGTCATTTTGGGATTTCCGTTATCATTGGTGTGCTCGTACACGTTCGGATAAACATCATTGTCATCGATGATTCCGTCGCCATTCCAGTCTTCATATTTCCAGTCACCCGGCAACTGGGTAGCACCACCCTGACCGTCTTGAATAGGCGACCGCCAAATATCCTCCATCGAAGTAAATTGTCCGTTTGAGCCATAAGCCCACCCCATATCGGAATATCGGTTTGAATATTTATTTCTCCATCTATCATAGGAATTCACTGCATCCCCTTCCTCCAAATGTCTGTTCTGACGACGAGTCAATGCAAAATTCAAACTTACCGAATAGTTGAAATCATTAATCTTATTGCGATGTCCCAATACGATTTCAAAACCTTTATACAAATCTTGATTCAAATTTTCTTCCGGCAATTCAGCACCTATAGTACCGGGAACTTCACCACTTCTCTTTCCTAACAGACCATCTCTGTATCTCCAAAAGAAATCTACCTGTGCAGACAGCATACCATTCCAAAGATCAAGATCGGTTCCCACGTTCAAGGTCTTCGACTTATACCAAGTTATCAGTTCATTCGGTAGACCTCTGAAACCCAATCCTTTATAGACAACATCGCCGAATACATAACTGGCGCCCGGATAATCATATCCCGACAAATATTGATAGGACGAGGAACCATCGTCACCCATAGCTCCATAAGATGCTCTTAACTTCCAATTCGTAATAAAGGACAGCGGAGCAAATTCTTTGATAAAGCTCTCTTCCGAAATTCTATATCCGACAGAGGCCGATGGGAAAAATCCCCAACGATGTCCTTTGGCAAACTTGGAAGAACCGTCATAACGGAAGCTAACTTCTGCCAAATATTTGGATTGATAATCGTAATTGACACGTCCGACTATACCCATATTCGTTACACGATAAATCTGGCCAGCATCGGCATTACCGATTTGCTCTTCTTCGGAGCCTGCAAAAATCTCATCTACGGCATCCATCTCGAAGTTTCTTTTTGCCCACAAGTTATCCTCTTCCTTTGCACTTTGTTCGTACAAAAACAAGACTTTCAAGTTATGTTTCTCTGCAAAAAGACGCTCATAGTTCAAAGAGGCCTGTAATTGATTCTGTGCTCCCTCCCATGATTTTCTGTAAATAGAAGAAGGCGATGAATATATCTGAGAATTATAAACATCTTTCTCCCTATCGTATTTATATAATGTATATTGTTTTTGAAATTCTTTCTGTTGATAGTTCTTATAATCATAAGCATACAAAAACTTAGCACTTAATCCTTTCAAAAAAGGAGCTTTATAAGTCAATGTAAATGTAGTATTCAAGGTTCGGTTTATCCTACGCTTATAACCGGATTGATCGGCATCGGTAATCATAAGCGGATTCAAACCATACATCACGTCATTAGGAAAACTCTCATTATTATTGGCATACGGAGTTTCCGTAGGTTTAAGCATCCAAATAGCTTTGAACTGTTCCCAAGTATCTTTATAAGGTTGATTCTTTTCATCGGACATCGCACCGATCAACAATTCGGCTTTCAAATCTTTTGTAACATCGAAACTCAAATTGGAACGGATATTATAACGATGGTAATTTAAATCGCCGGTTTTCCAAATACCGTCTTCGCCATAGTAACCAAAAGAAAGGAAATATTGTGTACGTTTCCCGCTTCCGCTGGCTGTCACATTGTGATGGGTTTGAGGAACCAAATTTTTCATAGCCAAATCATACCAGTCGGTTCCTCCCTCCCGGCGGAAACGAGCTACATCTTCTTCCGTGAAAGTGGTATTAATACCTCTACCCATATTTCTATTAGCTTCACGAACAAGCTCGGCATATTGAGCAGCATCCAAAACATCAGGCAAGCCCGACGGATTCTGGAAACCGAAACTTCCGGTATAATCAATTCGGGTTTTACCGCTCTCACCCTTACGAGTCGTCACCAATAACACGCCATTCGATGCACGCATACCGTAAATAGCGGCAGATGCGTCTTTCAATACAGACACGCTCTCGATATCGTTAGCTTCCAACCGCTGGAAATCTGACACCTCTCTTACGACACCATCAATAACGACCAAAGGAGTACCCAATCCACGGATATCCATCTTGGCATCATAACTACCCGGCTCTCCCGTACGTTGTTGAATACGTACACCCGGCAATTTACCGGCCAACATATTTTGGACATTCGAAGTGGGTGTAACGGTCAGTTCATCTGTTCCTATCGTACTGACTGCTCCTGTTAAAGTAGCTTTTTTCTGTGTGCCGTAACCTACGACCACTACTTCATCTAATATCTGGTCATCTTCACTTAAAGTCACATTCACTACGGTTTTTCCCTTCAAGGCAACATTTTTCGAAGCAAAGCCGATCAATGAGAATTTCAATTCCGCTTTGTCCAATTTGTCACCAGATACATTCAAATTGAAAACACCGTCTATATTCGACATCGTACCGGTATTAGTTCCCACCATTACGACATTAACCCCGGGTAAAGGTTCCCCGGACTGATCCCTCACTACCCCTGAAATTTTCTGCTGTCGATCATTTTCTGCCAAAACCGTAGCGCAGCCTACCACAACAAAAAATAAAAATAGGAATGAATGAGAATAATGGGAAAGCATTGAAACCGCCTTTTCCATATAAAAGAAATTGTTTTTTTTCATGCGTCCTGTTAGATTATTGTTATTCAACCATTTCCTTAACAAGCAATTGCAATTTTAGAATTTTAAAAAGAGAGGAAAGGAGAGGACCGACTAAGCGAATCCTCTCCTATTTGATTTTTTATTTTACAACCTTAAATGCTTGGGAAGCTCCGGTTGAAACGATATTGACTACATAGATACCTTTCCCGGTCAAAGAAATATTCTCTATTGTATTTTCAGCTATTTGTTTAGCCACCAACACACCATTCGTCGTATAGACATAGATCATTTCATTTCCATTCAAACCTTCTGCTCGGATACCGTCGGTAGTCACATAAACGTTATAAGCGGCTTTTTCGACATTTGTAACTCCACTTGTGCTTGTTTGCCATTTAAATACCGGATAAGGAGAAATAGTGGGATCTATTGTCCATATTTCATCAAAATCCCAACCCATATCGTCTGCATAAAACGATTCGGTCAGTTCCTCTACCGTTTCTCCATTATCGGTATCGATTCCCGTTCCCTCTGTTACGGCTTGACCATTCAATAAAACCGAAGAGTGCGCATAATTATCAGAAACATCTCCACCGTTTCTCTTTCCTACAACACGATGTGTCACTTCGACTTCGCCTATAATATCCTTGTTCAAAGACAAACAGGAAATAACCGCGCCACCATCATTAGCACCGACAATACCACCGACATTGGTTTTACCTTCGATAGTAGAAGTCGAATAACAATACATCACTGTGGCATTTCCAGAACTAACGATTCCACCTACGGCATCCCCGGTCTCACCATCAGTAGACTTAGCCATTACATTACAATCGGCCGTATAACAGTCTGTGATTACAGTAGTACCGGCACAAGGCCCAACGAGGCCGCTGGAATTAGAACCTGTTCCAATGTTCGAACAAGAACTGTTGATAACTCCCACTTGCTCAATCGTAGCATTACGAGTTAATCCCGTCAAGATACCTAAACGCCCGCCACCAATGACAGTCACATTATCAAGCAATAAATTTCTAATCGTACCACCGTCAACAACGCCGAAAACACTCATATCATGCGCACCGGTATCATCTCCATGCTTAGCCATCAAATTGGAAATCTTATGCCCATTACCATCAAACGTACCGCTAAAACGTTGGTCCGAACCATCTCCGCTTCCCCATTCTCCTAACGGCCACCAACCGCCTTCTTTTTCATAAGAAGCAAAATCCAAATCGGCCATCAATTTAAAATAGGAGCCCCGATTCTCGCGTACAGCATCAAACTGAGCTTCCGTCTCAATCAAATAGGGATCTGACTTTGACCCAGTACCTCCGGCATACAAATCACTTTCCTGTGCCCAAGCACTCGAAACCAGCATCATGCTGCAAAAACAAGATACTACAATCTTTTTGTAATCATTCTTTTCCATGACATTAAAACTTTAAATTATTAATAACACTTTATTTAATAGCGGATTTCGGACGACAATCCATATTCGTCCCAAAATCCTTATTCGGTTTATTTCCCATTGTAATAACCAATGTTCCCCCATTCACTATATCGGCATGAGAGATATAAGACTTATCATACGGTCGACCGTTCAACTGAACCGACTGAATATATTTGTTCTCTCTTGAATTATTGACCGTCCTTATTTCAAACACCTTATTTTCTGGCAATTTCAAAGCGACCTTATCAAAAATCGGTCTGCCGAAAACATAGATTCCATTAGAAGGATTGACCGGATAAAAACCTAAGGACGAAAACACATACCACGAAGACATCTGCCCGCAATCCTCGTTACCCTGTAACCCGTCGGGTGAATCATGATACATTTGTGACAATATATAATCGACCTTCTCCGCCGTTTTCCACTGCAATCCGGCATACGAATAAAGATATACGGTATGATGTCCGGGTTCATTGCCATGTGCATATTGCCCTATCAAACCGGAAATATCAGGAGATGCCGCATCGCCCAAATCGGCATTAACCGAAAACAAACTATCTAATTTCGAAACAAAAGCGTCATCACCACCCAACAAAGAAATGAGACCTTCCACATCATGAGGGATTAACCATGTATATTGCCAACCATTTCCTTCGCAATAAGCATCGTTCCGATGAGTTGAATGAACAGGGTTAAACGGAGTAAGCCAAGAACCATCTTGATTCTTTCCTCTGAAAAAGCGGGTATCCTTGTCCCAATATTTTTGATATGCCAAAGCTCTCTTCGAAAAATACTCATAGTCATCTACCTTACCCAGCTTTCGAGCCACTTGTGCAACTCCCCAATCTGCAATGGCATATTCCAATCCCTTAGCTACCGATTCCTTCTCTTTATCTGCCGGAATATATTCAAGTTTTGTCACATACGATAATCCTTTATAATCAGACATCATTGAAGCCTTCATTGCCTGATAAGCCCGTTCGTAATTAAAACCTTTCATATTTTTCAATATAGCATCCGCTATAACAGGAACCGACTGAATACCTATCATTTCATTCGTGTCCGAACCATACAAATGCCAAACCGGCAAACGTCCTTGTTGCTCATAAATAGCCAACATCGAATTAATAAAATCGGGAACACGCTCCGGCTGTACCAACGTATATAATGGGTGAGCCGCACGATACGTATCCCACAATGAGAATACGGTATAATTGGTGAAACCCGGATCGCCATACACATTTTTGTCGGTACCTCTATATTCCTTGTTACAATCATTGAACATAGCCGGTTGTATAAACGCATGATATAAAGCTGTATAAAAAATACGTTTGGCCACTGTATCCGTAATCGATACTTGCAGTTTGGACAATTCGGCATTCCATTTGGCAGTCGTCTCATCTACAACCCGTTCAAAATTCCAATCGGCGATTTCTTGTCGAATATTAGCCGCCGCATTTTCCATACTCACCGGCGATATTCCCACTTTCACATCAAGTTTCTCGACATCAGATGCGACAATTACATTTCCCTTCACGTCGATACCTTGTAAAACATTTCCTTGTACTGGTATCGAATCGTGAAACAAAGCTAAACGTATCGGTTCGGAGAAAACAGCCGTAAAATAGATTTGCTGTTGCTTCGACCAACCAGAGGAACAACGATAACCACTGACAGTAGTATCGTTTACTTGTTCCAGAAATGTATCGGTAGGACGATCGTCGCCATTGGCATCCTTTAAATTAATCATCACATACTTTTCGACATTCTTCGGGAAAGTGTATCTGTGAAAGGCAACTCGGTCCGACGCCGTCAATTCTACTTTTGTACGATGAGTTTTCAATACTACTCCATAATATCCGGGTAAAGCCGTTTCATCACTCTTAGAATAATAAGAAGCATAACCCGATAAGGGATTATCTTGGGTTCCCGGCTGCGTACGCATTTTCCCCGTATATGGCATAAATAACAAATCGCCCGTGTCGCTACAACCGGTTCCATTGAGATGCAAATGTGAAAATCCTATTACAATCGAATCGGAGTAATGATAGCCAGAACACCAATCCCACCCTTTATTTATATTGTTAGGACCGATCTGCACGGCTCCGAACGGAGCAGCGACTCCTAAAAACGTATGACCATGTCCGCCGGTTCCTATATACGGGTCCACATAATTTACCGGAGAAAATATCGCCGATTCGATATTTTCGTCTTTTACTCTACACGATACAAGTAAAAATAAAATAGAAATGAATACAATTAAAGGTTCTTTTTTCATTACAGCATTTTATGTGTGTGAGACAAAAGTAAGATTATAATATTAACAAAAACATTAATAATACATTAAGAATCCACGATTCAAGCATACATAAAGTAGATTTTTTACGACCGAAACATTAACAAAACATTAATATTCGAAAGGTATCATTTTTCAATTCACTTTTCCCGTTATTCCTCCGACATTCGTAATTCCTTCTATCCGACAAGTCGAGTAACAATCGATGATTTCGCTATCTTTACTCATGGAACTGGATATACCACCCGCACAATCCTTCGCATAAACATTTCCACCCTTCACAGAACAGTTTTTTATCACCGACCGGTAAAGTGGTCCTGTCAAACCTCCGGCATTCGACCCATGATCCGATAATCGGTTTTCGCATTGGCTATCGAGTATATCGACCTGTTCTATCTTTGTAGAAAAGGTAGCGCCTGTCAGAACTCCTAAACGCCCCTCTCCAATGATGCTGCAATTTTCAACTTTCAAGTTGATAATCTCTGCACCTTCTGTCACTCCAAAAATACTCAGGTCATGAGCTTTTCGTTCCACCGACAAATTCCTAATCGAATATCCACCTCCATCAAAAAAGCCACGAAAACGCTCCATAGCATTATCTCCACTTCCCCATTCGCCCAAAGGCCACCAACTTTGGCCATCTTCTCTGACATAATCAGAAAAATCGAGGTCGTTAATCAATCGAAAGCATTGGCTTCTATACTCCCTTATATGGTCGAACTGTTGCGGTGTAGAAATAAGAAACGGATCTTCCCTACTCCCCGTACCACCGGCAAAAGGAGCAGTTTCCTTCAAATAAATCCGCAAAAGCTCAAAAAAAGACGGGGCATCCAACAAACAGATACTATCATCTATTTTTTTCAGTTCCTCGACTACCTCTACATACCACGTGGGAGATTTTATTATATTTCTAAACCAATGAAAAGGCAACCCCTCTCTCTCCCTTATTCTATTGACGATAGCCACCGCAGCATCTTTGGGCTCGACATCATTGATATCGTAATCGGCCCTCAACACAGGCATATTTCCAAAAAGCATACTCCACGAAGATAGTTTCTGAGGAACGATTCCATTGGGACTAAATGATCGATAGCATTCCATTCCTTCCCAATTCAAACCGGGAGCATAACCGTCGACAATAAAGCCGGTAATGCTCAATCCCCATTTCTCATAATAGGGCTTGCAGTGCTCCGCCCACGATTGTAATCCAGAAGGTAATCCCGAAATAGGTCTGGGTTCTTGTAACATTCCGGGGCTCAAATATCCTGCTCCGTTGTCCGATGCGACAAAATAATCATTCTTAGTAGCCGTTTTTCTAAAATTATGTAACACATGAGGCACGCGCTCCTGTAATACCGGACTTATGGCCCACATCATCGGGACTTTTCCTCTATTGGGGTCGTCCCAAGTAAGAGAGGTAAATTGGCTCACCCACGATGACGCATCATAATCCCCCACATAAAATATCAGAAAGTTCCTTCCTTTCACGTCGACTTTACCGTCTTCGGTCAACAATCCTCTTTGCTTCAACTCTTCATGAGTAACCCACGGTTGCGAATACCGTTCCTCCAAAGGGAAATGCTGCCAAAAAGAGGCATTCGCCAACGCTCCGATTGCAATTGCATCGGCATCTTTAAAAGCGTTGTAAGCGCTGATAAGACGTAAAAACTCCCACTCCGTAGGAACATCGTCGTGGATACCGCCGGCATGCTTCGTATATTTAAATGCCCATGAGGGGAACCCTCCTATATAGCAGTACTTTTCACCTTTATTCTGTTGGTATGCCAACAATAGCATTTCTTTAAGGGTAGCCAAATCAGTCCCTACCTTTTGAGTCGGTTCGTCTGTTGCCGGTTCGTCTCCCCACGGTGATAAATCGAAAAAGAAAGCTCGCTTGCTAATGAAAAAATCATGATTAGAAAGCGTATGATGATTCCGTACCGTAGCACCGGGATTTTGTTTCCAATATTGATCCAGATAATAAGCGGCATATTCCGTGTTACACTTGCCGGTTTTCATATAATTCTCTATATACCAAATGTACGGATCGTTTTTTATAGAGCCTGTGCTGTTTCGATTCGTCCCCGGAATCACCCCCGATCCCGTAAACATAACACTTCCATCTTCATTGATCAATCTACGCTTTACTTTCAATCGGGGACCACCCAAAACTAAGCGACTATACAAACTCTCGGAATCAAGATCATAACGGATCGGCAAAAGGTCTTCCGCACCCGCAACGGCAGAAGCGACATTGCTTGTGGACGGAACTCTCTCATCATAAAGTACCACCCCCTTTATGTATCCGGCGTAAGCCGACACCAAGTCTTCAATGGTATTATACGTCACCGTTTCCTTTCGATACAACCACTGCCCTTTCCTACGATACTTATTCAACCAATATTTATCAATATCCAATTGATCCCTATCCACAAAAAAGACATATAGTTGCGGAGCATCCCGATTGACGATTCCTTGCAAAGCCGAAACGACATGTACATCGTCCCAAGCGAAATTGCGTCCCTTTGGTGTCGACAAGTCGGTTTCCAAAGTATAATGCAGGTCATAAAGCCCTATCGCCTCTTGACCGGCTGCCTTATAGCAACCCAATACCCAAAACAGCACTCCATAGATAAGAACACTCTTCATCATGCGACTCACCTCTTAAATTTTCAGACTTTTTATACCACGCCATCAAGATCACCTCCACCGATTTTACTTTTCATCAAGCAGTAAAAAGTAGTTTTCATGAGGTCAAAACATGGTCACCTCCGGTTTATCCGAACCGGAACACCTCGAATGTACATGGGATTTATTTGATTCTTACTTATCCTCGTTAGTCAAAGAATACGGGAAATCTTCATCGTTTATTCCGCGCTCTGTATTAGGCGTATGACTCATATCGAAATCAAGAACAGCGCCGTCCATCAATTCCTCGTGTTTCAACCAATTATGGTTATACTCTTTCCCGTTCATTTTCAGAGAACGTATATATCTATTTTCGTTCGTGTTGTCAGGAGCATTCAAAACGATCTGCTTTCCATTTTCCAACGTAAGAATCGCCTTTTTAAAGAGCGGAGCTCCCATCACATACTCCCCTGAGCCCGGACATACCGGATAAAAGCCCAACGCAGAAAATATATACCATGCAGAAGTCTGTCCATTATCTTCATCTCCACAATAGCCGTCAGGATAAGGAGTATATAGCTTATCCATCACTTCCCTTAACCAATATTGCGCTTTCCAAGGCTGCCCGGCATAATTATAAAGATAAATCATATGTTGGATAGGCTGGTTGCCATGTGCATAATTACCCATATTCATAATCTGCATTTCCTTTATTTCATGAATGCACTGCCCGTAATAACTATCGTCATAAATAGGAGGAACCACAAAAACAGAATCCAACATGGAGACAAAGTTCTCCTTCCCTCCCATCAGATCGATAAGTCCCTGCACATCATGAAACACGCTCCATGTATAATGCCAACTGTTGCCTTCGGTAAAAGCATCACCCCATTTATACGGACTGAAAGGAAACTGGAATGTACCATCTTCGTTTTTCCCGCGCATCAGATTGTTCTCTTTATCGAAAACGAACCGATAGTTTTTACTCCTTTCCCGATAAAGATCGATTTCTTCCTGCGGCCGGTTCAATTGTTGCGCCAGTCTCATAATACACCAATCATCATAGGCATACTCCAACGTGCGCGCCACATTCTCGTTAATACCTACATTATAAGGTACATATCCTTTTTGATTGTAATATTCATATCCCAATCTTCCCGTCGAAGGAACTTGGGGGTGCACATGATTCGCTCCGTGCAGAACAGCCTCATACAACAGATCGATCTTTTCTGTCTGGCATCCTTTCAAATAAGCATCGGCCACAACAGATGCCGAATTATTACCCACCATGCAGTGACGGTGTCCCGGGCTGGCCCATTCGGGTAAAAATCCACTTTCTTCATAACTGTTTGCCAATCCTTCTTGAATTTCTTTGTTGACAGAAGGATACATGAGGTTCAAGAAAGGAAATAAAGCGCGGAACGTGTCCCAAAATCCGGTATCTGTATACATATATCCTCTCCTCACTTCTCCGTTGTAAGGACTATAATGGACAATATTTCCATATTTATCTACTTCATAAAACTTACGGGGAAACAATAAAGAACGATACAAGCAAGAGTAGAAAGTACGTAGTTGTTCATCAGTTCCTCCTTCTACTCTCACTCTATTCATTACATCGTTCCAAGCATTTCGAGCAGACTCTTTTACCTCGTTAAAATTCCTACTGCCCAATTCTTCCAAATTCAACCATGCCTGCTCTTCACTGATAAAAGAAGAACTTACCTTTACACCAATCTTTTCACCTTTATAAGTCTTGAATCCCAACACAGCACCGACATGATTATCCTCTACCTCTCTTTTACCTTTTATAATTTTATCTCCGCTCCATACTTCCGCCGAGGCAAAAGGCTTATCAAATTTCATCACGAAGTAATTTCTAAAATTATCCGGTACTCCCCCGCTATTTTTAGTCGTATAGCCGGTTACCGTGCCATTTTCCTCATCTATCTGAACAAAAGACCCGTTATCGAATGCATCTACTACGATATACGACTCTTCACTTTCTGGGAAAGTAAACCTAAAATAAGCAGAACGTTCCGTCGGAGTAATTTCTGTTTTCACATCATGGTCAGCCAAATACACACTATAATAATAAGGTCTTGCCGTCTCAGCTTTATGAGAAAACCAGCTTCCTCGTTCATTTTGCAGGAACTTTTTACCACCGGTCACCGGCATCAATGCAAACTGCCCATAATCATTGATCCACGGACTGGGCTGATGTGTCTGCTTAAATCCTTTTATCTTGTCGTCGGTATAACAATAGGCCCAGCCATTTCCCATATCTCCCGTTTGCGGTGTCCAGAAATTCATTCCCCACGGTAATGCGACAGCCGGATAGGTATTACCCGTAGACAAGGTAAACTTAGATTGAGTTCCCACTAACGGATTCACATAGTCAACCGGTGAAAAAGAAGTAGAAAGCACCTCTTTACCTCCGCACGATATAAGTAAAACAGATAAAAATATAAGTAAAGAAACTTTTTTCATGGAATCATTTTTTTATTTTTTGTGACAAAAGTAAGCCGGAGCAATTAATAAAACCATTAATAGAATATTAATTATCCATATGCAATACTTATTTCCGAATCAAAAACATTAATAAGGCATTAACAATTCTCATAAGAAAAGGAGCGACATAACAAGATTAATAACAGGGGGGGGGTAACCACTCGACAATCAGCATAAAAACAATTCTTTCAAATAAAGCTATCGAGGTCAACGTTATTGCCTCATATCTTTCCATATATTTTACTGTAAATAGTCACGTGTAGAAAACAACATCGCCTCAAACAAGAAAAACAACTCAATGAAAATTTTCTTGTTTGAGGCGATGATACATTTCTGATACTATTCGCTAATCCGTAAGCCTATTGACACCGACACCGTCGAAAGTCATCTTCACCGGTTTAATAAAACCATTTTCGTCAAAATACATACGGTCGATACAAATCTCTCTATGATTTGGAATCGTATCGCCCAATGGGTGACGATGATAAACAATATACCACTCGTCTTTCCCCGGTATCTGAATGACCGAATGATGTCCCGCACCTGTACCCACACTCTCGTCTTGTTGCAATATTTTCCCAATACGCTCGAAAGGGCCGAACGGAGAATCGGCAATGGCATAAGCCACACTATAATCCGAACCTCCCCAACTGCCTTCCGACCACATAAAATAATATTTGTTATTCCGTTTCAGCATAAAAGGTCCCTCCACATAATTCTCAGGTGTGACAGATTTATAATACGAACCATCGTCAAAAGGAACGAGACTCAATAAATCCGAACTCAATTTTACCATATTACAATGATGCCAGCCTCCATAATACATATAATAACTACCATCGTCATCTTTAAAAACGAACTGATCGATCGGCTGGGCACCGTTCACAATCTTATCGATCAAAGGTTTCCCCAAAACGTCTTTAAATGGGCCTGCCGGGTTATCAGCCACAGCGACACCGATTCCTCCATATTGCTCATCATTCTGGATATCATTCCCTCCGAAAAACAGATAATATTTGCCATTCGCCCGAACAATAGACGGAGCCCATAAGGCAAATTCCAACCATTTTATATTCTCAACAGACAACACTTTGGGATGCTTAGTCCAGTGGACCATATCTTTTGATGAAAAAGCATCCATATAAGTCTGTATATTATAGACCTGATGAATGGCCCGCGTTTCTTTTTGCAATCCGGGAAAATCTGCGCTATCGGCTCCGAAAGGAATATCGGACAACGTAGGATATATCCAATATTCATCATCGAAGACAACCCCTTCTGGATCGGCATACCAACCCTCGACAATAGGATTGCCACTATACTCTTTCTCATGCTTACACGCCACCAACAGCAGCGCCAAACTCAATACAATAATACTTCTCATCATGTGTCGTTTTTAATTAATGTAACAAAAATAAACGTCGGTCATTAACGGAAATATTAATAAACCATTAACAAACAAACTTCGGTACACAGTAAAAATACTCTACCCATTAATAATATAATATTTTTATTATCAATTCCATGAAAAGATTCCATAAATATAATTTTTTTCTTTGTAACCCTCCTAAACCATATTATCTTTGCAAAAAACAGTTATAAGTATTCATGCAAAAGACGCTTATATTTCTGCTCTTAATGTTGGCCCTGATACCGGTTGAAGCACAAAATATTTCATCTGGATTATATTTTGCTGCCCATACCTCCATTAAAGAAGAAAGAACATCGCTTATCCTATCTCCCGAGTTCGACGCCTCAAAAGGTCTAACATTAGATTTCGATATTAAATTCAGACCCGAAGAACATAACTACGGATATGTCTTTCGAATCATAATCGACGATGAAAAGAGTTTCGATTTGATAGCGAATATTACACCCGAAAAAAGAGCGTTGAATTTGATAGAAGGGAACAACGTCTATCTGGCTTTCGATGAAGAACTACTGAATCAATACTCATGGAATAAATGGGCGCATATCCAGTGTTCAATCTATCCGGATAGTTTACGGCTCATCTTCGACAACCAAACATTGCAAGGCCAGTATAAATCCATCAATATCAAAAACGTGAAATTCTACTTCGGATACTCCGATCATGAAAAGTTTCATTCTTCCGATGTTCCTCCGATGTCTATACGTAACATAAAAATCACAGACAATAAAAATAAAACAATTGCATATTGGCCTTTAAAAGAACATCTGTCGTATTCCTGTTTGGATAGTCTGTATCAGATTCCGGCGACAGTCACCAATCCTACATGGGAAATAAATAAACACACCAAGTGGGTAAAAGAAAAAACATTAGCATTACCCATATATACACAAATCTGCCATGCCCCGTCAAAAGGGAATATTTATTTTGCCAACAGCTCATTTGTACTCGTTTATTCGACTATCGACAATACATTAGATACGATTTATCCTGCTCATGGAGCTCCATACACAGAAATAAACAACCAACTCATTTATCAGCCTTATTACGATGAATTATGGTCATACGATTTCGATCCCTTGAAACAGATGTCTATATTCAATTTCAAGGATAACACATGGACAAACAATGACCGTGAAATAAAAAATCCGGAATATTCTCAACACAATACGTTTATATCGCCCAATGACTCGTGTCTGTATATTTTTGGCGGATATGGTAATTATCAATATAAGAACTTGATACTTAAAAAAGGACGGACACAGGACGACTGGATTCCGGTATCGTACAACGAAGAAATACCTCCGCGTTATCTAAGCGGATCGGACTACAAAAACAGAGACACGATATTGGTGTTCGGCGGCTGTGGCAACCCGCAAGGGAAACAAGAATTAGGAGTCATAAATTATTACGATCTTTATGCGATAGACATCAACACATTCAAAACAAAGAAATTGTGGACTATCCCCAACGATACGAAAAACTTCGTCGTCGGTAATCATATTGTTACAGACGAAACGAATAACAAGCTATATGCTTTATGTTTTCCGAATGATTGTTCGAACAGCTATATCCTGCTAAAATCGTTCGATTTGACAGATGGGAATAACTGTACGAACTATGCAGATACAATCCCTTTCTCCTTCAATGATGTAAATTCTTTCTGTACACTCTACTACGACTCGTTACAGTCGAGGCTGTATGCCGTAACCAATTATAACTATAACAACAAATCAAATATAAACATATACTCATTAGCTTACCCCCCGTTAAAAATAGAAGATACGTTGCAAACAGTTGCAGGACATAAGGCACTTGTTACAAAGATAGGGTTCTTCATAGGTATAGGAATTTGCATAATTGCAGGTATGGGCTGTATGTACCTCTGCTACCGAAAAAAGAAAAGAAGAAGAAAAGAAAGCCACATTCCTCACAACCCTTCGGTTGTTACAAATACGGATCGTTCCTCCAAGACAACTACCCAAGACGAAAACTATAAGCCCCAACCGGACATTCACAAAAAATCATCTATTCTTTTCTTAGATGGATTTCAAGTATGGGATAAAAATGGTGCAGATATCACCAAATCATTCACACCTATTTTGAAACAACTGCTCATTCTTATCATATTATATAGCGTAAATAACAAGAAAGGGATTTCAAACGTCACTCTGAGAGAGTTGCTTTGGTTTGATAAAACAGACGAAAGTGCCCAAAATAACCGCCGAGTAAATATCCGAAAACTAAAACTTTTGCTGGAAAAACTAGACGGTGTCGAACTTGTAAAAGAAAGCACCTATTGGGCGTTAAAGTTCACTCACGCTTATTGCGATTATATCGATGTTTGTAATTGGATCGACAAAGTAAAAAACAAAGAACCTATCACAGCCGAAAACATCAATGATTTACCCTTAAACCTGCTATCGGGACAATTATTACCATATGTCCAAACAGACTGGTTGGATTCTTTCAAGTCCGATTACACGAATTCCGTATTAGATATGGCAATAAATTTATCCAAGCAAGAATATATAAAGGGAAACAACGAATTATTAATTCAGATAGCCAACAGCATGTTTGCACACGACAAAACAGACGAGTATGCATTGATTCTCAAATGCCACACATTATATAAACAAGGAAGAACCAGCTTGGCCAAAACGACATTCGACACATTCTGCAATGAATATAAAGCAATGCTGAATACGAATTACACAAAAACATTCAATGAAGTAATTAATTGTCAATTGTAATCCGCAACTACATAGAAGAATAAAAACGAACGTTCATCGAGACCGGTCAATAATCGTCCATATATATTTATTTATATCGGACTCTCGTTAAAATACAAAAAATATACACCGAAAAAATTTTATATCCTGAATATTTCTCAAAATCGATCTTTACTTTCCCTCGTCAATATTAAATTATTGAACCTTCTGAATAATAATTTGTTATTACAAGAAAGGACAATTCCCACCGCTACGCTACACCTCCATATAGACAAATGACACGAGAAAGAAAATTTATACAAAACTTAACATATTGAATAAAAAGCAATTAGGCAATTAGCCACAGAAAATATACATTTGCATCTGAACTCGTGAGAGAAACAAATTAATTATATGAAACAATTCATTCGATATACGATATTATGCGTCGGATACATTTTAGGCTCCCAAAGTCTTTTGTACGCCGAAACGCCAACCGATAGTATAGATACTATTCCTACCGACTCGATTATCGCAAAAAAAGATACCACCGTAAAAAAACTGAACATATTCCAAAAGGTTCTGAAATACTTCGATGACTCCAATGCTCCACGCCCCGATAAAAAATTCGATTTCGGTATCATCGGAGGACCTCACTATTCTTCCACGACAAAGCTGGGAATAGGCTTGGCTGCCTCGGGGACATACCGGTTACGAAGAGACTCGATCACACAACTCTCCAACGTTTCGCTTTATGGAGATGCCACGACCACAGGCTTTCTTTTGATAGGAGTAAAAGGGAATAATATCTTTCCCAAAAATAAATTCAGGATAGATTACGACTTTTATTTATACACATTCCCGAGTGACTTTTGGGGCATAGGTTACGAAAACGGAAATAACAACGCCAACAAAAGCTCCTACGACAGACTGGAAACTATTTTACGTATCGACTGGCTGGCTCGCTTACATAAGGACCTCTACGGAGGAATTTCTACGGGATTTAACTGGGTGAAAGGATCGGATTTCACAAAAATCGAACTACTCGAAGGAGAAGCCCGAGAAGTAATCAGCACGAGTATAGGAGCCACACTTGTATACGACAGTCGCGATTTTATTACCAACGCAGCAAAAGGAGTTTATATAAAAGTTAACCAACGATTCTTCCCCAAATTCTTGGGCAATAAAAAAGCGTTTACTCGCACCGATTTCATTTTCGATTATTATCACCGCCTATGGGAAGGAGCGATCCTTGCTTTTGACCTACATGGAGAATTCAATTACGGCGATGTACCCTGGAATATGCTTGCAGCTTTGGGAGGGTCGGCCCGTATGCGAGGATACTACGAAGGCAGATACCGAGACAAAAATTTAATCGAAACTCAAATAGAACTCCGTCAACACATTTGGAGGCGAAATGGCATAGCCGTATGGGTAGGAGCAGGAAACGTATTTCCTTCGTTCTCAGGTTTTAAATGGGGACATACACTCCCCAATTACGGAATAGGCTATCGCTGGGAGTTCAAAAACCGAGTCAATGTACGACTCGACTACGGATTCGGAAAAAAAGGACAATCGGGATTTTTATTCAACATCAATGAAGCATTTTAATCAAATATTTACACAGAGGCGCATATTTTGGATTTTTTCGGGAATCATGTTGGTTCCCAATATTTTTCTATGTTTTACAGAACAATTGCCACTCCTGTTCAAAGTCTCCTATATCCTCATTCCGGGAGCTTTATACCTTTTGTTATTAATTCTCTCCCGCAAACCGGGAATCACCTTTTGGGCTCTTTTTCCCCTTCATTTCATAGGCGCGTTTCAATTGGTACTACTCTATCTTTTCGGTAATTCCATTATCGCCTCAGACATGTTCCTGAACATGTTTACGACCAACAGCGGAGAGGCTTTCGAATTACTCGATAAATTGGCTCCGGCGGTGGTAGGCGTATTCTTACTTTATCTTCCGGCATTGGCTCTTGCCGTTTACTCCATACGTCGCACCGAGACCCTCACACCTCTTTTTCAAAAAAGAGTGTTCATGTTGGCTATGCTCATGATCGGTAGTGGAATACTTGTTTACACACCTGCTCACCGAAAATATCCTCATACGGCAAGGCTCGACAACCTTTACCCCATCAACGCGTTCAACAATGCCCGATTCGCCGTGGACAGTTGGGAAGCAGCAAAGAACTATCCACGCACATCGAGAAAATTCGACTACCGGGCCACATCGACAAGAGACACCGAACTCCCCGAAATCTATATCTTCGTAATCGGAGAAACCTCCCGCGCCGGAAACTGGGGGCTATATGGGTACGAACGAAATACGACCCCCAAACTCGACGCCATGCCCGATGTCATTCATTTCGACGATGTACTGACACAAATCAATGCGACTCATAAAAGCGTTCCGTTAATGCTATGCCCCGCCGATGCACTCAATTACAATGAGATATACCGACAAAAGAGTCTTATTTCGGCATTTAAACAAGCCGGATTCCACACGTCGTTTCTCTCCAACCAACTGCGCAACGGATCATTTACCGAGTTCTTCGCCGACGAAGCAGACTGTACGATCTATTTCGCCGCACCGAAAAATAAACCGCATCTACATGACGATGTACTATTATCCGCAGTCGACTCGTTACTGAACATAGGTAAAACGAAGCAACTCATTATCCTTCACACCTATGGCTCCCACTTCAATTACTGTGAACGATACAATACCGATTGTCGAATATTCACCCCCGACCACATTAAAGAAATCGATCATAAGAACAAGCAAGCCATGATAAATGCCTATGACAACTCGATCGTTGCCACCGACAAATTCTTGGCACAAGTTATCGATAAACTCGACCGAACCGGAAAAACTTCGGCCATGCTGTATCTCTCCGACCACGGGGAAGATCTGCTCGACGATGAACGTAATCGATTTCTGCACGCCTCCCCCATTCCCACCTATTACCAGCTGCACATACCCTTTGTCATTTGGTTCTCGGATAATTACTCTACTCTTTTCCCCGATGACATACGACAAGCCCGGAATCGGCATACCACCCCATTCGACTCGCGAGTCGTATTCCACACCCTACTGGGTATCGGAGGCATCGAAACCGAATATCGCGATGACCGACTCTCCCTCATAAGTCCGTCGTTTCATCTCGAAAAAAGATATTATGTAGGAGAACAAAACATACCTATTCCCGTTCGACGTTTACCCCTCGAAGAAGAAGACTTACAAGCCTTCGAACGATACGGAATCTCTCCCCGATAATACAATACTTGCATCCTTGATTCTCTTTACTTCTCCTAAATAAAGGAGAAGCGAATATTCATATTTTTATATTTTATAACTATTATAATAGACCGACAAGGAAAAAGCAATAATCAAATATTTACTACAAAATAAATATTCTATACACTATTACACTTTCAAAATTCAAGAAATTCACTTTAATATAAGACAAAAGCTATTTTTAAAAAATCTATATTTTAAATCAATTTCAGAGAAATCAGCCCCAAATTAGTTAAAATAGCATAAATACAATACAGGTAATACGACAATATCGATGTATTATTTAATATTATAAATATTTTTGCAAATAGAGTTTCATTACAAACCAAAAATATTCATTATCAATTCTGTTTCACTATGAAAAAAAATCTAATCACATTTTGCTTTTTATTGCTATTATTTGTGCCCTTTGGTACAAAAGCGCATCTGATCGCTCCACGGAACGCATCAGAAAAAACGACTGTCATTCCGGCCTCCCGAATCTCCTCTCCAAAGGGACTTACAAAAGTTTTGGAAAACACAGTCGACGGAACGACCCTTTATGGGAACCTTATCTTTGCTCAAAGTTGGGGAAACGATTCCAGTCCTATGGGTATCTACAAATTCAATACGACAGACAACCCTAAGGCAGAATTGGTGTATCGTCCCGAAGCCGGACCAATAGGAGCCAATGGAGGAGCGACTCTCGTCGATGCAAAATATTTCTACTGTATTACCTATACAAAATTAAGCGGTACGACGATAAGCAACGAATTGATTTGTTATGACATCGAATCGTGGACAGAGGTAAGCCGTAAAGCTATACCTTTAACGACTATTTCCACCGACATGACTT
This sequence comes from Barnesiella sp. B2-R-119, assembly GCF_023656675.1. Classification (NCBI taxonomy): domain Bacteria; kingdom Pseudomonadati; phylum Bacteroidota; class Bacteroidia; order Bacteroidales; family Barnesiellaceae; genus Barnesiella; species Barnesiella sp. B2-R-119. The sequence continues at coordinate 338,661 of NZ_JAMOKL010000003.1, forward strand.
GGAATCCGGCAGACCAAAAAGTGTACGGAGCCTTCTACAACACGACTAAAAACGGTTATGTATTCGGAACTCTCGACCTTGAAACCGGTGCAGTAAACAAACTATCGGATATCACTCTGCAAGACGACAAGGGATATCCTGCCGGATTCGTAGTCATCGCAGCCAATTCCATCGGTGAAATATATGGCATTTCCCAAATGGGAGATTTATACAAATTCAATACCGAAGACGGCTCATATAGCCTTATCGGAGCTACCGGATACACACCTCTTTACCAACAAAGCGGATGCTTCGACTTCACGACCAAGCAACTTTATTGGGCAGCCTGCAACGAAAATTCCTCCGGTATTTATCAAGTAAACACCGATACGGGAGAGGCTACACTACTCGGGTCCTTTAACGATTTGGAAGAATTTGTGGGACTATATTCCCTAAGTCCTAACGCAGACCTCGAAGGGCCGGGAAGCGTTACCGACATCGACATCGCATTCGAAGGAGCAGCCCTTTCAGGTACAATAACTTTCAAACTCCCCACTACGACTGTCAGTGGTAACAAACTCTCCGGCGATATAAACTACACCGTTGAAATAGACGATGAAACCCTTTCGTCAGGCACATCGACCGCCGGTTCGCTTGTCGAACTGCCGATAACCCTATCCGAAGGGAACCACACTTTGGGAATCACGACACATACAATACATGGCACAGGTCCGGCTTACAAGGCTCCATTCTATGTCGGCACAGATACTCCGGCAACGGTCACAGGAATCACGGTCAACCGAGAAAGCGACAATGTAACAATCGCATGGGAAGCAGTAACGAAGGGTCAACATGGAGGATACGTAGATATAAGCCTATTGACTTATAACGTCATACGCAAACCCGACAACAAGATTATCGCTACCCGAACAACCGAAACGACCGTCACGGATACAGAGCTACCTCTCATTCTGGGTGAATACACATACGAAATCATAGTCTCAGACGGCACTCGACAAAGTGATCCCGCTCTATCCGACGGAATAATGCTCGGTTCATATCTCGAACCACCTTACAACCATTCGTTCAAGTCGATGGATAGTTTCGACCAATATACTATCATCAATGCCAACGAGGACGACAAAGCATGGACGGCAACGGTCAACGGTGCACAACTCAATTATAGCCGCACACTCGCCGCCGACGACTGGATCGTCTCTCCGGCCATGAAGTTGAAAGCGGGTTTCCTATATACCCTCATCTTAAAAGGACGTTCCAGTAGCGCCACTTACAAAGAACGGTTTGAAGTAAAATACGGGACAGAAGCAACAGCCGACGCTTTGACAAACGTCATCATAGAACCTAATTTCTTCACGACCTCGAAAGAAGAGACCTTCCAAGCTGTATTCTCGCCTCAATCCGACGGAACATATTATATAGGTATTCACGGTATCAGCGATAAATACATGGGGTCGTTATATATCTATTCCATCGAAATTACAGAGCCGATCAACGCGCTTGCCCCAGCAGCGACAGACGAAATGAACGCTGTTGCCGCTCCCGAAGGAGCGCTCGGAGCGACCATATCGGCGACCGCCCCCTCTAAGCGAGCCGATGGCAGCAACTTGACAACAATCGCCAAAGCCGAAATTTGGAACAAAACAAAAGAAAGACTTGTAGGAAGCATCGACAATCCACAACCCGGTAGCGAAGTATCCATAACCGATACTCAGGCTGCTAACGGATTCAATACCTACTCGATCGCATTCTTTAATGAGGCTGGAAAAGGATACGAAACAGAATGCAATGCATACATCGGGATAGACATTCCCACCGCTGTTATAAACCCACACGTAGTACAAGCCGGAGACAAGGCAGTACTTACATGGGAAGCACCTGTGACAGGTATCAACGGCGGTTACATCGACCTCGAAAAACTAACCTACCAGATTTCGCAATTGCAGCCGATGTCTGTTTCGACTGCCACCGAAATAACCGGACTTACCTATACCGACGAATCATTGAACGCCGATTCGGGACAAATGCTTCTAAGTTATCAAATAAGCGCAAAAAGTATCGCAGGCGAGGGCGAAGCCACACCCACCAACTCCATACTTTTCGGGACTCCCTATCCGGCTCCATTCATAGAGTCTTGGCCTGAGGGTAAAACCGAAAACGACCCGTGGGCAATCGACATCGTCGAAAAAGGATATGGCGATTGGTCGGTAACACAGACCAGTTTCTCCACAATATTGGGAGCACAAGACGGCGATGACGGTTGGATATCGTTCAGCGGACCCGGCTCGTACCGACTGGTTTCTCCCAAAATAAACGTCGCTGCACTCGAAAATCCGGTGTTGAAAGTATGGGTAAATAATCCCGACGGGTTATCCGAGATTCATATTCAGGCAAGTGTCGATTTAGGTACAAATTGGACAACGCTTCTCGAAATCAATAGCGCAGACAATAATATATGGAAATGCCACGCCATCGACCTTAGTAACTATCGCAACGCAGACTTTCTGCAAATAGGTATTCTCGGAGCAACCGAAGATTGGGGCGCCGAAAGCATCATGATCGATAACCTGCGAATTTTCGACCAACTGGCAAACGATCTTGTTCTGAATGGATTTACAGGTCCCGAATCGGTTATCGGGGCAAAGCCGGCAGACTATTCTGTCAAGATATATAACGATGGAACCAATGAGGCTACCGACTACAAAGTATGTATCTATTCGGGAGACAAACTCATTGCAGAACAAAACGGTAAACCCATACGGCCCGATGCCTACGAGACTTTCGATTTCGTTCTTTCATCACCGGTAAACAGTACGGTCTTCGACCTCACTGCAAAAATAGAATTCGATGGCGATCTCGACACAGACAACAACTCGGCTGCACTGTCGGTCGCAGTCGAACGACCCAAATATCCCACCATCGACAACCTCAGTGCCGAAGATAACGACAACTCGGTATCGCTCACATGGAGCAGACCCGCTTTATCCTGTATCCCAGATCCCGCTACCGACGACATCGAAAGTTACGAAGAGTGGAGTATCGGCGGAATTGACGACAGTAATCGTACCGGAACTATCGGAGACTACACGGTGTACGACAACGATGGCCAAACGACGGCCAAGATAAACGCATGGGCTCCCCAATACCCGAACAGCGAAGCGAAAATGGCATTCCAAGTCATGAGTACGAACTCCGAATCTCTGTCACAACAATTGACTTTCTATGGCCTCACCGCTCACTCGGGCAAACAATTGTTCGCTTGTTGGAGTACTATGGGAGGAGCTGCCAACGACGATTACCTGATATTACCCGAGCTTAAAGATGGCAATAGAAGTATCAGTTTCTGGGCTCGCTCAATTCCTTTTATGTATGGAGGAGAAGGCTATGACAAGTTCGAGATCGTGTACTCGACCGGCAACAACGACATCGACAACTTCGTAATCCTCGAAGGTAGCGAAACAATCGTCCCCGATGGATTGGAGCGAGATCCTGAAAACGGATACAACAAATACAGCTTCAAACTGCCGGACAATGCCAAATATGTCGCAATCCACTGTATATCTTCGGGCAAAATCGGTTTGCTCATCGACGATATAGAGTTTATTGCAGCCAATATGCCCGATGAAACGCTTATCCTCAATGGATATAACCTGTATCGCAATGGCGAACTGTACAAACAACTCCCGGCGACCGAGGGCTATACCGACACGGAAATAGAAAAAGGAAACATTTATACCTACAATGTCACGGCCGTATTCGATAAAGGAGAATCGCCATATTCCAACACGGTTACGGTAGATAGGTCTCAATCGGGTATCGATGAGACATCTGGAAACCCGATAAAAGTATATGCCGCCGGCCACACGATCGTCATTGAAAATGTCGATAACCGGCAAGCCGAAATATTCAAAATAGACGGTAGCAAAATTTTCGACGAGATTATTTCTTACAAAGACCGGATTCGCGTTGAAACCGGCATATATATTGTTCGCATCGATGGAAAATCGTTCAAAGTCATAGTCCGATAAATCGTTCGACTGATCGATTATCCTTATTCATAAAGGCTAAACCCTGAAAAGGGTTTAGCCTTTATGCTATCGGCGAACAAGCACACGTCAAGTTTTATTACCCTTCATTCACACCTTTTTTGCCTGTTCCGAAAGTCCGAATAAAAAAAGTACTTATATTTGTAGAACATAAAAACAGAGGCGAAGCGACACGACATCATAAATTTATATGTCGTCTGCACAATCTGTTTCGACAAATACACTAACAATACCTATATGGACAGTACAGCGCTTTCGAGATCAGACAGCATAGTTCTCATTCCCACTTACAATGAGAAAGAAAACATTGCCGCAATTATCCATGCCGTATTCGAACTTCCCCGTCAGTTCCATATACTCATCATCGACGACAACTCCCCCGACGGAACAGGAGTGATTGTCAAAGATTTACAAAAACAATTTCCGGGCGCTCTCCACCTCATGGAACGAACCGGGAAACAAGGGCTGGGAACAGCCTATATTGCAGGATTCAAGTGGGCTATCGAACACCAATACGAATACATTTTCGAGATGGATGCCGATTTCTCCCACAACCCCAAAGACCTGATGAATCTGTTGGCTGCTTGCAAAACCGGTGGTGCGGATATGGCTATCGGTTCCCGCTACGTCACGGGAGTGAACGTAGTTAATTGGCCTATGGGAAGAGTCATGATGTCCTATTTCGCATCAAAGTATGTGCGTTTCGTCACCGGTATGAAAATACACGACACGACCGCAGGATTCGTTTGTTACCGACGTCGGGTACTCGAAACGATCGGACTCGATTCAATCCGATTCAAAGGATATGCCTTTCAAATCGAAATGAAATTCACGACCTACAAATACGGATTCACCATTAAAGAAGTACCCATTATATTCATTAACCGAGTATTGGGTGAAAGTAAAATGAACACCAGCATATTCGGTGAAGCTGTATTCGGAGTCATCAGATTAAAAATAAACAGTTGGTTCCGCAAATACCCCAAGCAGGGAAATTAACCGCCGACGCCTCAAAAGACAACCGGTCATGTGCAGAACAATCATTACAAACGGAACAATCGTAAACGATGGAGAACATTTCATCGGGAGCATCATCGTCAAAGGAGAGTTTATCGAATCCGTCATAAAGGGAAAACTTCCTGAAAATATCGTATGCAACACAGACCATATCATCGACGCCTCGGGCAAATGGATTCTCCCCGGAGTCATCGACGACCAAGTGCATTTCAGAGAGCCGGGACTCACTCATAAAGCCGAGATCGCCACCGAATCGGTTGCAGCGGTCGCAGGAGGAATCACCTCATTTATGGAAATGCCCAATACCGTTCCCCAAACGACGACCCTCGAAGCCCTCGAATGGAAATACTCCCGTGCAGCCGAAGTTTCCCCGGCGAACTATTCTTTTTATATCGGCGCTACCAACGACAATTTCGAGGTACTGAAACAGGTTGACTTCTCACAGGTTTGCGGTGTAAAAATTTTCATGGGATCATCTACCGGAAACATGCTGGTAGACAACGAAAAAACATTACGACGGATCTTCGCCGAAATTCCTGCGCTCATCGCCGTACATTGCGAACAAGAATCCATCATACAAGCTAACAAAAAGTATTATACCGAACGCTTCGGAGAGGACTTACCCATTTTCTTCCACCCTCTTATCCGCAGTGCCGAGGCCTGCTATACATCTTCGGCCAAAGCCGTGGAATTAGCGACAAGATACGATACCCGATTGCATGTCCTACACCTCTCCACGGCACGGGAAATGTCTCTTTTCGACAATCATAAACCACTCTCGGAGAAACATATCACGAGCGAAGTATGCGTGCACCATCTCTGGTTCGACGACAACGACTACGCCCAATTCGGGAACCGCATAAAATGGAATCCTGCCATCAAAACCTGTGCCGATCGTCGGGCTCTGCTCGATGCACTTCGATGCGGCAAACTCGATGTCGTGGCGACAGACCACGCCCCTCACCTATGGAGCGAAAAACAAGGTTCCTGTCTGAAAGCGGCATCCGGTGGTCCGCTGATACAGCATTCCTTGCAAACCATGTTGGAACTTTCTCTAAAAGGAGAATTCACGATCGAGCAAGTCGTTGAAAAGATGTGCCACGCTCCGGCGACGCTCTACCGCATCGACCGCCGGGGATACCTGCGCTCCGGGCACTACGCCGATATCGTTGTCGTCGACCCTTGCAAACCCTACACAGTAACAACAGAAAATATTCTGTCGAAATGTAAATGGTCTCCTTTCGAGGGACACACATTCCCAATATCGATCGATCGTACTTTCGTCAACGGAAACGAAGTATTCTCCGAAGGGAAAGCATGCAATCGAACCCGAGGAAAACGACTTACATTCCACGATAATTCAACTCAAAACAAAAATGTTTAGAAAGCATTATATATGTTAATTTTTATATAAAACCCTTTTCCCAATATTTATAAATGTCAATCATATGTTTTTTTTTCGAATCGTTTTATTACTTTTATAGTCTCAAAACGAAACTGTTTTATAACGAAATGAAACACATTAGACTTATTTTTTCAGCGATACTCTTATCGCTCGTCGTTCCATGCGGATACGCACAAACACGACAAGACTCATTGGCTATCGCCCATGCACAATGGCATACCGATACGTTGCAACACGGAGCAGTATGCATGTACACGAATATACACGTATTCGATTCACCCCAACAAATTTCTATCATAAAATACGATCCTAAAAAGTATAAAACTCAAATCGTACAAGCTCCGCAAATGACGATGACCAGCCATTTGGCAAAGGAAAATCAGGCCGAAGCCGCAATCAACGGCAGCTACTTCAATGTAAAAACAGGAGCCCCCACGACATTCATACGGCTCGACGGTATCGTTCGTGGAGAAACCACCCGTGCCGAAGCCTTTCGCACAGACGGGGCTATCTCCACAGATAAAAACAAAATAAAAATTCATACCTTCGACTCCATTACAAGTAAAAAATTGGGCAAAAAATACAAAAACATTTTGGCCGCAGGACCTCTATTGTTGAAAAACGGAGTACGCCAAATGGCTCCGACCTTCCCAGAAAACACAGGCAAAGCCACCAAAGGAAACGCCCACAGTTCCGACGTTCCACAAGGTTTCTTCAAACGCCACCCTCGTGCTTTTATCGGCATTACCCCAGACAACCAAATCATGATGGTAGTGGTGGACGGCCGTTTCAAAAAACACTCGGTAGGTATGTCTATCGATGAACTATCTTATTTGGCAAAACAATTAGGCATGCGCGACGCACTGAATCTCGATGGTGGAGGGTCTTCCACCTTGTGGAACAATAAAACGGGAATCGTCAATCACCCGTACGATAACAAAAAATTCGACCACGAAGGAGAAAGAGAAGTAAGCAACGCCATACTTGTTATTCCTAATAAATAAAGATTTACCATGAAAACACTGTTGAAAACCATAGGAATCGTAAGTACACCGATTGGCAGCTCATTTTTATTTCAAAACAGTTCCGAAAAAGAGAGTATTCCGGGAGGTATTATTCCCCCTACCGACTCGGTAAGCTCAAAGATAGAAATTAAAAATTTCTCGATCGAAGCCAAAAGGCTAAACGTAGGGGCTACCACGACAGCCGATTTCGTTTCCTATGCGACCGCCCACATGTTCAAGGCCACAGCATCGAACGCAACCTCTACCGTAAAAATAAAAGTAACAGACCGATTCGGAAATACATACAGTGAAACAATGAATCGGCCCAAATCACTCAGTTGTTCTATGAAATAAAAGAAAGAAAAACAATAACATTAACACACAAAAGCCTATGAAACAATTTGCAAAAAAGTCTTTGGTTCTTTTCATCGTCCTATTTTTTACGGCCACATTATCCGCAAAAACGCCCAAATACATCTTCTATTGTATCGGTGACGGCATGAGCTTTGCCCATGTAATGGCAACCCAACTTTTCTACGAAAACGGGAACTATGAAGATGGAAACGAATCACTGGTTTTCCTCGATTTTCCTGTCCGTTCCGCCATCAGAACCCATGCCAACAATAGTCTCATCACTTGCTCTGCTGCCGCAGGCACAGCATTGGCTACCGGCCATAAAACCAACTTGACTCATATCGGAATCGGCCCCGACAAACAACCGTTAACCTCCGTTGCCAAACAACTGAGAGACAAAGGATATGCAATCGGGATTATCACCAGCGGGCAACTCGACGATGCTACCCCTGCGGCCTTTTATGCCGGGCAAATGCGAAACGACACCTACCAAATAGGTAAAGAAGGGGCAGACAGCCAATTCGATTTTCTAGCCGGGAGTACATTAATGAAACCATTTAACAGGAGAGACCCGAGCCAACCTTATATATACGACTACTATCGCCAAAAAGGCTACACGGTATGCCGAGGTACGGAAGGCTATAACTCCCAAAAAAATGCAGACAAAATACTACTAGTGGATACCGACACCACACTCAAAAAATGGTTACCCTACGTGATAGAAAGGGAGCCCGGTAAATTAGGTTTGGAGTTTATGGTTCAAGCCGGTATAGAGAAACTATATAAAAAGAAAAATAAAAAAGGTTTTTTCATGATGATAGAAGGCGCAAGCATCGATCATGCATCTCACCCCCGCGATATAGCCACGGCAATTAAGGAAACCATCGAATTCGATCGAAGTGTACGCTTGGCATACGAATTCTATAAGAAACACCCCGATGAGACTCTCATCATCGTAACCGCCGACCACGAAACCGGAGGGCTCACCATTGGAGAAACGACTACACACCCTTTCAACTGGGAGTATGTAAACTATCAAAAAATGTCCAAAGAATCCCTCTCCAAATTATTTCAAAAAATGAGAGAGACAGGAGAAATAGACACTTGGGAAAAAACAAAAAAAATATTGGCCGAGAACACCGGATTATGGGATAAAATTCCTGTAAACGCAGGGGAGGAAGCCCAGTTAATGCAATGCTACTACGAGACGATTGTTAAAAAAAACAGCAAACAGGAAATTACACTATATGCAAAAAGCGAACCGCTCGTTGCCGATGCCATTGCTTTATTGAACAAAAAAATAGGAGTAGGCTGGACCAGCTTTTCACACACCGGTGGATTCGTTCCATTCTACGCCATCGGCTGCCAAGCCCGACAATTCGGAGCTTTGAACGATAACATCGAAATACCCAATACAATTCGGAAAATCATGAAAATAAAATAAGCGGTAAGTTTTAAAAAACCTGAGAAACTGACCGATAAAAAACGGTATAACACCGGGGTTCTTCAAAAGTTCTCTATCGGCTATTTGAACCATCGAAACCATAGAACTTGAAATACATACCAAACTTCCCGAGGCGCAGGTCATAAAAACACCTGTCGCCGACGGCGGGAAGACTCATGCAAACATAGATAATTTTATCAATAAACAATAATCTGTAATTTAAGAACATGAAAACAGAATTTCAAAAATGTATGGACGGAGAAATCTTTGATGGGAAAGACAAAGAATTGGCAGAGATGACATTAAAAACCAAACGTCTGCTTGTAAAATTAAATTCTACGGATTTGCCGATACGAAACAAAAAGAAGCCATCTTACGGGAGATGTTCGGGCATTTGGGAGAAAATGTCCATGTAGACATCGACTTTCGCTGCGAATACGAAAAAAATATATTCGTAGGCAATAAAGTCATTATCAACATGAACTGTACATTCGTAGATAATAATCGTATCGAAATAGACAATAATGTTTTGATTGCCTCCAACGTACAAATATACACAGCCACACACTCGACAAATGTAAAAGAAAGAACCATGCAAAATTGGGACGAAAGTAAAGCCATTTGCAATACATTCGCACTTCCCATAAAAATCGAAGATAATGTATGGATAGGAGGTGGAGCCATTATCTTGCCGGGAGTTACGATCGGGCGTAACAGTGTCATAGGCGCCGGCAGCGTAGTCACCCGTTCCATTCCTGCCGACTGTGTGGCGGTGGGAAATCCTTGTCGGGTAATCAAGCACATGAACAACGAGCCGGACTAAAAATAAAAAGAGCTATCTCTCGCCCGAGAGTAGCTCCAATTCTTTCCTTGTTTAAGTTGCAAATTATTCAGCAACAACAGCAGCAGAGTCAACTGCAACAGAGTCAGCAGCAACAGTATCAACTACTTCTACTGCAACTTCTTCTACAACAGCAACGCTATCAGTAGCTTCGGTAGATTCAGCGGCTTTATTGCCACAAGAAGCGAAAGACATTGCAAATGCAACAGCGAAGAACAAAACTAACTTTTTCATTTCCTTCAAATTAAAGATAAAACAATATTTTTTTGCTTCAAAAACGCCACAAAGGTATATATTCTTTTTATATGTTGTACTCTTAATCTTACTTTTTTTTCAGAATCTTTCATTTTTTCTGTAAAAAATGATTCAAAAAAAGTTCAATTATCATATAAATATCGTTTTATACTCCTTTTAGGTGTTTTCTCGAATTCATTCGGATAAAGTTGAATGCGAGTAATCTGCTCGTATGGAGCCAACATCTTATTTAAATTATTTCTGACCTCCTCCATAGCCATCGGTAAATCTCTATTAGAGACACCGTAACTATCCATCGCTTCATAGTCGGGACATACCAAAGCGACTAATTTCCCGTCCCGCTCGACAATTAGGCTTTCCATCACAAAAGGCATATTATTCAGTTTAGCCTCTATTTCCTCGGGATAAATATTTTGCCCGTTCGAAGTGAGAATCATTGTCTTAGAGCGACCCTTTATAAAAATAGTACCATCGGCGCTTATGGTTCCCATATCACCGGTATGCAACCACCCGTCCTCATCGAGAACCGCTTTCGTCGCCTCCTCGTTTTTATAATAACCTTTCATCACATGTTCGCCCCGTACACATATTTCACCGGGAATATTTTCCGGGTCAAGAGAATCTATTTTGGTCTCTACATACCCGAACAATGTCCGCCCCGACGATCCCGGTCTAAACTCCCGATGGGGTGTATAACTGATCAACGGAGCGCATTCGGTCATTCCATATCCCACCGTAAAGGGAAATTTTATTTTATGCAAGAAAGTCTCTACCTCCCTATTTATCGGGGCTCCACCCACAATCACCTCCTCGAATCGGCCTCCGAACGCATCGATCAATTTCTTCCTCACCTGTCCGTAAATACGACTGTCCAATATAGGAATATTTAACGCCCACCGCATAGGCGTTTTATTGAGCAACGGCTGTATCTGTTTTTTATAAATTTTTTCTAAAATCAGAGGAACACAAATAATCAAATTAGGTCTTATCTCTTCCAACGCTTTCAGCAAAATTTTAGGGGAAGGAATCTTACCCAACAACGTGATATGTGTACCCACGGCCAAAGGAACCAACAAATCGAAGGCACACCCGTAAGCATGTGCCAACGGTAAGAACGAAATACATTTACTCCCCTTATAATGCAAGTGAGAACGAACACCGAACATGACATTTCCCGCCAAATTGTTCCCGGTTAGCATCACTCCCTTACTAAATCCGGTTGTCCCCGATGTATAATTAATCAAAATAACTTTGTCGTTATCCAAATCGGCATACTTGATGTCCTCTCTATTGAAACCGTTCGGATAAGTAGCTTTGAATTTCCGCTTCATCTCCCGCAAACACTTGGCAATCTCCTCGCCATCGCGTTGCACGAGGCAAGAAAAATCCTGCAAAGAAATAGCAGCCCTCACTTCGGGTAACTTCTCCATTTCGATATTTTCCCAAATATGATCGCCGACAAACAGCAACACCGAATCGGAATGATTGATAATATGATGTATATCATGAGGATTGAACTCTTGAAGGATCGGAACCAAAATAGCACCATACGAAACGGTAGCCATAAAGGCGATACACCAGTTAGACGTATTTTTTCCCACTAATGCGATCTTATCGCCTCTTCTGATTTGACAATGGCGAAAAAGGATATGCAATTTTGCGATTTCTCGCGCCATGTCTTCATACGTGAGCGTACGTTGTTCATTATAATCGGTCAAAGCTGGCAAATCCCAGTTTTCACGAAAACTCGACTCATATAGCTTTATAAAATTTTCGGGAATCATATTCAAAATTTAAATAGTTTGGCAACAAAGATAGTACAAACAAAAACAGAAACAAATGATATTCGGTTGTACCAAATCCTGTTTATTTGTGCATTTGCCGACAAATATACAACATAGTTTGCAAAATAGCTTCCTCATAAACAACTATTAGAAATCTATGGGAAGGTATTTTCAAACGAAATGAGTACCTTTGTTTTTTATTTTGCATTACGACCGGCTGAATATGATAGACGTCCATACATTCGAAAATAAAACAGCGGCCTACTATACATTGGGCTGTAAACTTAATTTTGCCGAGACCTCCACACTTGGAAAAATTCTCGAAGAAAACGGCATTCGCAAAGTACGACCGGGAGAGAAAGCAGACATTTGCGTGGTCAATACTTGTTCGGTAACCGAACTGGCCGATAAAAAATGTCGTCAGACAATCCGAAAGATAGCCCGGCAACACCCCGGAGCGTTTATCGTCGTCACCGGCTGCTATGCACAACTCAAACCCGAAGAAATATCCCATATTCCCGATGTCGATTTGATCTTAGGAGCTGAACAAAAACTCGATATCCTGCAATACTTGGGAGACTTGCAGAAAAAACAAAAAGGAAATATCGTCACGACCCCTACCAAAGACATCAAAAAATTCTCTCCCTCTTGTTCCCGAGGTGACCGCACCCGATATTTTTTAAAAGTTCAAGACGGTTGCGACTACTTCTGTACCTATTGTACAATTCCGTTCGCACGGGGCAGAAGCCGAAGCGGAACCATCGAACAACTCACCGAACAAGCTCGGGAAGTAGCCCTGTCCGGAGGAAAAGAAATTGTCATTACCGGAGTCAACATAGGAGACTTCGGCAAACAAACCGGAGAAACCTTTCTCGACCTCATCGAGTCGCTCGATCAAGTAGAAGGAATCGAACACTACCGTATATCCTCGATAGAACCCAATCTACTGACCGACGACATCATTTCGTTCGTCGCCCGGTCGAAACGATTCGCCCCTCATTTCCATATACCTCTGCAATCGGGTAGCGACACCGTTTTGAAATTGATGCACCGTCACTACGACACCGATTTATTTGCCCGTAAAATCGAAACCATACGGGAAAAGATACCCGCTGCATTCATCGGCGTCGATCTCATTACCGGTGTACGGGGCGAAACCGAAGAACTGTTCGAGGAAAGCCGTCGTTTCGTCGAAAGCCTCGACATTTCACAACTACACGTGTTTACCTACTCCGAAAGACCCGGAACGCAAGCGTTGAAAATCAATCCGGTCGTTCCCGTCCCCGAAAGACACGAGCGTTGCCGCCGCATGCTCGAAATCTCCGAGAAGAAATTGCACGACTTCTATTATAAATTCCAAGGGACAACACGTCCTGTATTGTTCGAGCAACCGCGTAAAGGAGCTCCCATGCACGGATTCACCGACAATTACATACGGGTAGAAATGCCCTATCGTAAAGAATGGGTAAATACTTGTCGTCCTGTTAAATTAGGAGAATTTAACGAGTCGGGAGATGCTCTGCTCGCAATCGAAATATAAATTCGTGATATGAAAAAAGAGACTCTTCAAAATATCGTCTATTCTCCGCTTCACCTGTGGTTCAAACTGCATGCTATTCTGCCCATGCGGATACTATATATTCTATCCGATATTTTATATTTTCCTCTATATCACATCGTTCATTACAGGAAAAAACTAGTATCCGAAAATCTGCGCAAAGCGTTTCCCGATAAGACCGACAAGGAACTGAAACAACTGGAACAGAAATTTTATCACCACTTCTGCGACTATATCGTCGAAACTATAAAGCTAATGCATATCTCCGACGAGGAAATGCGTCGCCGCATGAAATTCGAACAGGTAGAAATCATAGACCGTCTCTTTGCAGAAAACCGCTCTATCATTATCCTGTTAGGGCATTTCGGTAATTGGGAATGGGTTCCGTCCGTAACGCTGTGGACCCACACACCCGATGTCATGTTCGCACAAATATATCGCCCCTTGAAAAACAAGTGGTTCGATCGTTTTTTCCTGAAACTTCGTTCCCGATTCGGCTCCGTATGTATTGCCAAACAAGATACGTTAAGAGCCATCTTACAAATGAAACGTTCGGGCAAACCGTCCATTACAGGCTTCATGTCCGATCAAACCCCCTCACCGAAAAACATACACCATTGGGCTCGATTCCTCTCGCAAGACTCTCCCGTATTGACCGGCTTCGAGAAAATCGCCCGTAAAACAGATTTCGCCGTTCTTTACTTCGATGTCGAAATCGTTAAACGCGGATACTACAAAACGACTATACGGGAAATAGCCCTGCGCCCCAACGAACTGCCCGAATTCGAAATCACCGATCGCTACACGGCCATCATGGAAAAAACGATTCTCAGGAATCCGTGGGCATGGTTGTGGACTCACAAACGTTGGAAATACAAACACGAGGATTTTCCCGGTACATGATATGAAAAAAATCGCCGTCATTATACTCAACTGGAATGGAGCGGATTTACTGCGTAGATTTCTTCCTTCGGTATGTGCCCATACCAATGCCAATATAGCCGATGTCATAGTCGTTGACAATGGTTCCGACGATAACTCGGTCGAAGTTCTCAAACAGGAATTTCCACAAGTTAAAACGCTGCTATTCCCTCAAAATTACGGATTCGCCGCAGGCTACAACAAGGCGTTGGAGATGCTGGATTACAAATACGCCGTATTGCTTAACTCCGATGTCGAAACCACTCCACACTGGCTCGAACCTCTGTTGGAATTTGCGGAGGGCAACCTCGATGTAGCGGCTTGTCAACCCAAAATCAAGTCATTAAGGAAGCGTGAAGAATTCGAATACGCAGGTGCGGCCGGCGGATTTATCGATCGTTACGGTTACCCGTTCTGCCGGGGAAGAATCTTCAATACCCTCGAAACCGACCGGGGACAATATGATGATATATGCGACATCTTCTGGGCCAGCGGTGCGGCTCTTTTCGTCCGCTCTGAAATCTATAAAAAAGTCGGAGGATTAGACCCTTCATTCTTCGCACACATGGAAGAGATCGATCTCTGCTGGCGCATCCATCTCGCAGGATACCACATCGCTGTCGTACCGCAAAGCACGGTCTATCATTTGGGAGGAGCATCGCTCGATGCCGCCAATCCCCGGAAAACCTATCTCAACTTTCGCAACAACCTTTTAATGTTGCACAAGAACCTGCCCTGCAAAGAAGGGAAAAAGACACTGTTTGTCCGCAGGCTTTATGACACGCTGGCTTTTGTGCGGTTCGCCCTTTTAGGACAGTTTTCCCATGCCCGTGCCATACTACGCGCCCACAACGACTTTCGGCAAATGCGTAAACGATACACCGAATTTCCGAATACCGATTTGTTAAAAACATTCCCCGAATCCGGGCGCAACATAACAATAGACTATTTTCTCAAAGGGAAAAAACGATTCCGATAAAAACCGGTTCTACCGAAACATCTGAACGACACGCTTCACAGCCGCAACAAATGCTTCCGCTTCGGCATTCGTATTATATGCGGCGAACGAGGCTCGCACTGTACCCTCGATACCGAGAGAGGTCATCAGCGGTTGCGCACAATGATGCCCCGTGCGAACGGCAACACCCAGTTTATCGAGCAACATACCCATATCGTAGTGGTGTATCCCGTCCACCAAAAACGAAATAACCGAACTTTTATGTTCCGAAGTACCGAATATACGCATACCTTCTATGTCTTGCAATCGATCGGTCGTATAACGCAACAATTCGTTTTCATGAGCGGCAATAGATTCCAATCCTACATGGTCGACATAATCCAAAGCCGTCGCAAAAGCGCTCGTCCCCACATAGTCCGGTGTACCGGCCTCGAACTTGAAAGGCAACTCCCCGAAAGTCGTACCCGAAAAATCGACATGAGCGATCATCTCCCCACCTCCTTGATAAGGAGGCATGGCATCGAGCCACTTTTCTTTACCGTATAACACACCTATCCCCGTAGGTCCATATACTTTATGAGCCGAGAACACATAGAAATCGGCATCGAGCTCCTGTACATTCACCCGCAAATGAGGTACGGCTTGTGCGCCGTCCACCAAGACAGGAACCCCCTGCGCATGAGCGTAAGCGATCATTTCACGCACCGGATTAATCGTCCCCAATACATTCGAGACATGGGCGACACCGACCAAACGAGTATGCTCATTGAAAAGAGACTTATATGTTTCGACGTTCAAATCTCCACGTTCGTCGATGGGAACTACCCGGAGTTTGATATTGCGCCGGCGCTGCAAAAGTTGCCACGGCACGATATTGGCATGGTGTTCCATAACGGTGAGAATAACCTCGTCGCCGTCGTGCAGGAACTCATCTCCAAAAGAAGAAGCCACCAAATTGATTGCCTCCGTTGTTCCTCTTGTAAAAATAATTTCCGAAGACGAACCGGCCCCGATGAACTGTTGCACCCGACGGCGGGCAGCTTCGTGGGCATCGGTAGCCTCTTGACTAAGCGTATGGACTCCACGATGCACGTTTGCATTTACCCGATAGTATGTATCGGCAATATGATCGACCACACACTTGGGAGTCTGAGACGTAGCGCCGTTATCCAAATAGATTAACGGTCTTCCCGAAATCTCCCGACTCAGAATAGGAAAATCTTCCCTTATTTTTTCGACATCAAACATAACGGCACTCCTTTCTCATAAATCTTAATGACATGCTTGACAACCGGAGCATTTCGCCAACTCTCCACGAAACCTTTTCTCAACCAATTGACGCAGCCGATCTTTCAAGGCATCGAGTCGTACCAACTCGATGACATCGTTGGTAAACGCGAACATCAACAACATGCGAGCTTCAGACTCGGGAATACCGCGCGACCGCATATAAAACAGGGCATTTTGGTCGAGTTGACCGACCGTGGCTCCATGACTACACTTCACATCGTCTGCATAAATTTCGAGTTGAGGTTTCGTGTACATTTTGGCGAGCGGAGATGCACACAAATTCTTATTACTCTGATAGGCTTCGGTTTTCTGAGCCCCGTGTCGGACCAATATGCGTCCGCTGAACGAACCTCGCGCCGAATCGTTCAACACGTATTTGAACAACTCGTTACTGTGGCAATGAGGGACGGCATGATCTATATGCGTATACGTATCGACGACCTGTCCTTTATCGGCGATAGCCATACCGCAGAGAGACAATTCGGCATGCTCTCCTTCAAAAGCCGAATAGTAATTATTACGGGTTACTCCGTTATGCAATACGATACCATTGACCAATACGTTAGATCGTTCCCCTTGACGCACGAACACCGACGAAACTTTCGACGTATTCTCCGAAGACTCCTCTATATCGTAGTAGTCGAACACAGCGTCGTCGTCCACGAATATCTCGCAAACTTGCGACGACAGAAATTTAACGGTGGCCTCGTCCGAGTGATCGCACACCAGCAATTTGGCCTGCGCCCGTTTTCCTACGACAATCAACAACCGGCGATTCACCATAAAATCGACATTGCCCCGAAGGATATTTACCAACTGTATCGGTTTTTCCACGACGACTCCGTCCGGAATATACAAAAAGAAGCCGTCTTGGGCAAAAGCCGTGTTCAAGGCAACGGTCCCGTCTCGTTTCATATCGGCGACCTTTCCGTAATAACGCGATACCAAATCGGGGTATTGCAAGGACATGTCACAAAGGCTACCCACCAAAACGCCGTCAGGGAGTTTAGATGATACCGGCTGAACCCGTTTGTAAAAAGAGTCATTGACAACGAAATAGAGCAACGTACTCAAATTAGGCACATCGCAACGAAACACTTCGTAAGGATTGATCTCTATATCTATCCGACCCAGATTCAACCCGTAATCGAGAGAATAGACCGACTCTATATCTGTCCGCCGGTGTTCCTCATCTTTCAAAGAGGGTAATCCCCGACTCTCCAACAAAGACACAGCCTCTTCGCGCAACCCGTTCATCACGGCCGACGAATGGCTGTTTATCAAATCTTTTTGAGACCTATATAAATCTATATATTGTTGTACTGCACCCATATCGACTTAAATTTCGCCCAACTCTTTTTTTATCCAGTCATACCCGCGCTCTTCCAGTTCAAGAGCCAATTCGGGGCCGCCCGATTTCACGATTCTCCCCTTATAGAGCACATGGACGAAATCGGGGGCGATATAGTCCAACAAACGTTGATAGTGTGTGATGACAATCGTCGCGTTCTTCTCGGACTTCAATTTATTCACACCGCCGGCAACGATACGCAGGGCATCGATGTCCAGCCCGCTGTCGGTCTCATCGAGAATAGAAAGACGGGGTTCGAGCATAGCCATCTGGAATATCTCGTTCCGTTTCTTTTCTCCACCCGAAAAACCCTCGTTTACCGAGCGACCGGCCAGTTTATTGTCCAACTCCACAATCTCCCGCTTTTCCCGCATAAGTTTCAAGAAATCGGTAGCCGACAGTGGTTCGAGGCCTCTGTACTTGCGTTGCTCGTTCACAGCCGTGCGCATGAAATTAACCATACTCACACCCGGTATCTCCACCGGATATTGAAAACTCAAAAATATACCTTCGTGAGAACGATCCTCGGGTGACAAAGCCAAAAGGTCTTTCCCATAAAACTCGACCGAGCCACGAGTCACCTCATAAGCCGGATTACCGGTCAATACGGCGGAAAGCGTACTTTTCCCCGAACCGTTAGGCCCCATAATCGCATGCACCTCGCCCGGTTTCACTTCGAGGTTTATACCTTTCAATATCTCTTTGCCATTTATGCTGGCATGTAAATCTTCAATCTTCAACATAGATATTTCGTTTTATTCTTTTCTTTATTTATTCCCTGCCGTTACTGCGACTACTTGTCCCGCCACGACATATACACCACAAGGCAAATAGTCGGTATTCAAGCCCTCAACTACATTCATCATCTTCACTATTTGTCCCGTCACTTTGTAAACAGGCAACTGCATCGACCGATCACTTTGTACGAACAAACGTCCGTTTGCAGCGTACACTCGACCCTCCGAATGATCTGCCGGTGAATCCACTCCATCGACAATACGGTCGATATGCACCGGATAGCCGTCGTTTTCCCCGGGAATATATCCCCAATTCCGGCATGAAGTGCCACCTTTCGTCGCATTATTATTCAACGCTTCCAAAAAACCGCTTCCGGCAGACTGCATCTCTGCTGTGCTATACGCAATACCGTTCTCGCCGACTTCTGTACCTTCTATGACTGCATCACTGTTATAATAACAAAAATGCACGTTCGACTCACTCAACCGGCACACCTTGACACCAGCGACATCGCTGTATACATCACCAGTCGAATAACTATTCCACAATAACTTATAAGCCTTTCCAACCAAGCCTCCGACGCTTCCCTGTGAAGAACCTTCCTCATCTATATGTGCATCGATTAAAGAGATATTTCCTCGATTATAGCTATTGTACACCGGTTCTTCACAATATCCGACCAGTCCACCTGCATAAATAGCATTCCAACTGGACGAAGAGCGGGGAGCCGAACTTTCGATTTTCAAACCTCCACGATTCCAACAATCTACAACCGGGCAATCTGTATTCTGACCCATCACTCCCCCGACCGACAACATCGAACCATTCGATTTAACCTCGATCTCACCTTCGTTTCCACAGGTGTACAACGAATCGGTTTGCAAACTATTATAAGAGGAATAAGAGCAAACACCTCCTACCTGTACTTCAAAACCATCGCTTTCACAAATCACGGAGTCCCTATTGAAACAGTACGTTATACCCATGCTCGCCGAGGAAACCCCGCCGACATAAGCACTCCCTTCATAAGCATTCACCTTAACGACCGAATGGTTCTCGCAACTATCCACCCGGAATGAATAATTACTCGAAATTCCGCCTACCGACACACTTCCCGAAGTATTGCCCGATACGAAAATATTTCCCCGGTTCGTACAAGAGACAATACGATTCTCTTTACCATAAACCGGTCCGCATCTACCCACAAGACCCGACACCCTTATGTCGACCACATCGCTGTTATCTTGAATATCCACTATTATCTTTCCCTCATTGGAACAATCGAGGAACTTCACCTCATCAGCATGAGCCACAAGCCCGCTTACCGAGCAAACGATCTCATGTGAATCGCCAGTTCGCAATACAGGAGTAGTCACAATATCGGCTCGATTCACACAGCGAATGAAACGGACATCACCCTCTGCCGAAGCCGCTATCGTACCTATCTTCAAATCCAAGTCCCCGAAAGAAAAGTAATAGGTTCCAGATACTTCTACCCGACAAGTCTCATCTAACGTCAAGTCCCTTATTTCGGCTCTTCGGACCTTACCGAACAAACCGGCTGTAACACGTTTGTAATCATCGCTGTATCCACCACCTTCTTCTGCCGGCACGACCGTCAAACCGCTAATCGTATATCCATCTCCATCGAATACGCCGCTAAAATAACCACCAAACTGCTCGTTAACAGGTGTTATCCATTTGTGTGCCGACATATCTATATCGGCCGCTAACCGAACGGTTTTATCCGGATAATTCCACGACCATCTATTCATGGCCGCCCCCCAAGCAGCGAACTCCTCGGGCGTGGAAATAATCATCACATTGTTATCGAAATTCTTGTCAAGCCATTCTTCATCGTAATTCCCTTCATCGAACCACGAGTCCTCTTGCGCCGAAACAGGAAAAACCTCCACAGCCAAAACACTCAATAACACAATGAGAAAAAAACGATACGCAATCCTTTTCATATCACTCTACTATTTTCCTTAACCTACCGAACCTTCCAACGAGATCTGCAATAGCTTTTGCGCTTCAACGGCAAACTCCATAGGCAGTTTATTCATTACCTCTTTGGCATATCCGTTCACGATAAGACCCACGGCATCCTCGGTAGGGATTCCACGCTGGTTACAATAGAATATTTGGTCTTCGTTGATTTTCGAAGTAGTCGCTTCATGCTCTACCACGGCCGAATCATTCAGAATCTCCATATACGGGAAAGTATGTGCCCCGCAATCGGAACTCAACAACAAACTGTCACACTGGGTAAAGTTCCTTGCATTCTCGGCACTCGGCAACACTTTCACGAGTCCTCGATAGCTATTCTGGCTACGACCCGCCGAAATACCCTTCGATACGATCGTACTGCGGGTGTTTTTCCCGATATGTATCATCTTCGTTCCTGTGTCGGCTTGTTGATAATTATTGGTAACAGCCACCGAATAAAACTCCCCGACCGAATGATCGCCCGCCAGCACACAACTGGGATATTTCCAAGTAATGGCCGACCCCGTCTCCACCTGCGTCCAAGAGAGCTTAGAGTGATCACCTTTGCACATGCCTCGCTTCGTCACGAAATTATAGATACCGCCTTTCCCGTCCTTATCGCCCGGATACCAATTCTGCACGGTCGAATATTTCACTTCGGCACGATCATGCACTACAATTTCCACGATAGCTGCGTGCAATTGATTCTCATCACGCATAGGAGCCGTACAACCTTCGAGATAGCTCACATAGCTGTCGTCATCGGCAACAATCAATGTTCGTTCGAACTGTCCCGTATTAGCGGCGTTGATACGGAAATAGGTAGATAATTCCATAGGACACCGGACTCCTTTGGGAATATAAACGAACGAGCCGTCACTGAATACGGCCGAGTTAAGCGCTGCAAAAAAATTGTCCCGATACGAAACGACCGAGCCTAAATAACGTTTCACCAAATCGGGATAATCTTTCACCGCCTCGCTGAACGAGCAGAAAATCACACCCAATTCGGCCAGTTTTTCCCGGAAAGTCGTCCGTACCGACACACTATCCATCACCGCATCGACCGCTATACCCGACAGTTTCATCTGTTCTTCGAGCGAAATTCCCAGCTTGTCGAATGTCTTGCGTAGCTCAGGATCCACTTCATCGAGGCTTTTCGGAGCCTCTTTGGTCTTGGGAGCGGCATAATAACTGATAGCCTGATAGTCTATATCGGGAATATTCAAATGCGCCCAATGCGGCATTTCGAGCGTCTTCCAGTAAGCGTATGCTTTCAGACGGAATTCAAGTAACCATTCCGGCTCCTTTTTCTTCTCCGAAATATGGCGGATAATATCCTCGTTCAATCCGGTAGGAATAATATCTGTCTCTATATCGGTTACAAATCCGTATTTATAATCGTTAGTAGTAACGTCGTTTAATATTTCATTCGAATTATCCTGTTTCATTTTTAATCTGCTTTACAATTTTCACAACAGAGATACGGCTCGTTGCATATCGAATAAGGTATAAACAATCCCCTCGTCGGTTTGGTTTCCGAAACGAACTGCTCTTGTGCCATCGAAAAGAGCAACGGAGCTACACGTAATGTATATCCATAGAACTGTGACGAAGCCGTCTCTTTTTCCGGAATCAGTTTACCCTTAGGATCGATAATATGGACAAGATTAAGCACTATACTCAATATGACCAAATATTTGACGGCGCCGAACAAAGCCCCGGCCAATCTATCGAGCCACCCCAATGCCACATGATGCGTAATGTGATGTATCAGCCTCATCAGTTGAACGCATATAATGTAAACAATAAGGAACAATAACGAATATGCGATAACCCGGCTTACACCCTCAGGCAAATCGAACATCTCCCTCAACAACGCAGAGAACGAATTTCCGAAAAACCGGGCGACGACTATACCTGCGATAAACCCGCCCAACGAACCTACCTGACGGATAACCCCTTTGATAAGTCCGTACAGAAAACCTATAACGGCGATCAATAGGATAGTAAAATCAACATAATTCATCTCTCACACTCCCGATTCTTAACCCTGCAAAATTACTTTTTTATTTTGAATACTCCGTATTTCCGCCTTATTATCCGTCAAAGACGATAACAAAGGCCGCCCCGTACCTACGAGGCAGCCTCTCTATTCCCGAAAAACGTTTCTTTCTTAAAGCGTCTTTTTCACTTCTACCTCTTCATAGGCCTCTACGAGATCGCCTATCTTAACATCGTTGTAGTTCGTGATGTTCAATCCGCACTCAAATCCCGTAGTCACCTCTTTAACATCGTCTTTGAAGCGTTTCAGAGAACCCAAATCTCCGCTATAAATCACGATACCGTCTCGTATCAAACGTATCTTGCTCGACCGTTTCAGCTTACCTTCCTTCACGATACAGCCGGCAACCGTACCGACTTTCGTGATATGATAAGTTTCCAAAACCTCGGCCGTGCCCAATATTTCCTCTTTGATTTCGGGAGACAACATACCTTCCATAGCCGATTTCACCTCCTCGATAGCATCGTAGATGATCGAATAGAGACGTATATCGACTCCTTCTTTCTCGGCCAATCGGCGAGCAGCCACGGAGGGTCTCACTTGGAATCCGATGATAATAGCATTGGATGCGGCGGCCAACGTAATATCCGATTCGGATATTTGTCCTACGGCCTTATGCAATACATTGATTTGTATTTCGGGGGTGGATAGTTTGATAAGCGAATCGCTCAAAGCCTCCACCGATCCGTCCACATCGCCCTTCACAACCAAATTCAACTCTTGGAAATTACCGACAGCTATACGACGACCTATATCGTCGAGAGTCAATAACTTATGAGTACGCAAGCCCAATTCGCGTTGCAATTGTTCGCGTTTATTGGCAATCTCGCGTGCCTCTTGCTCCGTATCCATCACATGGAACACATCACCTGCCTGAGGAGCACCGTTCAAACCGAGAATCTGAACGGGAGCCGACGGACCGGCAACTTCGATACGGGCATTTCTTTCGTTGAACATAGCTTTTACCTTTCCGTGATTGGTTCCCGCCAACACGACATCGCCTTTATGCAAAGTCCCATTTTGCACCAATACGGTAGCAACATATCCACGCCCTTTATCCAAAGTGGACTCGATAATCGAACCGGTAGCCCTCCGGTTGGGATTCGCTTTTAAGTCGAGCAATTCGGCCTCCAACAAAACCTTTTCCATCAATTCATGTACTCCGGTTCCTTTTTTAGCCGAAATCTCCTGCGACTGATATTTACCGCCCCAATCTTCTACGAGGTAGTTCATATTAGCCAACTCCTCTTTAATCTTGTCAGGATTGGCATTCGGCTTATCGATCTTATTGATAGCGAACACAATGGGAACACCGGCTGCCGAAGCATGATTGATGGCCTCCACAGTTTGGGGCATTACATTGTCGTCGGCAGCGACGATAATAATGGCGATATCGGTCATTTGAGCTCCGCGGGCACGCATAGCCGTAAATGCCTCGTGACCCGGAGTATCGAGGAAAGTGATACGACGTCCATCTTCCAATTTCACATTATATGCACCGATATGCTGAGTGATACCTCCGGCTTCCCCGGCAATCACATTCGAATTGCGAATATAGTCGAGCAATGAAGTTTTACCATGATCCACGTGTCCCATCACGGTCACGACAGGAGGACGAGATGTCAAATCTTCTTCCCTATCCTCTTCTTCATGAATAGCCTCGACCACCTCGGCGCTTACATATTCGGTCTTAAAACCGAATTCTTCCGCAACGATATTGATCGTCTCGGCATCGAGACGCTGATTGATCGACACCATCATGCCGATACTCATACAGGTAGCGATAACCTCG
Organism: Barnesiella sp. B2-R-119; assembly: GCF_023656675.1. NCBI lineage: Bacteria > Pseudomonadati > Bacteroidota > Bacteroidia > Bacteroidales > Barnesiellaceae > Barnesiella > Barnesiella sp. B2-R-119. The sequence goes on from NZ_JAMOKL010000003.1 coordinate 363,470, forward strand.
TTCACCTGAACATTCATCATCGAAGCCAAATCGTTTGCCGTAACAAACTCCGTCAGCTTCAACACTTTACTTTCAGCTTCCTCCATTTCGGCGAGTTCACGTTCGCGATTCGAGAAAGCCTCGCGTTTTTCCTTACGCCATTTAGCCGATTTCTTCTGTCCTTTTGTATTATTGGTGAGGCGAGCCAATGTCTCTTTTATCTGCTTTTGTACATCTTCCTCGCTCACCTCGGCCTTTATAGGACGTTGTTTTTGTTTATTCGGTCTATTTCCTCCGTTATTTTTGCCATTTCCTCCACGGGAGGGTTGTCCACCCATCGATGAAATGCTTTTCGATATATCTACCTTTTCTTTACTGATTCGTTGACGCTTCCTACGTTCACCACCTTGCTGATTAGCATCGTCACCACCGGCAGCCTTGTGTGATTCTTGTCTCTGTTTCTCTTTACTCTCCCGCTCTTTACGTTTTTCCTCTTTCGTCTTTTTCTTCGGACGAGTCTGTTGATTCAACGCATCGAGATCTATTTTACCGACGACATTGATATTCGAGGTAAACGCCGGACGATTAATGGTAAACACCTCGTCTTCATGGGATTCCTCGACTTCCTTTTCTTCTTTAACCTCTTGCTCGACAGTCTCCTCTTTTACTTTCGGTTCAACTATTTGAGGTTCTGGGTTCGATTGAGAGACAACCTCTTGTTTAGGTTCGGCGACCGGCTTATTCTCTTCTTCGGCAGGCTTCACTTCTTCACGGGCCGACACCGCCGGCTCTGGTTTTTCCTCTTTCGTTTTCACTTCGACCTTGTTCTCCTCCGATTTAACCGGCTCTTTTTTCTCTACCGGATTTTCCTTTTTATGTTCGGACGACTTCGGACGATTCAAAGCGTCGAGATCTATTTGACCGACCACTTTCGGGCGTTGTGTCTCGGGAATAATTGTTTTCAGCTCCTTCGGTTCTTCCTTTATTGCCGATGAAGAATTCCCCTCCTCCGATTCGGTAGCCGATGTCGCCTTGCTCTTTTCCTTATGACGTTCAAGACTAATGCTCTCCGATTCGAGTTTCAAATTTTTGTCCTTACTGAACTCCTTGACAAGCAGTGCATACTGTTCGTCGGTTATCTTGGTGTTAGGGTTAGCTTCAACCGTAAAACCTTTCTTTTGAAGAAATTCGACCGCCGTCTGAATTCCTACATTCAAGTCTCTTGCTACTTTATTTAACCTTATCGACATACTCAGTTTTAGTTTATAAATAATGGAAGAATTAAAGATGCCTCCGACAAAGGCACAAAGACCGCATTGTATCGGTCCCGAAAACGGATTACTCTTCAAACTCCGCTTTCAAAATAGCGAGAACTTCGTCCACGGTGTTCTCTTCGAGGTCGGCTTTCTCGATCAATGTTTCACGAGGCAACGCAAGCACACTCTTCGCAGTAGCGCATCCGATACCTTTCAAGGCCTCGATCACCCAGTCGTCGATTTCGTCGCTGAATTCGTCGAGGTAAATGTCCTCCTCTTCTTCCTCGTCTATATCTCTGTAAACATCGATATTGTAACCCGTAAGCATGCAAGCCAACTTAATATTCAAGCCGCCTTTACCGATAGCCAACGAGACCTCCTCAGGTTTAAGAAATACCTCTGCTTTCTTCTCCTCTTCATTCAACCGAATCGAAGAAATCTTGGCCGGACTCAAAGCGCGTTGTATAAACAGTGATGGATTGGCCGTGTAATTAATGACATCGATATTTTCATTGCGCAATTCCCGGACAATACCATGTATACGCGAACCTTTCACACCCACGCAAGCTCCTACCGGATCGATACGATCGTCATACGATTCAACGGCAATTTTAGCACGCTCTCCCGGAATACGGGCAATCGCTCTTATCAAAATCAAACCGTCGTGAATTTCGGGCACTTCGAGCTCGAAAAGACGGCGAAGAAATTCATTGGACGTGCGGGATACCAAAATTTTAGGATTGTTGTTCTTGTTATCGACTTCCAACACGACAGCCCGCACGGTCTCACCCTTCCGGTAAAAATCCGAAGGTATCTGTTCGGCTTTCGGCAACAGCAACTCATTACCGTCGTCATCGATCAACAACATCTCCTTTTTCCAAATCTGGTAAACTTCGGCACTTACCAATTCGCCTATTTTATCTTTATATCTATTGTATATGGCATCTTTTTGCAAATCGAGAATCTTCGAAGCCAGTGTTTGGCGCAAGTTCAAAATAGCTCGACGACCGAATTTCTCGAAATGCACCTCGTCGGTCATCTCCTCGCCGACCTCGAAATCGGGGTCGGTTTTCCGAGCTTCCGACAAAGAAACCTGCAAATTACTGTCGGTCACCGCTCCGTCTTCCACAATCTCACGGTTACGCCATATTTCGAAATCCCCCTTCGTCGGATTCACGATTACATCGAAGTTTTCATCGGTCCCGAACATCTTTGCCAATACGTTGCGGAAAGATTCTTCCAGCACACTAATCATCGTAGTTATTTCGATGTTCTTCAACTCTTTGAACTCTGCAAAGGTATCGACCATGCTAACGGGTTCCTCTTTTTTTGCCATATTATTTAAATCTGATTAGATATTTTGTATATTTTACTTCATCATATCCAAAAGCGAGGTCTTCCTCGACCTCCACTTTTCGTTTACTGGTTTCGCTCTTTACTTTCTTGGTTATCGTCACGACAAATTTCTCCGAATCGGCACTTTTCAATATCCCCGAAAGTTTCATGCCGTTTTTGGTCAACAATTCCACTTCCTTGCCTATATTTTTCTTGTACTGCCCGAGGACTTTGAACGGAGAGGTAATCCCTGCCGACCCAACCTCCAATTCATAATCTTCGACATCTCGGTCGAGCTTCGATTCCAAAAAACGATGTAACGCCACGCAGCGATCTATATCCACACCCTCTTCGTTATCTATTTCCACGACAATCACATTATCGGGTTTTACTTGTACATCGACTACGAAACAGTCGCTTCCGGTCAACCCTTCTTCAACAAATGCCTCTATTTCTTTTTTATCTATCATAACGACTCTATGCAAAGAAAAAAACGAGGGGACATCATTGCCCCCTCTTCCATTCCAACCGCCACAAAGATAGCACAATATTATATAATACGCAACTCCACAGATTCCCTACGAACCAAAATAGGATAATTCGCACCTAAAATTTAAATATTTTTCAACAAATATATTCTTATTTAATATAATAAAAATGCGAAAGAACGCAATTGTTTCCGCAACAAAAGTTCTCTGCCCCCACAATAACGATTACACAAAGCATGAAATAATGGACTGTGATCCATATATTTTAGATGAGCGAGCTCATGGCAAATAACATAATCGATCAACTCTTCGGGTAGGTACATCAAATAAAACGACAACTGTATCTCTCCCCGACGGGTACAATGCCCCAACTTTCGCCGCCCGCGACCTATCGTTACCGAAACCACTGGCAACCCCAATCTCGACGAGATTTGATTCAGCCTCCGAGGTAAAACCTCTTGCGCCCTTCTGTAAACGAAACGACCCACTCCCCGCGACAACGTTTTCCGTACATTCGTCTCATTCAAATCGATTCCCGGAGGACAAAACACCTGTAAACAATCACCCTCATACCGAAATAAAAACTTATTCGACACACCCGGCAACAAACATATATCTCCTCCATAACAAGGAATACTATCGCCCGTAGACAAAACTCGATTTTTCCGTATCGTCACGCTTCGAGACACCAACACCCTCAGTTTTTCACGGTTATCGTCCACTGCCGATTTCACCCGGTTTACAGCATATCCTTCCGGGCAAGTAATCTGCAAACCATTATCCTTTACTCTAAATATCAAACGGCACGCCCGACTATCCGAACGAATATAAATCTCCCCGAATTCCTCGTCTCGATAAACAAACATCTACTTTCTCCTTTTCCATTTGCGAAGATAATGGAATTGGAGCATTTGAACAAAATCGGACAAAAATGGCTCGATCGATAATTAGTCGGGATATCGGCTTAAAAAAAATCGGAGGCGATTCTCCTTTAACTTCTCTCTTGTATTCACAGACAGATATGAAAAAGAATATTTGAAGCAGCATTATAAGTCCTCTTCCCTTCTGCGTCCCGCAGCCTTACGAGGTGTTTTGCAACGACAAAAATCGAAGCAGGGAAGAAAGCGAAATTCATACCAATCTCTCCCACTGTGTTACGCAGAGATATAGCGGGAGTGCTCGAAAAGCGGAAGAGCTAAATCAAGAAAAACACAAAAAGGTGTTAACGACAGAATACTATTAACCTCCTGCCCTGCGCACGCATATGCGACACCGGGGAGAAGTGTAAAATCTATCCTTATACCAAAAAAGAGAATATTCCTTTAACCACCCCACCTATACCCTGTGGCATTGCAAAGCACTCACCCCTCCACTGTGTTTTGCAACGCAAAATATAGGGGAGGTAGCACGAAGTGACGGAGGAGTTAAATAAATATCCACAACAGAGGAAACACATCAAGGTATCGACACTCTCCCTCTGCTCATCACAGATGAGATAGGGGGAGTGCCCGCAGGGCGAGGGGGTTAAACTCTCAAAAACATAATTTATTATCTTCCCAATCCTTCTCCGAAGAGCCTAAAATATAGCTACCGTCAAGCAATTCATCGCTAAAATTCATGTCTATCCCCGAATTCTCCATTGAATCCAAAAACGCTCTCCCCCACGAAAAGAATTGTCGGTAAAATCTATTTACCACCGGTTCCCCAAAAATAGTTTCGCTCCACAACAAAACCGAAATAACACCCCATTAGTTAAAAAATCATATTTATTTAGTACCATGCGATACAAACTACTAAACCATACCTATATTTGTGTTGTAAAAGGTACTAAACATGAATACAGACAACGTTAAATCTCAGATGAGAAAAGGGATACTGGAATATTGTACCCTGTTGATTCTTCAAAAAAGAAGAGCCTATGTTTCTGATATTATCCAATCGCTCAAAGAAGCGAAACTCATTGTAGTGGAGGGAACGCTATACCCGCTTCTTTCCCGCCTTAAAAACTCCGGATTACTTACTTACGTTTGGGAAGAATCCACGCAAGGCCCCCCGAGGAAGTATTATGAACTTACTCCCGAAGGAACTGTTTTTCTAAACGAACTCGACAACGCTTGGAAAGAATTGAATCAAGTCATAGACCACATCAAAGAACAATAAACCAAATACACTTTTATATGAAAAAGACCGTAACCGTCAATCTCGACAAAACGATTTTCAATATCGACGACGATGCCTATACCGTCCTCGAATCTTATTTAGAAGCACTACACGACCATTTCAAAAAAGAAGAAGGCGGGCAAGAAATCATGAACGACATCGAAAGCCGCATTTCCGAACTTTTCAAGGAAAGGTTAGGGTTCGGCATGCAAGTAATCACCCTGCAAGAGGTCAACGAAGTCATCGCCATAATGGGCCAACCGGACGAAATAGAAAACCCACTCGATTCGGGAACGGCTCCCGACAATAATGCGGAAGGCGATAACTCCGGGCAAACGACCGATACTCCGAACAACGAATCTCACAAATCGACCAAACGGCTGTACCGCGACCCCGACAATCGCATATTGGGAGGTGTAGCATCCGGTATGGGCTACTATTTCGGTATAGACACGGTAGCCATTCGCGTCATCATGGTATTGCTGTTACCCTTATGGGCTTCATCGGTATGGATATATCTGTTGCTTTGGATATGTATTCCCGAAGCCCGCACGACCTCTCAAAAACTCGAAATGCGAGGTGAAACACCCACTGTCGACAATATCAAAAGAGCCGTAGAAGAAGAAAAAGAAAATGTCTCCCGAAACAGAGGTGTCGCCAATTCGATTTGGCGAAGCATGGGGAGTATATTCCGTGGACTTTTCAAATTCATATTTATTTGTATCGGCGGGCTTATCGCCATATCCATTATCGGAGCCTTAGTTACCTGCATCATCAGTATTCTAGGTTTCTTTTTCTTAGGGACAGCAACCATAACGACCCCCTTCTTCTCGATTTTTCCCGGAGGGATGCACGTTCTTAACGGACATTGGGAACTGGTGGTATTCACACTCTCGCTATTTTTTACTTTCGGTATCCCTTTGTATGCCATACTTCGAGCCGTATTAGGATCTATATTCCACTGGAAAGCCCAATCGTCGGCACTCAACATTTTCCTGCTGGTTCTTTGGATACTTTCTCTGGTCGGGCTATTCGTCTCCACCTTCATTTACATGCCCGAATATCCATTATTAAACCTATAAAGCTCCATAATTAGAAAGAGAACGCCACAAAACTGCCGGGAAACCCCAGTTTGTGGCGTTCTTGCTTTATAAAAAAATCGGGTCACTCCCGTTTATCGACCCCCCACATCAATTTCGCGCGGAGCGTTGCCGAAAAACTATGGCCCAATCGCTTCACCACTTTTATGGAAAACGGAGCCTTTCGCAACACGACTTGCGAATCTGTATCCAACATAACCGAACGACCGTCGAGACTCAACAAATAACTATGGTTGCGGCTATCCACACGCAACGTAATATTCATATCGTCATTCACGACCAACGGTCGAACCGTCAAGCTGTGCGGCGCCACAGGCGAAATAACCCAATTGGCAGCCCGAGGCATAATAATAGGGCCTCCTACACTCATCGAATAAGCGGTCGAGCCGGTAGGTGTCGCCACGATTAAACCATCGGCCTGATAGGTATTCAAATAACTATCTCCCACAGTCGTATGAATGGAAATCATCGATGAAGTATCCTGCTTCAAGACAGCGACCTCATTAAGAGCATAAGGCCAAAAATTCTCCGACAAACCGTTAAACTCGACTTGAAGCAACGATCGCTCCTCTATTTTATACTTTCCCTCTAAAATTTCGTTCAATACCGGTTCTACTTCTTCGGCAGGGACATCGGCTAAAAAGCCCAGACGACCGATATTCACACCCAAAACAGGAATACCCCTGTCGCCTATTTTTTCGGCAGCCCGCAGGAAAGTACCGTCCCCGCCGATACTCAATGCCATATCGGCAGTATAATCGCTTCGACAATCGATCTCCCCGATTCTATGACAAACATCGGGAAATTCTTTCGATAAAAAATCATAAAAATCCCCGTGCGCTACAAGCTCCGCCTCGGTACGGGACAATGTCTGCAACACATGCCGAATCTGTTCCGATCGAGATGGTTGATAAGTATGCCCGAATAATAAGATCCTCATATATTTCTACTTCATATTTCAAGATAATACATCAATTCTTTTATCCTTTGTTCTATCCGCTCGTCCATGACTCCATGCAACTGGTAATAACTCACTACCCGATAATCGAACCGCTCCAACGAACGAAGCACAGGGGTGGCATCTTCCCTGTCTATTCGCAAACAAGCCTTCCATATACCTGTTTTCTCATCGGGACGAATCATCAAATTCATCACTCGACAATCGTTATCCTCCACCAATCGAGTCAACTCGGTAGCCGAATAATCTTCTCGCGGAATCTCCAATTCAATAATCGCTCCCGAAGAAGAGGTTTGGCACAAATGAGCGACCGCAACCAAAGCCGAATGAATGGATATCGCGCCCACATAACGGTGATCGGTCGTTACCACCGGAAGTATATCGTCGGAGTATTGAGCAAGTTGATTGACGACATCGAACAAATGGCTCTCTTCCCGAACAGACGGAGTACGCCAGTTTTCGCGCCCGATCTTTCCGGCTACATCGTCCCGAAGCAGCTCTTTCTCATGAACGACTCCGACATACGAGCCCTCGTCCACAATCGGCAGACTCGACAATCCAGACATCTGCATCGTCACCAACCCTTGTTTGACCGACATTCCCGGGGTTAAAAGAGGTATTTCGGGCAATATCATATCTTTTGCTTTCATTTTTTGCTCATATTTCTGTAATTCGTATTATTTTTGCGGTAAAGATTATACAAAAATAATGAAAGGTGTGTGCAGGATAAAACAAATCCGTTTGCTTTTTACGCCGGACTGCACCTTCTTTTCGCATTTTATGCAAATATAGTGAAAGGTGAGTGCAGAGACAAGAGGGAATTATATTTCCGACTTGGCTTTGCCGAAATGAGTCCTACACTATACAAATATAGGTATTTTTTCGGTGGACAAACCCGTCGGATTGTTTGAGTTAAAATTATTACCGACAATACCGAAGGTTTCAACACCAAAGCGAGATAAGGTTAATAAAGAGAAATGACAAAATTAAGTGTAAATGTCAACAAAATAGCCACCTTGCGAAACGCAAGAGGCGGTAATATTCCAAACGTGTTAAAAGTCACTTTGGACTGTGAATCATTCGGAGCAGAAGGTATCACGGTTCACCCCCGTCCCGACGAACGCCACATACGTTATGCCGATGTGTATGAATTAAGACCTGCTGTAAGCACCGAATTCAACATCGAAGGTTATCCCTCCGAAAAATTTCTCGACATGGTTCTCAAAGTGAAACCCACGCAAGTGACGCTCGTTCCCGATGCACACGATGTCATTACATCGAATGCAGGTTGGGACACCAAAAACAACTTCGATTTTCTTTCCAAAGTGGTCGACCTTTGTAAATCAGCGAATATACGAACCTCCATTTTCGTAGAACCGGATTTAGAGATAGTCGAATACGCCGCAAAAACCGGAGCCGACCGTATCGAATTATATACCGAGCCCTATGCCGTTCGCTATCCACAAGATAAAGAAGATGCGATAAAACCATTCGTCGAAGCAGCCGAGCATGCACGCGGCTTGGGATTGGGCGTAAACGCCGGGCACGATTTAAGCCTTGAAAACCTCCGGTTCCTGCATGAAAGAATCCCTTTCCTAAGCGAAGTATCCATCGGGCATTGCCTCATCTGCGATGCTCTGTATTTAGGTCTGCGGGAAACCATCAAACAATATAAAGAATGCCTGAAATAATCCATTAAACCGAACGCCATGAATTTATTGACATTGCTTTTGCAGACTACCGACACGCTTGTGACCCCCCCTGTTCTGACACCCACGGTCGAAACCGCAGGTGATTTGAATCTTTGGGAACTCGCCTGCAAGGGAGGAATCATCATGATTCCCCTTTTGTTGCTCTCCTTGTTATCCATCTACATTTTTTTCGAAAGGCTGCAAGTCATCAGACGAGCCGCACGCGAAGACAATACGTTTATGGAACGGATCAAAGACTATATCCACGAAGGCGATATAGATAGTGCATTGAAACTCTGCAAAAAAACCAATACGCCCTATTCCCGACTTATCGCCAAAGGTATCTCTCGCTTGGGTCGTCCCATGAACGATGTTTTAGTAGCCATCGAAAACGTGGGAAACATCGAAATCGCCAAACTCGAAAAAGGATTTCCGTGGTTAGCGACAACCGCCGCGGGAGCACCCATGTTGGGATTCCTCGGGACCGTCACTGGTATGGTGAGGGCTTTCTATAACATGGCATCGGCCGGAAACAATGCCGATATCTCCACGTTGTCGGGAGGTATCTATGAAGCACTGGTAACGACCGTAGCCGGTCTCATCGTCGGAATTATCGCACTCTTTGCCTATAACTATCTCGTATCACGTGTAGACGGGGTGATGAATCAGTTGGAAGCGAAGACTATGGAATTTATGGATTTGCTCAACGAGCCGGCAGAATAACTTGGAATCATGGCACTCAAACGAAGACATAAAATAGACGCGACGTTTAGTATGGCATCGATGACCGATGTCATATTCCTGTTGCTCATATTCTTCATGATCACCTCTACGATCGTCTTTCCCAACTCCATAAAGGTAAACCTTCCGCAAAGTAATCAGCAAGCGGCGGCCAAACCGCTCACACGGGTAACGATCGATGAAAACTTGAACTATTACATTGCTTTCGGAAACGAAGCGGCACAACCTGTCACATACGACCAACTGGTACAGAAATTGGCAGAAGCCCCGCAACACGACACCGAGCGATTCGTCGCTCTTTATGCCGACGAAACAGTCCCCTATCGCGAAATCGTCAAAATACTCAATATAGCCAACGACAACCGATTAAAAATGGTACTGGCCGCCAAGCCCGTACACAACCCATAACCCTTTTCCGTTTTCCGTGGAACAACAGAAAAAAGATAAAATACTGGCACTTGTCACGACAATCGTCTTGCACATAGTCGTCCTGTTTGTCCTGTGGCTCACTTTCTTAGGAAAGGAACCCATCGGCACAGGTAGCGGCGTATTGGTACAAGTAGGTTTTGTAGATGAATCGGCAGGTATGTTCGAATCGAATGCCGATCGTCCCGAACAAACCGAGGCGGAACGTCCCCGTGAAAACGAAGATGAGCTACTGACTCAAACCGACGAGGAAAGCATACACATCGAAAAGAAAGAAGATAAAAAAGATAAAACCATACAAGAGAATAAAAAAGACGAGCGCATAGCCAATCAAGTCAAAAATGCTTTCGGGAAAGGAGTTTCCAATGACGGCAGCAGAGGCGATAGCGACGAAGGAAGCGGCACGCAGGGCAATCCGTTCGGTAACTCTTCGACCGGCGAAATAACCGGTGTGGGAGGATATGGAGGATACAACCTCGGCGGACGCGGACTCGTAGGTTCATTACCATATCCCGAATACGACAACAGTAACGATGCCGGTATCATCACCATATCCATAACCGTGGATCCGCAAGGAAAAGTCATCAGTGCTATCGCTACGGTTAACGGCAGCAAAGGCACGGCATTCTCCAACCCGAAGTTGCGGGCATCCGCCGAAGCCGCCGCCCGCAAATCGCGATTCGAGCGCAGCACGGGTTCCTCCAATCAAACAGGAGTTATCATCTATATCTTCAAACAAAATTAAGCACTTCTTTACTACGGAATTAAAGTCGAAAGGAGAAACCTCTCGACTCCTTTCCTCTTGTCCCTCGCACCTTCGGCTTGTCCCGTAGCATTACGAGACAGCCTCTCACTCCTCCCCTGCCGTGTCCCGTAGCCTTACGGGGTGTTTTGCATCGCAAAATATAGGGGAGGTGTCCGAAGGACAGAAGGGTTAAATAAATATCCACAACAGAAGAAATGTATCAAGGTATCAACACTCTCCCTCTGCTCATCACAGATGAGATAGGGGGAGTGCCCGCAGGACGAGGGGGTTAAACTCTCAAAAACATAATTTATTATCTTCTCAATCCTTCTCCGAAGAGCCTGAAATGTAGCTATCGTCAAGCAATTCATCGCTAAAATTCATGTCTACCCCACAGTTTTCCTACTAAACTAAAAGAACAGTGCAATAAACGTAGAAATAGCGAGAGAATAATTTACGCCGTCTAATACCCCAACGCTATATTATCGATCCAAAAAGTATTGCCCAATCCTCCTATATAGGCAGTTCCACAAGTAGCCGAAGCCATTACCAACATGTGCGTTACCGGTTCATCGGCTTCTCCCCAACCCACTTCGACCACCGGAACCATATCGCCTTTGCTGTTTCGGCAATAATACGATTTATCTTCGGGAATAAGCCCCATATAAGATTTGTAAAAAGGCTTATCGGTAATATCCCCGTAGTGAATAGGCACACTATGACCGTTAACCCAATCGGGTGTACTCTTTATATATCGTTCTCTCCCAGTGCCCACACGACGAGCATACACATTTCCGTCCTCATCTTCCCACCGGTGCTGCAACAAAATATATACTTCCGCGCTATCTCTTCCGGCCAACTGTTTCCGAGAACTGAATCCGGTCGATTCCGTACGGAAATCATCGGGCGAAGCCTTATATTTATAATCGAAAATCAATCGCACGGGACGTTTGGTGAACGGTATACCCATTTCCATTTTGCCATAGGGATTACTCGTCGAACGAATCGGCTCGTTCACCTCTCCTAAAAAAATACTTCCGCTCACCAACACGTGAAGATTCATCATACCCAACACACGACAATCCTCTATGACGGTTTCCATACAAGCACATGTCCCGCCATCTTGACGTTTCTCCGGTCGTACGGTATTACTGGTTTTCACTATCCCCATTACATTCGCCATCACATTCGACGACGCCCAGGGAGAACCGCCCATGTTCCGATACGCTTTATTCCCTTTGATATACTGTGTCGGAGCGATGGCGTATACAGTCTTCGTTTTTCCTCCCAACAAAGCAGATTCCTTGATTTCACGAGTTACCCAATGTTCAAAATCGCCGAAAGCTATCGGTTCCACATGTTGAGCCCTCAGACTCACCGGCTCCAAAAGACCGAGCAAAATAATAAACAAACTTAGTTTTCGCATCTTTTTCATCTTAATTTTCACAAAGTCAGACGTTACAAAATTAAATCCTCCTTCGATTTATTGTGGACAATTATCTATTTTTAAATATTCACAGGTCCTCATTTTGTATAAAACCTTTCTATTCCGCTTTTTGTTCGAAACAAAAAATGTTTCTTTATGTAAAAATACAGAGGGTTTCAGAAAAGTATTTAAATCGGAAACGATCTCTTTAATTTTCATTATTTTTGCAATATGTATGAAAATAGAAGCGGTTTAACACGAGAAAAAACATATTCGTCTTACTCGGCCCCTATCCCATCATGCGTTATTTTTGTAAAAACATTACTATTCATTTATCTTATATCGAAAAAACACAATGGACACGGCTACATTCAATACATTCCTCGTCGTCATGGCCGTTACGGCACTTATCGTTTTCATCGCGCTACATTTTATCAACGCGGGCTACGGTATGCTTTTCGATAAAAAATGGGGAGCATCACTTTCCAATCGCATAGGCTGGATCGTCATGGAAGCTCCGGTATTTATCGCCATGATTTTCTTATGGATTTTCGCCACCGACGAATACCGGTTCGACCCGATTCGAATCACATTCCTCGTCTTGTTTCAAATTCATTATTTCCAACGCTCTTTCATATTCCCCTTTCTCATTAAAGGGAATAGCCGCATGCCACTCAGTATCGTGAGTATGGGTATCATCTTCAACCTGCTCAACGCACTCATGCAAGGAGGTTGGATCTTTTATATCTCACCCCTAGACTACTACACTGCCGAATGGTTCTATTCTCCGCAATTCATCATCGGAGTTATTATCTTCTTTGCGGGAATGTTTATCAACATTCAATCCGACTCCATTATACGCCACCTGCGCAAGCCCGGTGACCGACGGCATTACATACCGCAGGGAGGAATGTTCCGATGGGTATCCTCGGCAAACTATTTTGGAGAATGGCTCGAATGGGTAGGATTCGCTATCCTCACTTGGTCATGGGCCGGAGTCGTATTCGCTTGGTGGACATTCGCCAACCTCGCCCCACGGTCGGCGGCTCTTTACAAGCGATACAGAGAAGAGTTCGGAGAAGAATTTACAAAAGAAAAACGAAAAAAAATAATACCCTTCATCTATTGACAACATGGATAACGAATATTCCCAAAAACAGGCCATACTGTTCACTCCGGCTTCGATAGGCCCGATAACCCTGAGAAACCGCACAATCCGCTCAGCGGCGTTCGAAGGCATGTGCGACCATAACGCACCCACCGAAATGCTCTATGACTACCATCGCAGCGTAGCGGCAGGGGGTATCGGTATGACCACATTGGCCTATGCTTCGGTAACCCGAAACGGGCTCTCGTTCAAACATCAATTATGGATGCGACCCGAAATCGTCAAACCGCTGCGACGCATTACAGATGCCATTCACGACGAGGGAGCCAAAGCCTCCATTCAACTTGGACATTGCGGCAATATGTCGCACCGCAGCACAGCCGGCCAGATTCCCATATCGGCATCGACCGGATTCAACCTCTATTCCCCCACATTTGTGAGAGGAATGCGTAAAGACGAAATCGAGGAAGTCGCAAAAGCCTTTGGCACTGCCGTCAATACAGCACGTGATGCCGGATTCGACGCCGTAGAAATCCATGCCGGACACGGTTATCTCATCAGCCAATTCCTGTCCCCGTACACCAACCGGCGGCATGACGAATACGGAGGCTCGCTTGACAACCGCATGCGATTTATGCGCATATGCATGGAAAATGTGATGAAAGCGGCCGGCAGCGATATGGCGATAATCGTAAAAACCAACATGAGAGACGGATTTAAGGGAGGTATCGAAATCGACGAAGGCATACTCATCGCACAAGAACTCGAACGCTTGGGAGCCCATGCCTTAGTATTGAGCGGAGGGTTCGTCAGCAAAGCCCCCATGTATGTCATGCGAGGCGAAATGCCCATTACCTCCATGACTTATTACATGAAAACATGGTGGCTAAAATACGGTGTCAAACTGGCCGGACGATTCATGATACCCAAATCCCCGTTCCGAGAAGCCTATTTTCTGGACGATGCACTCGAATTTAGAAAAGCATTGAAACTTCCCCTCATTTATGTGGGTGGTTTGGTAGCTCGTCCGACGATCGAAAAGGTGCTCGACCACGGATTCGAATTCGTACAAATGGGACGTGCGCTCATCAACGAACCCGATTTTGTCAACCGCATGAAAAACGAAGGCGAAGAACGTTGCGGGTGCGATCATACGAACTATTGTATCGCCCGCATGTATTCCATCGAAATGGCCTGCCACAAACATTTGGAAGGACAGCTTCCCCCTTGTATCGCACGGGAAATAGAGAAAATGCACCATGCCACGAAATAAAGATCTTTCGGCATACACGGCTCTCGTCACCGGAGCGAGTTCGGGAATCGGGCTCGAATATGCTCGACAGTTAGCTGCGCAGGGAGCTAATTTGGTGATGGTGAGTATCGACAGGGAAGACCTCGATCGGGAAGCAAAAAAGATTGTCGACACCAGTGGCGTATCGGTCGAAACCATTTGCATGGATTTGGCCCAACCCGATGCGGCAAACAAACTTTACGACCACTGCCGACAAAAAGGAATACAAATAGAGATTCTCATTAACAATGCAGGCATATTCTCTTTTCAGGAAATAACACACACCGATCCGAAGAAGATAGAAACAATGCTCCAACTGCACATCGGTACAGTTACCCGCCTGTCCCGCCTCTTCGCCGCAGACATGTGTAACAGGAAACACGGATACATACTCAACATGTCCTCCTTATCCTGTTGGACGCCCTATCCCGGCATAGCGCTCTACACAGCGACCAAAGCCTATATCAGAGTGTTCACCCGGGCTTTGGGCTACGAATTGCGCGACTACGGAGTCGTAGCCACAGTCGTTTGTCCCGGAGGCGTTGCCACCGGATTATACGGATTAAAACCCGGCCTACTGAAATTGGGAGTTCGGTTAGGAGTCCTTATGACAACCGAGCGCTTGGTTCGCAAAGCATTAAAAGCCCTGTTCCGAGGCAAAAAACAACTTATCCCCGGAGTATTCAACCGTCTGCTGATTCCTTTGGCATCTATTATGCCCACCTCCATACGGCTATTTGTAAAACACCATCTGCTCGATGAATAAAGATTATTACATAGTTACCGGAGCGAACGGTAGCATAGGACAAACCATTACCGAAGCTCTCGCTGCCCAAAACCTCCCTGTCGTCATGGGCTGCCGGAATATAGCCAAATCACAACCCATCAGACAACGAATCATAGAGAAAACCGGTAATTCCGATATTCTCCTCTTGCCGCTCGACCTTGCCTCATTCCAATCCATATCCCATTTTTGTAAACAACTGGCAGAAACGGGTATCTCCATAAAAGCACTCGTTAATAATGCAGGAGTCATGTGCAAGGACTTCGGTAAAACCGTCGACGGATTCGAAACCTCGATAGGCGTCAACTACATAGGAACCGTTTTTCTCACCGAGTCGCTAATACCGCTCATGCACCCGGGGAGCCGCATTGTCATGACCACTTCGTTAACCCGATATATCGGGAAAATAGATTCCTCTTTTTTCTCCGACTCACCCCGAACCTACAAACGATTCAAGGCATACGGAAAATCGAAACTCGCCCTTACCATATACACGGCACACTTGTCCATGAAAATTCGAGATAAAGGAATATCGGTAAATGCAGCCGACCCCGGTATCGTCGATTCCGACATGATCACCATGCATTCTTGGGTCGATCCGTTAGCCAATCTTTTTTTTCGACCCTTTATCAGCTCACCCCGAAAAGGAGCGATCGGAGCGATCTATGCAGCGAGTGCGCCGGATACGGATAACATTACAGGCGAAATTTTCACAAAACACCGCCATACCCCTATCCCAGCTAAATGGAGAAAGTCTCGGCAAGCCCTATGGTTGCAAAACGAAACCGAAAAAATAATAGCCGGTATTAGGGCGTAAAACGCCCTTGCTTCCGACTGAAAATATAAAATTATACAAGACTTGTATTTTCTTATTAACTCGCCGCAACCGCCTATTAGACATAGGCACGAATGGTAACATAGGCATAATAATATGACAATTATCCAGATACGGAAAGTCCCATCTATCGACATACCTCTATTTAATCATATTTTTATAAACGAACCCCCTTTTTTCAGCACGTAGAATAAGAATTATAATTTTGTTTTTAATTCCGAAAACACTATCTTTGCCGAGTATTCAGACTTACATTTTCTCTTGTTTCAAGGGAAAAAGAAACAAGAGACATCTTTGATATTACGAACAAGTTCTGCCGGAAAAAACAACGATGTGAATCGTTATACTATCAGTCCCCTTTTTTTATGATATCGAGATTCCGGCAGAACTTTCCTTTTTTATATCCTTAGACCAAACAAATAAACATTAACCTCTCTGCACACGATGCAAGAGATGTCATCAACAAACACAATCTTGCCTTTATCGAGTTTTACCGGAAAGCAATAAAGCACAATAACAATACGACCAATTAGAACCGATTAAAAGGACTAAGTCGATAATTAGTGGGGATTCTCCTTTTATACCTCTAACCCCTCAATCAAAGATTATATAATATTTTCAACCCCCTCGCCTTGCAGGCACTCCCCCTATCTCATCTGCGATGAGCAGAGGGAGAGGATTGAAAGTATCACTTTGAACCGTTTTATCCCTTCGGAGCCTTATGGGGTATTCTCCTCCTCCCCTGCCGTATCCCGTAGCATTACGGGGTGTGGCAATAGGGGAGACACCGAAGAAACGGCAGTTTCTGATGAGAGGGGTTAAATGATATATAAAAACACTACTCCCTCTGATTTCTTACTGAGCCCATTCAAATTAACCTCATTTTTTATCTCCTAAAAACAAAAACCGCCGAGCTCGTTCAGAACTCGGCGGCATTATGTATGTAATCAAATCCTTCAATTACAATTTACCGGCACTGCCCAATACATTTTCAATTTTGTGCTTGTACAATTTTTCCATGTTGTCACGAGCCGGGCCCAAATATTTACGAGGATCGAATTCTGCGGGTTTCGTCGCAAACACCTCGCGGATAGCGGCTGTCATAGCCAAACGGCTGTCCGAGTCGATGTTGATTTTACAAACGGCCGACTTAGCAGCTTTACGCAATTCCTCTTCGGGAATACCGATAGCGGCATCCAATTTTCCTCCGTATTTGTTGATCGTATCGACCTCTTCTTGGGGTACAGAAGACGAGCCGTGCAATACGATGGGGAAGCCCGGAAGTTTTTCCATAACGGCATCCAATACGTCGAATGCCAAAGGAGGAGGAACCAAACGACCCGTCTTAGGATCTACATGACATTGTTCGGGTTTGAATTTATAAGCTCCGTGAGAAGTACCGATAGAGATAGCCAAAGAATCGCAACCTGTGCGAGTAGCGAAATCGATTACTTCTTCGGGGTCGGTATAAGTGTGATGTTCTGCACTTACCTCGTCTTCTACACCGGCAAGCACACCCAGCTCACCTTCTACTGTTACATCGAATTGGTGAGCATAGTCCACTACTTTCTTAGTCAGAGCCACATTCTCTTCGTAAGGCAAGTGAGAACCGTCGATCATTACCGAAGAGAATCCCATATCGATACAAGATTTGCACAATTCGAACGAATCGCCGTGATCGAGGTGCAGAACGATTTGAGGATGTTCGCAACCCAACTCTTTGGCATATTCCACTGCACCCTGTGCCATATAACGAAGCAATGTTTGGTTGGCATAGTTACGAGCGCCTTTCGAAACTTGGAGAATTACCGGCGATTTGGTTTCAACAGAAGCCTTGACAATAGCCTGTAACTGTTCCATATTGTTAAAGTTGAAAGCGGGAATTGCATAACCGCCTTTGATAGCCTTAGCAAACATCTCTTTGGTGTTTACCAATCCTAATTCTTTGTAGCTTACCATCTTATAATAAATTAATGTTAGTAATTCCTCATGTGAAAAGATTGCGAGCAAAATCAATAGGACTTTTTCTTATCAGCCAGTCCGACTTGTTTTCGACAATCGTTGCAAAGATAAACATTTTTGCCGACTCCCTTTATCAACAAGTATAAAAAACATGCATACCGCATACTTTTTTACTAATTTTACATAACGGAAAATGTGGCATTCCACTCTCTTTATATCGATATAACCTGCAAAATGTTCAATAAATATACTCAGAAAAAGGTTAAATCTTTGTACAATCGCACATTATTGCATTTTGAAACCGTTTCTGCTTTCTCTATTCAATTATTATCCGTACTTTTGCCCTCCGTATATTTTTTATAACCCCTTAAATTCAATTCGTTTATAAAAAATGAGAAAATGGCGTATTGAGGACTCCGCCGAACTATATAACATCAACGGGTGGGGCCTGAAATATTTTTCGATCAACGACAAAGGGCACGTCGCTGTAACGCCCCGGGAGGGAAGCACATCGGTCGATTTGAAAGAATTAATGGACGAGTTACAAGTCCGCGACGTCACATCGCCCGTATTGTTACGTTTTCCCGATATTCTCGATAATCGTATCGAGAAAATATCCAAATGTTTTCAACAAGCGGCCGACGAATATGGTTACACGGCCAAAAACTTCATCATCTACCCCATCAAGGTCAACCAAATGCGACAGGTGGTGGAAGAGATCGTCAGTCACGGTAAAAAATTCAACATCGGCTTGGAAGCGGGTTCCAAACCCGAATTGCATGCTGTATTGGCAATCAACACCGATGAAAACTCGCTCATCATCTGTAACGGATACAAAGATGAAAACTACGTCGAACTGGCGCTTTTGGCTCAAAAGATGGGACGGCGCATCTTCCTTGTCGTGGAAAAATTGAACGAACTACGTCTCATAGCCGATATTTCCAAACGCTTGAAAATACGTCCGAACATCGGGATTCGCATCAAACTGGCAAGTTCAGGCAGCGGTAAATGGGAAGAAAGCGGAGGAGACGGAAGCAAATTCGGGCTCAATTCCAGCGAATTGTTAGAAGCTCTCGATTTCTTGGAAAAAGCCAAGATGACCGATTGTCTCAAACTGATACACTTCCACATTGGCAGCCAAATCACAAAAATACGACGCATCAAAAATGCGCTCAAAGAAGCCTCGCAATTTTATGTCCAGCTCCAAAACATGGGATTCCATGTAGAGTTCGTCGATATCGGCGGAGGCTTGGGTGTCGATTACGACGGAACCCGTTCCTCATCGAGCGAAAGCAGCATGAACTATTCTATACAGGAGTATGTCAACGACTCCGTCTCGGCGTTGGTCGATGCTTGCGCTAAAAACAATTTGCCGCAACCGAACATCATCACCGAGTCGGGACGATCGCTTACTGCCCATCATTCCGTACTAGTATTCGAAGTACTGGAAACTACCTCGCTCCCGATATGGGACGAGAAAGAAGAACTCGGTGAAAATCCTCACGAACTGGTAGACGAGCTCTATAAAATATGGGACAACATGAATCAACCCCGGTTGCTCGAATCGTGGCATGATGCCCTGCAAATCCGGGAAGAAGCGCTCGACCTGTTCGGGTTGGGTCTGCTCGACTTACGTACCCGTGCCCAGATAGAGCAACTATTCTGGTCTGTGGCTCGCGAAGTGAACGAAATCGCCTCCGACATGAAGCATGCTCCCGAAGAACTTCGGAAAATCTCCAAACTTCTGCCCGACAAGTATTTCTGCAACTTCTCTCTGTTCCAGTCGTTACCAGATTCATGGTCGATCGACCAACTTTTCCCCATCATGCCCATCAGTCGGCTCGACGAGCGCCCCGACCGCACGGCAACCATACAAGACATTACTTGCGATTCCGACGGAAAAATCAATAATTTCATCTCGTCGCACGGAGCGAACTCGCACCTTGCCGTACATGCGCTCAACAACAAGGAGCCCTATTACATAGGCGTATTCCTCGTGGGAGCCTATCAAGAGATATTGGGAGATATGCACAACCTCTTCGGTGACACGAATGCCGTGCACGTCAGCGTGTACAAAGACCGCTACGAAATAGACCAAGTCATCGATGGCGAGACGGTGGCCGAAGTCCTCGACTACGTGCAGTTCTCACCCAAGAAACTGGTTCGCAGTGTGGAAACATGGGTAACCTCGTCTATGAAAGCCGGCATCATCACTCCCGAAGAAGGTAGAGAATTTCTCTCCAACTACCGATCGGGTTTGTACGGATATACCTATTTAGAAAACGACTAACTTTTCACATGGATTATCGGGACACGAGTTTCCCGGTAATCCATTCCTATTTAAAAATGCAACGCTATTTCATCTACCTCTCTTTCAACGGTGCGCAGTATCATGGCTGGCAAATACAGCCCAATGGAATCACTGTGCAAGAAGTCCTTGAAAAAGCGTTAGCCACATTGCTCCGCCGTGAAACTCCGGTGACAGGAGCGGGACGAACCGACGCCGGCGTCAACGCCCGACTCATGGTTGCCCACTTCGACGCTCCAATACCCCTCGACAATCCGACCGAAACGGCCGACAAACTCAATCGTATTCTGCCGCCCGACATAGCTGTCTACGAAATACGTCCCGTCATTGCCGAAGCACACAGTCGATTCGATGCTTTGAGTCGCACCTACAAATACTACATAATAGATCACAAATCACCATTTATCGAATCCTTCGCCTGCCGTTATCGGGGAGATCTCGACTTCGACAAAATGAATACGGCGGCCGAACAGCTCTACCGATATACCGATTTCACCAGTTTTAGCAAACTGCATACCGATGTTAAAACCAATAATTGCCGAGTGACATTCGCCCGCTGGGAACCCGAAGGCGAACGACATGTATTTACCATCACTGCCGACCGTTTCCTCCGTAACATGGTGCGGGCCATCGTAGGAACGCTGCTCGATGTAGGACGGGGAAAACTTTCGGTGGAGGACTTCGGCCATATCATCGAGCAAAAAAACCGTTGCGCCGCTGGAACTTCGGTCCCCGGCAAAGCGCTCTTTCTTCACGACATCGTTTATCCAGACCACCTTTTCCTGCCTCGTTAATCCTTACACGACCTGTGAAAATCAAACACATCACACAAAACAAGGCCGACTTTCTTGACCTGCTTTTATTGGCCGACGAAAGCGAAACTATGATAGCCCGCTATCTTGACCGCGGCGAAATGTTCGCCTTGTATGATGACGATTTGAAAAGTACCTGTGTTATCACACAAGAAGGGAAAAATCTTTACGAGATTAAAAATCTGGCCACCTATCCGCCATTCCAACGACAAGGATATGCCCGTCGGCTAATCGAATACATAGAAAATCGCTACAACGCACCCGGCACGATACTGCAAGTCGGCACAGGCGACTCGCCTCTCACGATACCCTTTTACGAGCATTGTGGGTTCCGCTACTCCCATCGTATTCCTCGTTTCTTTACCGACAATTATCCGCACCCCATCTTCGAAGGAGGGAAACAGCTCGTCGATATGATCTATTTGAGAAAAGAACTCTAAGAAATTCTTTCGAAATTTCCCGGACAACGACTCTTGCGCGACCACCTATCGAACCGCTTTCTTCCGCTTCGTGATTACGAAATATAGCCCCAACAAGACAAACGGGATACTCAATATCTGCCCCATATCGATAGGCAATACATTCTCGAAATCCACCTGCCGCTCCTTCAAGAATTCGATAAAGAAGCGGAACAAAAATATCACAGTAATACACAACCCGAAGTAAAAACCTCGCCCGTAATTATCCTTTTTATATCGAGCGACCCCGACCATAATCAAGAAAAACAGAAAATAAGCGATAGCCTCGTACAACTGAGCCGGGTGACGAGGGAGCATATCCACACGCTCGAATACAAAAGCCCACGGCACATCGGTGGGCAAACCTATAATTTCGGAATTCATCAAGTTGGCAAGCCGTATGAAACCCGCCGCCAACGGTGCGGCGATACCCATCATATCGAGAATATCGAGATAATGAATCTTGGTCTTGCGACAAAATATAGCAAGGGCTATAATCAACCCCAACGTTCCACCATGACTTGCCAATCCCGCATATCCCGTAAACTTCCAATCGCCATCGGGATAAAAGTGCACTGGCAAAACGATTTCCAACGGGTGACTCAGGTAATAGTCAGGCTCATAAAACAAACAATGTCCCAACCGTGCCCCGATAAAAATACCTAAGAAACTGTATAAAAACAAATTCTGAAACGTATCGACAGGTAAACCCTTCGATTGATACAATTTATAAACCACCTGACTGCCCGCCAAAATGGCGATAAACCAAAAAATACTGTACCAACGTATCGCAATGCCGGCAATCGAAAACAATATGGGATCGGGATTCCAATGGATATATAGCAACTCCATAATTTACAACGATGTATGTTAAAGAAATAGTACAAGCCGAGAGTGGAAACAAATTCACTTGGTTACACCGGGGCACAGTCTATTTTCGTAAAATGCAAAGATAACGCAAGGCACGAAAAGGGCAAAACGGACTTGTCCATTTTTTATTTCGAATCACTACCTATCTGCAATAGACTTTTCAAAAAACAACACAAACAAAGTCCTAATCTACCATCTTCTCCCTCTTTCCCAATCTCATCGGAAATAAGCAGGAGAAGATGGGGCGAAGAGACCCATTCAGTCAGACACCCGTTCCACTTACACCAAACATCTATTTGTAAAAATTAAAACAGTTTCTAACTTTGCAAGCGATTTACAGATATAACTAAAAGATACAAAAGATGTGGTTATCACTCGCTTTTCTCTCGGCTTTCCTATTAGGCTGTTACGAAGTCTGTAAAAAGAAATCGCTCGACAACAACGCTGTCATTCCTGTACTCTTTCTCAATACCTGTTTTTGCAGTCTGTTGTTCCTCCCGTGTATTGTCCTTTCCTACGGGTTTCCCGAACTTATGCGAAATTCACTCTTCTATGTGCCCCCTTCCACCGGTCACGAGCATATTTATATCATAGGCAAAGCGGCGCTCGTCCTCACATCATGGACTTGTGCCTATTTCGCCACCAAACATTTGCCCATCACCATAGCCGGGCCAATCAAGGCTTCCCAACCCATTCTCACACTCATAGGAGCATTACTCATCTTCGGCGAGCAACTGAATCTCTACCAATGGATCGGAGTTATTCTGGCGATCGTCTCGTTCATTATGCTATCCTTCTCCGGAAGAAAGGAAGGCATCAATTTCAAACACAATATCTGGATTCTCTTT
This sequence comes from Barnesiella sp. B2-R-119, assembly GCF_023656675.1. NCBI lineage: Bacteria > Pseudomonadati > Bacteroidota > Bacteroidia > Bacteroidales > Barnesiellaceae > Barnesiella > Barnesiella sp. B2-R-119. The sequence goes on from NZ_JAMOKL010000003.1 coordinate 387,051, forward strand.
ATAGTCCTCGCCACAATCACCGGTGCGGCCAGCGGGTTGTACGACAAATATCTCATGTCGCACGGCTTCGACCGAATGACCGTACAAGTATGGTACTCCTACTATCAAATGGCGATGATGACCGTTATTCTCTTTGTGTTATGGTATCCCAAACGTAAGCATACCACACCTTTTGTTTGGAAACCCTCTATCTTTTTCATCTCCTTATTTCTCGTTTGTGCCGACTTCGTATATTTCTACGCCCTCAGCTACCCCGACTCCATGATTTCTATCGTCTCTATGGTACGTCGCAGCAGTGTCGTCGTCAGCTTCATAGCCGGCGCATTCCTGTTCCGAGAAAAAAATATCCGTAGCAAATCGTTCGATTTGATACTCGTCCTATTGGGTATGTTCTTCCTTTATCTCGGCACAAAATAAAAAACGGTAACAATATTTACGGCTGTTTTTTTGGCTCACAGAAGCAAATATGATTACTTTTGTGTCAAACGATCGTTATGAAACTAAGGAATCTGTTATTCTGTTTATGCTCGATAGTCACCTTGACATCATCGGCAATAGAACCAGTAGCGCAATTATTCATTGCCATGCCCGACTCGCTCGTCCCCTCTATCGAAATAAACCGGAGGAAGGACTTGATCGATTTGATGCACGCCGGACAGAAAGCCGAGATTGTCACGAAACTCGGCGGTAAAGCCGAGATGACACTGCTACAAGACAGCCTGCTCTCGATCGACCTGTCGAAACGCAGTAAAATGGAAATACGGTGGTATGATACAACCGGCAACGATACGATTATCGCTCTTGTCAATACGGTATATGCCCCGGCGGGAGACAGTCGCATACGGTTTTTCGACACTGCATGGAAGGAACTCCCCGCTTCGGAACGCATTCGCCAGATACGACGGGAAGAGTTTTTCCAATTCCCCGATAGCTTGACAAAGGCAAAAAAAGAAGACTTGTTACGTCCGGTAGACATTTTCCTTGTGGAGTACAACTTCGCTACCGACGGTTCTCTATGTGCCCGGCAGTCATGGGCAAACTATCTAGACAAAGAATCATTCGATCGTATCGAACCCTATCTGCAAGATTCAATCGTGTTGCATTGGAACGGAAAAAGATTCAAATAAAACAACCTCACTTTCCTGAACAGAATCAGATTCAATCGCAGCGATAATCATCTTATATCATCAGAGACCAAACGGGCTCAGTCGATAATTAGTAGGGATTGACCTTGTATATTCCAACCCCTCTCCTCAGAAACCGTTGTTTCTTCGATGTCTCCCCTATACGGCTAACGCCACACAGGGGAGAAGGGTAAATACAATCTCCATCTCATTCTCCAAAATAATGCGGCAGAGGGGAAACTCATCCCTTACCGTTTCTCGCAACCCTATGGAGTATATGTCGCCAAACAAAATATAGGGAGAGGAGACACATAGTGACGGAAGAATCGGAAAACAGAAAGGTATTAACCTCCTGCCCTGCGCACACACGTACGATAGGGGAGGTGGCACGTAGTGACGGAGGAGTTCAAAAATACCCGCAGCAAGAGGGAACGGATTAGGGCATCCCCCTCTCCCCCTGCCGTGTCCCGTAGCTTTACGGGGTGTTCCCATAAAGGGATACAAGGAGAGTACCCGCAGGGCGAGGGGATTAAACTTTCAAAAAGCAATATATTGTCTTTCTCAATTCTTCTCCGAAGATATCCGGAATGAGGTTGTCGACAGAGATTCATCTCTAAAATCCAAGTCTATCCTCACAAATTTTCTACTAAATCACAAAACGGGGTTACCTTTACAGGTAACCCCGTTTAATTATACAAAAAAACCTCTTTAAAACTCTGCGTTTTTCGGTGTACGAGGGAACGGTATCACGTCGCGGATATTAGTCATACCCGTAACGAACAACAGCAACCGTTCGAATCCGAGCCCGAAACCCGAGTGGGGAGCCGTACCGAAACGGCGGGTATCGAGATACCACCACATATCCTTCATCGGGATATGCAACTCTTCGATACGAGCAAGCAACTTATCATAATTTTCCTCACGCTGCGAACCTCCGATAATCTCGCCGATACGGGGGAACAGCACGTCCATCGCCCGAACCGTCTTGCCATCGTCGTTCATTTTCATATAAAAAGCCTTTATCTCTTTCGGATAATCGGTGAGGATAACCGGTTTCTTGAAATGTTCCTCTACCAAGAAACGCTCATGTTCGCTCTGCAAATCGGCACCCCAATAGACTGGATATTCGAATTTATGGCCCGACTCTTCCAAAATTTTCACACCCTCGGTGTACGGCAACCGCACAAAATCGTTATCCACGACGAACTTCAATCGGTCGATCAATTCCTTGTCGTACATCTGGCACAAAAATTCGAGGTCGTCCTGACAGTGATCGAGCGCATAACGAATCAGGTATTTGAGGAAATCCTCCGCCAAATCCATATTCTCTCCGATTTCATTGAAAGCGACTTCCGGCTCTACCATCCAAAACTCGGCCAAGTGACGTGGCGTATTCGAATTCTCGGCGCGGAACGTAGGGCCGAACGTATAAATCGCGCCCAAAGACATCGCACCCAATTCACCTTCGAGCTGTCCCGATACAGTGAGGCTGGTAGGTTTGCCGAAGAAATCCTCGCTATAATCCACCGCTCCGTCCTCGGTCTTAGGTACTTGGTTCAAGTCGAGAGTCGTTACTTGAAACATAGCACCTGCACCTTCGCAGTCGCTACCCGTAATTAACGGAGTATTCAAATAGAAAAATCCCCGATCGTTGAAATATTTGTGAATGGCATAAGCCATATTGTGACGGATACGCAACACTGCTCCAAATGTATTCGTACGAGGACGCAAATGTGCGATTTCCCGTAAAAATTCCAGCGTATGCCCTTTCTTCTGCAACGGATATACATCGGGGTCGGCGCCACCGTAAAGTTCTATGCTATCGGCCTGTATCTCGGCCTGCTGACCTTTACCTTGCGACTCCACCAATGTACCGATGACACTAATACAAGCACCGGTCGTTATCGGTTTCATCTCCGCTTCCGAAAATTTGGAGAGATCCACCACGACCTGTATATTTTTAATGGTAGAACCGTCGTTCACGGCAATAAAGTTCACATTTTTATTGCCACGGCGCGTACGCACCCAACCCTTTACATTCACTTTTGTCCCGTAAAGAGATGCATCAAATGCATCGACGACTTTGGTTCTTTTCATTGTTTCCATACTTTCCTATATAATTGTACACTTTTTTAAGCATCGCCCCGTACGGAGAACCGTTCGGGACGTGATAAACATTTCTTATTCGAATGAACCCATCTGCAACATGTTCACCTCTTGCTGAGTGAGGTAACGCCAACGTCCCCGTTGCAAGTTCTTCTTGGTAAGCCCGGCGAAATAAACCCGGTCGAGTTTAACCACACGATACCCTAAGGCTTCGAAAATACGACGCACGATACGATTCCGACCCGAATGAATCTCGATACCCACTTGGTTCATATCCGTCTCGTTGGCATAACTTACGGCATCGGGCTGTATAGGGCCGTCTTCCAATTCTATACCATCGGCGATTCGTTGCATATCCTCCTCGCTCACATCTCGGTCGAGCCACACATGGTATATCTTTTTCTTGATAAATTTCGGGTGCGTCAGTTTCGATGCAAGGTCGCCATCGTTCGTCAGCAGTAGCACACCGGTCGTGTTGCGGTCAAGACGTCCCACCGGATAAATACGTTCGGTACAAGCGTTACGCACGATATCCATCACCGTGAGCCGTCCTTGCGGGTCGTCCGATGTAGTCACACAATCCTTAGGTTTATTCAACAACACGTAAATCTTGCGTTCCAAAGTCACCACCTTGCCACGGAATGTCACCGTATCATTACGGGTAATCTTCGTTCCCAGTTCGGTCACGGCAACCCCGTTGACCAACACTTCTCCGGCTTGAATAAATTCGTCGGCCTCACGACGGGAACAGATCCCTGCATTAGCCATAAATTTATTCAGACGAATCGGTTCATTCGGATCCACCTCCGGCAACTCATATTCGATGCGCTGCGGGCGGCTGAACACCTTATTATTCCGACGCGGTTGCTGGCGATTCTGATTATATCCTCCACGATTATTATACCCCCGGTTATTATATCCGCCCGGGCGATTGTTTTGCTTCGGATAACGAGGTCTCTCACTTTCCCCGTAAGGCTGCTGAAACCCCTCTCCCACTTCGTTATTACGATTATAATCCTGATTATACCTCGGAGTATTGTTGTAGTTATTGTTCCGACGGTTGTTTCCGTAATTGCCCTGACGGTTATTGCTATACCCTCCCTGACGATTACCATAGTTGTTAGGACGTTCGTTGCCGTAAGAACGATTTCCTCCATCTCCATAGTTATTGCGGGGATAGTATGGTCTTTCCGCATTCGCACTGTACGAGGAGTGTCCCTCTTCTCCTCCATTTCTTCTGTACTCTACTTTTTCATATCGCTCGGTCGCACCTTCGCGGTTCGACATTCCGATGCGCGGACGCTTAGCTCTTTTTTCGCTTTCCATAGAAATTGTTTGTAATTAAAAATACAAGCCTCTCGGCCTATTAAAAACATCTGTTATAAATGATAGTTCTTTTTTCTCATAAACAAAAATTCGTGCAAACCGAAAGTAAAAACAAATTTACTATCGAGCCGCAGCCTATGTTTGTAAACACGTTGCAAAGATACGAAGGATTTTTCATTTTGCTTCTATTACAATCGAATAAGTTGTTATTTTCTGCTTAAAAAAACAAAAGCTCGGGCCTTTTGTTCGTCCGGCTCGCAAAGAATCTGCCTTACAACCGTTCAAAGCAATAAATACATACTCAATACGGGAATCAGTGAAGATTGTCCTTGCATATTTAACCCCTCTCCTCAGAAACGACTGTTTCTTCGGCCGCTCCCCTATCGCTATGCAACACAGGAGAGAAGAGTAAAATCTATCCCTGTGCCGAAATGAGAATTACCATTTTAACCTTTTCTTCCTATTGTATCTATGTGGCATTGCCGGACATTTCAGCCTTTTTTTTAGAACAGTGAGGGATTGGAGTGAGATTATTAAAACCTCTTCCCTGCCGTGTCCCGTAGTATTACGGGGTGTTTTGCGACAGCAAAATATAGGGGCGGTGTCCGAAGGACAGAGGGGTTAAATAAAATTATCCGCAACAGAGGAAACATATCAAAGTATCAACACCCTCCCTCTGTTCATCGCAGATGAGATAGGGGGAGTGCCCGAAGGGCAAGAGGATTAAGCCTTCAAAAACATAATACATTATCTTTCCCAATCCTTCGCCGAAGAGATCGAACTGTTGCTATCGTCAAGAATTTCATCGCTAAAATTCATGTCTATTCCTTCTGATTTTCTGCTGAACCCAATACAGAACCGACATGCGATAAATGTCGAAGGAGAATAAGAGGCTCTCTTATTCTCCTTCGGTTACAAGTCTCATTTTTATTTTTCATCTAATCTTGCGAGGCTTCCCCACCTCATCAAAACCCGGTATATGAGTGAGGAGTTATCTTTCGTAATTCCTCTTTTACCGATTCCGAAACATCGAGCGTATCGATAAATTCCCGTATGGAGTCGGCATTAATTACCGTATTCGTCCGTGTCAAAGCCTTCAAAGTCTCGTACGGGTGAGGATAACCCTCCCTCCGCAAAATCGTCTGGATACCTTCGGCTACCACATTCCACATTTGATCGAGATCGCGATATATAGCCGGTTCGTTCAGTAACAGTTTATTCAAGCCTTTGATTGTACTATGGAAGGCAATTAACGTATGAGCCAAAGGAACACCCACATTCCGCAACACGGTCGAATCGGTCAAGTCGCGTTGCAAGCGCGAAACCGGCAACTTCGAAGACAAGTGGTCCAATATGGCATTGGCTATTCCGAGATTCCCCTCCGAATTTTCATAATCGATGGGGTTCACCTTGTGAGGCATTGCCGACGACCCCACTTCTCCCGCTTTGATTTTCTGCTTGAAATACTCCATAGAAATGTATTGCCAGAAGTCCCGGTCGAGATCTATCACAATCGTGTTGATACGGCGCAATGCATCGAACAGAGCGGCGAGATTGTCGTAATTCGAAATTTGAGTGGTCCATTCCTCCCGGTCTATCCCCAACCGCTCCTTCAAAAACCTGTTCCCGAAAGCCGGCCAGTCGATATCGGGATAAGCAAAACGATGAGCATTGAAATTACCGGTAGCTCCTCCAAACTTACCACTCACCGGAACCGATTCGAGCAAAGCCATCTGCCGCTCCAACCGATAGCCGAATACCCGTATCTCTTTCCCCAGACGGGTGGGCGATGCCGGCTGCCCGTGAGTTTTGGCAAGCATGGGAATATCTTTCCATTCCTCGGCATACCGGTTGATAATAGCCAGCATATCTTTCAACACCGGGAAATAACAATCGTGCAAAGCCTCTTTCAACAAAAGAGGAACCGACGTATTATTAATGTCTTGTGAAGTCAACCCGAAATGGATAAACTCTTTATAAGCCTCCAAATGCAATTCGTCGAATTTCTCTTTGATGAAATACTCGACAGCCTTCACATCATGATTAGTAACAGACTCTATCGACTTCACTTTTTCGGCATCGGCCTCCGTAAAATCGGCATATATCTTGCGCAACGCCGGGAATAAATCAGGATTTACCCCCGAGAGCTGAGGCAGCGGCAATTCGCACAATGCAATGAAATACTCGATTTCGACCCGTACCCTATACCGGATAAGTGCCCATTCCGAAAAATAAAGCGACAAATTTTCCACCTTATTGCGATAGCGGCCATCGACAGGAGATATGGCCGTGAGTGATGATAATTCCATAGTCTTTTATTTGAAATAGAGTACAAAAATACGATTTCCCCGGCAATTTTTACACAATAATTTCATTTTTTGTTTTGCAGATAAAAAAATAGTATTACCTTTGCAACGCTTTTCGGCAAACTATCCGGGCGTTTAGCTCAGCTGGTTTAGAGCATCTGCCTTACAAGCAGAGGGTCGGCGGTTCGAATCCGTCAACGCCCACTATCCCGGATAAAACCCTGTGGGGCGAAAGCCTACGAAAACAGGGGCGTTTAGCTCAGCTGGTTTAGAGCATCTGCCTTACAAGCAGAGGGTCGGCGGTTCGAATCCGTCAACGCCCACAAAATCTTGGACAAAACCTTGTTGAGCGAAAGCTCAAGAAAACAAGGGCGTTTAGCTCAGCTGGTTTAGAGCATCTGCCTTACAAGCAGAGGGTCGGCGGTTCGAATCCGTCAACGCCCACTACCCCAAAAACAACTATATATGTCCGCACTTGTAAGAATCAGTCTTGCAGGTGTTTTTTGTTTTATGGCAAAGCCTACTCTTTACCATACATAATACAGAAGATGCAGCCTACCATTTGCATATTAGGAAAAAATAGGTCAGTAAAAATTTAGTGGGGATTATTCTTGTATATTCTCTCCCATATATAGCTAACACCGTTCTCCGTAATACTACGGGATATAGGGGGAGGGAGATACATCACTCTGTTCCTGTTATCGAATTTTTACAAAAAAAGCGCCTGCATTTCTGCAAGCGCTTCTGTGACCCCGGAGGGACTCGAACCCTCGACCCAATGATTAAGAGTCATTTGCTCTACCAACTGAGCTACGGAGTCGACTTCTTAGACGGAACGGGTGCAAAGGTAACTCTTTTCGAGAAACCGGCAAACGATTATTCAAAAAAATTTCTCGCAACCACTATTTTTGACACTCCGGCAAACGATCCGGCTATCCAAGACAGTCATCTTCTCCCGAAACCGCACTGTTCCAATCCATTCTTTCCGACTCTTCAAACGTATAAAGCTCCGACGGGTGATTACGGGTAAGTGCCACCAACTCCACATCTTTACCCACTCGTATGCCTTCCTCGTAAAGTCGGTTTTCCACCGTCTTATAAGCCAGTTCAGGGTGATTGTTATCCCCGCTGAGATGACATAGAAAAATATTTCGCAAAGCCGGCGTATAGATTCGAGCCAAATATTCGGCCGTACGGGCATTGTCCATATGGCCGCTATCGGCAAGGATACGTCTCTGCAAATGAAGAGGATAAGAACCGTTACGCAACATCGCCTCATCGTAATTCGATTCGATGACCAGATAATTAGCTTGCCGCAAATATTTATCTGCCGTAGGCGTGATATGCCCCAAATCGGTCGCAAAAGCAAAATACAAATTCCCGTAAGAAATAAAAAAGCCTACGTTGTCGCTCCCGTCATGGGGTACTTCGAAGGCTGTAATCGTAAAATCCTTGATCTTGAACGGAATCTCTTTTACAATAGGCCGATGAGCGCTGTAAATTTTATCGACCATACAATAATTACGATTCATTCCGTTCTTGATGGCCTCGGTGGTATAAATGGGTATGCCGTATTTTTCGCCTAATGTCCCTGCCGCCTTGATATGGTCGGCATGGTCGTGGGTAATGCACAGAGCAACGATTTTTTCAAAAGGGATACCATACTCTTTCAAAACCTTCTTGATCGTCCGCACACCCTTGCCGGCATCGATCAGTATGCCATACTCCTCGTTTCCCAGATAATAACAATTGCCGCTACTGCCGCTGGCAAGGCTTAGAAATTGTAAGCTCATATCCTTTTTTCTCCTCGGGGCACAAAGATAGCTTTTTAACGGCACAATTGAAAATTATCGAAGGTAAGATATTTAGAATCCGTTTAAATTTCTTCGATCTCCGACGAAGCATAAAGGCAAAAAAAAACGATTCTGCCAATAGAGATTGTCCTTCATCTCCCCAGCCGTGTCTTGTAGCATTACAGGGTGTTTTGTGGCAAATAAAATATAGGATAAAGTGTCACGAAGAAACAAAAGGGTTGAAAAAACAGAAAGGTATTAACCTCCTCCCTGCCGTGTCCCGTAGCCTTACGGGGTGTTTTACAACGCAAAATATAGAGGAGGTGTCCACAAGACGGAGGGGTTGAAAAAAAATAACCACAGCAGAGAGAGCGGATTAGGGCATCCCCCTCTCCCCCTGTGTTTCCGCAAGGAAATATAGGGGGAGTACCCACAGGGCGAAGGGGTTAAACTCTATAATCAAAGGGAAAAAATCTACTTATAAAGTAAAAAAATGGCAGGGGTTTTCTGATAATCATACTTCGTCTTCGCCCACTCACCCAACGAGAGCGTACGAATACTTTCATCGGGGCAAGAAATACCCGCCGCCACGCACAACCTCGTATGAGGACGACAGGCACGCACCAAATCCTCTATCATCTTATGATTACGATAAGGCGTTTCGATAAATATCTGCGTCTGCCCTTCGGCATATACCCGTTGTTCGAGCTGCTTGATTCTCTTTATCCGTTCTCCCGCCTCGATAGGCAGATAACCCTGAAAAGCGAAACTCTGCCCGTTGAATCCCGAAGCCATCAGCGACATCAATATCGACGAAGGGCCCACCAATGGAACCACAGGCAAATGCTCCCGCTGGGCGATCGCCACAACATCGGCCCCCGGATCGGCCACAGCCGGGCAACCGGCCTCCGAAATCACGCCTGTCGCATATCCCCGCCGCAACGGTTCGAGAAAACCCGACACCTCCGTCGCCTCCGTGTGACGGTTCAATTCATAAAACGTCAAGTCGTCGATACAAATATCGGGATTTGATTTTTTGAGAAACCGTCGAGCCGAACGCACATTCTCTACGATAAAGTGACGTATCCCGGCTATTACTTCGCGGTTATAAGAAGGTAGCACCTGCTCGACCGGCGTATCGCCCAGAGGAACAGGAATCAGATATAATGCGGTTTTGAGCATACAAATTCGATTTATCGGCAAAACCCATTTTCACCGTTCGACAAAAATAGGTATTTTTGCCCAAAGAGAAAAACAGAAACTGTTATGACAGACCTGCCTGCCCCATTTATCGAACGTACCCGCCGATTACTCGGCGACGACTATCCCCGCTTTGCCGAGGCCCTCGAATCGGAATCTCCGACAAGCATACGGCTCAACCCTTCGAAAAGTACTCCGACAGGCACGATAGGCGATCCGGTTCTCTGGGCTCGACATGGGTTCTATCTCTCTTCCCGGCCAACGTTTACCTTCGACCCCCGGCTTCACGCCGGAGCCTATTACGTACAAGAAGCGGCATCGATGTTCCTCAATCGGGTAATACGGCAATACGTTCATGAGCCGGTCCGTTATCTCGACCTTTGTGCCGCACCCGGTGGAAAATCGACCGATGCCGTTGCGTCGCTCCCGGTCGGCAGTTTAATCGTCAGCAACGAAGTCATACCCAACCGGGCGCATATCCTCGCCGAAAACATTGTCAAATGGGGATCGCCCTATTGCATAGTCACCCGCAACGAAGCCTCGGCATTCGGCGCACTCGAAGAATACTTCGACATCATTGCCGCCGATGTCCCTTGTTCGGGAGAAGGTATGTTCCGCAAAGACCCCGCCGCCATCACCGAGTGGTCAGCGGCGAATGTGGCGCATTGCGCCGAGCGACAGCGCGCCATTCTCACCGATGTGTGGAACGCTCTACGCCCCGGCGGATTGTTCATTTACAGCACCTGTACCTACAACACCGAAGAAAACGAGGAGATGATCGGTTTCCTCCGAAAAAAGTTCGGGGCCATACCTCTCACAGTCGATATCGACCCAGCTTGGAACATAACGCCTGCACTCGTTGGCGATCTGCCCGCCTATCGCTTCATGCCCCACCGTACCCGGGGCGAAGGTCTCTTTATGGCAATCCTTCGGAAACCGGGCGAACCCGGTGAAACTCGACGAGAGGCTCTCCTCTCGACAGCCGAAAAGACAGAGAAACGCAACAAAAAAAATAAAACACCCCGAATAGCTATACCCGATGAATGGAGGCTTCTCGTTGCCAACCCCGACCGCTATACATTCATATCCGACGAAGAGAAAATTATCGCTATCCCGGCCGAGTATACAACCGATTATAAACTCCTCGACCGGAATCTCGACCTGTTGCACGCCGGTATCACCGTAGCCACGCTCAAAGGAAAAGACTACGTGCCACATATCTCGCTGGCACTCTCCACAGCTTTCGACACGAGCCAAGTCGTCCGCTACGAGGCCTCCCTCGACACAGCCCTTGCCTACCTCCGACGAGAAAGCCTCTTCCTGCCCACCGACTTACCCCGGGGATATATACTTGTCTCCTATGAAGGATTTCCCCTCGGCTGGGCAAAACATCTTGGCAACCGAACCAACAACCTCTACCCGCAAGAGTGGAGAATCCGTAGCGGATATACGCCCGATACTCCGTTCGAATTGAACATCGCACCGAAATAACGACATAAATCTTCTCTCGGACTTTCCCTCTGGCACTGCGTGCCACCTCCCCTATTGCTGACGCCACAAAGAGGAGGAGGAAAACACATACCTCTCTGTTCCTGTCATCAAAAGTATTAACACTTCTCCCCTGCCGTGCCCCGTAGTATTACGGGGAGTTGCGTTAGCGATATAGGGGAGAGACAGAGGAGCGGTAGCGACGATGAGAGGGGTTAGAAATACTACATCATTCTTGCTTATGGTATTGAAAAACGACATCTCATCAGTCTGCTTCTATCGGACATATCCCTTCCTCCCTACTTTTACCCGATACCGATCGGGTAAAAAAATTCAATCATGCCATAAAATGCGAATGCCCCGACCATACATTTGCCTCAAAAAAAGTATGGAAACACAAGAACAGAAATTCACCCGGGAACTGGCAAATAGCCGTATGCAAATAGAACTGTTACGCAATCAAGTATTGCTGCGTTATTACGCACAATTGCTCGAACTCGATATTATGCAGCATCCCAAAGAAGTGAAAACGCTCATGAGCAGCATTAACACCCTCGAACGTTATGCTCGCAAATACACCCCCAAAGACTCTGCCGAGGTTACTCCCGTCTCTAACGAAATCCAACCGATGACAAACGGGAAAGAAACGGCAACAAACACAGTTCCACACGAAGGAGAAAAAACCGAAACTATTGAACCGAAAAAAATACAGAATACGGCTGTCGCAAAACCCACCCCACATACGCCGGTCGAACCGCCACACCTCCCGTCAGTGACAAATTTCCCCGAAGGAATAAAGATAAAGAAAGTTGTCCATCGAAGTAAAACACACCGAAAATAACCTCCGGGGGAAACACAAAGTCGATTTTTCGACCACACGGTCGTCTCCGGCATCAATTTTCATATATTTAAACTTACCGAATACAAAAAGCACATTCGATATAAAAATAAATAAACTTGTTTGTTCTGCGCTCGACTTTCATTATATTTGCACGTGATGCAAAGGAAATCGAGCCCGGCCGTGCAAAAAATTTTCACATCGGGTCATTTGTTTTTTCTTTGTACAGAAACAACGGGCAGAAGCAGTAACTGCATCGCTCTTTATATTCCTCCTTAAAATACAGCCCTATGAAAACTCTGAAACTGATAAAAAACGACCCGTGGCTGGCTCCTTATAAACAGGCTATCGAAGGCCGGCACAATCGTGCCGTGGAAAAAATTTCGGAACTAACCGGAGGAACAGGAAACCTTTCCGATTTTGCCGACGGCTATCTTTACTTCGGATTACATAAAGAAAACGGCCACTGGGTATTTCGGGAGTGGGCGCCCAATGCCAATGCTATCTATTTGATAGGAAACTTCTCGAACTGGAAAGAACGCCCCGAATATCGGTTATTGGCCATCGGCAGAGGAGTATGGGAAATAAAACTTCCACTCGATACGTTACACCATCTCGACTTTTACAAACTATCCGTACACTGGCCCGGAGGACAAGGAGAACGCATTCCGGCTTGGGCCACGAGAGTCGTGCAAGACCCCGAAACATATATCTTCTCGGCACAAATTTGGGATCCCGAAAAGCCTTTCGTTTTTTCAAAAAAGCCGTTTCGCCCCCAAACCTCCCCGCTACTGATTTACGAATGTCACATCGGTATGGCGCAACAGGAAGAAAAAGTTGGCAGTTATACCGAATTTAAAGAAAAGATACTTCCCCGCATTGTTGCCGACGGATACAACGCCATACAAATCATGGCTATACAAGAGCACCCCTATTACGGTTCTTTCGGGTATCACGTATCCAGTTTCTTCGCCCCGTCGTCCCGCTTCGGGACACCCGACGAATTGAAATCGCTCATCGACGAAGCTCATAAAATGGGAATAGCCGTCATTATGGACATCGTACACTCTCACGCTGTCAAGAACGAAGTCGAAGGGTTAGGTCGATTCGATGGCTCGTACAACCAATACTTTTACGGCGACCACCGGCGAGAGCACCCCGCTTGGGACTCTTTGTGTTTCGACTATGGAAAAAACGATGTAATCCACTTCTTGCTCTCCAACTGCAAATACTGGCTCGACGAATTCAGGTTCGATGGGTTCCGGTTCGACGGCGTCACCTCGATGCTCTATTACAACCACGGTTTGGGACAGGCTTTCGGTTCGTACGACGACTATTACAACGGAGGGCAGGACGACAACGCCATCGTTTATCTCACTCTGGCCAATGAACTCATTCACCAAGTAAATCCGCGGGCGATAACCATCGCCGAAGAAATGAGCGGAATGCCGGGATTAGCAGCGAAATTCAACGACGGAGGAATAGGGTTCGATTACCGAATGGCTATGGGAATACCCGATTTCTGGATAAAGACCATTAAAGAGAAAAAAGACGAGGACTGGAAACCCACGGCCATATTTTGGGAACTGACCAATCGGCGTTCCGATGAAAAGACCATCAATTATGCCGAGAGCCACGACCAAGCACTGGTCGGCGATAAAACCATTATTTTCCGGCTCATCGACGACGTCATGTATTGGCACATGAGCAAGGGAGATACCAATCTGATCGTAGATCGAGGCATGGCCCTGCATAAAATGATACGGCTGGTAACCCTCTCGACCATCAACGGCGGTTACCTCAACTTCATGGGAAATGAATTCGGCCACCCCGAATGGATCGATTTTCCGCGTCAAGGAAACGGCTGGTCCTATAAATACGCCCGTCGGCAATGGGACCTCGTAGACCGAAACGATTTGAAATATCAATACCTCGGAGCCTTCGACGAAGCCATGATTCACATCATAAGCCAAAAGAAAAAATTCGAACGAACCCCTATTGTCAAACTCTGTGAAAACGACGGAGACCAAGTACTCGCATTCCTGCGCGACGATCTGCTTTTCGTATTCAACTTCCACCCGTTCAAATCCTTCAACGGATACGGCATTTTGGCCCCGACAGGAGAATACGAACACATACTCAGTAGCGACGATCCTGCATTCGGAGGATACGGACTCATCGATATGAAAGTGAAACACCTCACCCGACACGATCCGTTATTCGAAAAAGACAACAAAGAATGGCTCATGCTCTACCTCCCGGCACGGACAGCTCAGATTTTAAGATGGAAAAAGCCCGAACCCGGAGAAACGAAGAATGCAAGTAAATCGAAAAAATCGGCAGGTTCGATAAAAAAAGAGAATAAAAGCAAAAAGAAATAGTCCATCGACAATCCGTTTAGATATGGAAAAGCGTAATAAATGCAAAGCTCGAAATGCAGTAATTCACACAATTGGCATTTATTAAGTAGTAATCTTTCATTCGGAAGCTCATGAAAAAAATACTTGGAACGCTACTGATACTCACAAATATCGTGATATTCTCCGGTTGTACTTTTATTAACGAAGAAGAAAAATTCAATCCGGTCGCTTTGAAAATCGAAAGTACAGATTTGGCACAAACGACCCGAGACGAATATACGATACCGGCGGGAGGAGGGCAGCTAACTGTTTATAGTGCAGAAGAAAAAAATCCTTTTTGCCTCGTCAACTGGTTCGAAGTAAACGGTGTGGAATGCTACCTGAACGGAGTAGAAAATGATTTATACAACGACAGGGCAGACTATTCCTACGACTGGGGAGAAATTATCATCTCATCGGCCACTCTACCGGTCAAAAACAATATTACAATTCGTCCGAATCTTTCCGGGAAAGAGAGGAAAATTCGCATAGGACTCAACTGTTTCAAATACGATTATAGAATTCTGGATATAATCCAACTTTCGAATGAAAGCAACCCTTAACGAGCTTTACAAAATCGAGTTACGACGAAGATAGTCTATTGAGAAAGCCATGATACCGAAAGTAATCGAACAATTACCGAGGACATTTTTGCCTCTTACAGAATCTCCTGCTCGAATTTCCGGCACTCCACCGACGAAAATCGAAGAAAAGAAACAAGATAGATACATGTTTGTAACGCTTCTGTAACATCAATATCGTTTCTTTGCGAGTGAAAAAACATGCAAATTGGACATTATGGAAACGTTCTATCTGATCATCGTTATTTTTATCTTTCTCATCGCCATTTTCGATTTATCGGTGGGAGTCAGTAACGATGCCGTCAACTTCCTCAATTCGGCTATCGGGGCAAAAGCAGCCCCCTTCAAAGTAATTATGGCGGTCGCCGCAATAGGAATCTTTGTAGGAGCCTCCATGTCGAACGGTATGATGGATATCGCACGGCATGGAATATATCAGCCCCAATATTTCTACATGAACGAAATCATGAGTATCTTGTTGGCGGTCATGCTCACAGATGTAGTTTTACTCGACATATTCAATACGATGGGACTTCCCACATCGACCACCGTATCGATGATATTCGCATTGTTAGGCGGCACATTTGCTTTGGCTATCGTGAAAACGATAAATAGCGCAGGAGCCTTGCAAATGGGAGACCTCATCAATACAGACAAAGCTCTGCAAGTAATCGTAGCCATTTTCGTATCCGTAGCCATCGCCTTCTTCTTTGGTGTTTTGGTACAATACATCGCCCGCTTGATTTTCAAATTCAATTACCAGAAACAGTTAAAATACTTCGGTGCGCTGTTCGGCGGATTCGCGGCTACCTCCATCATCTATTTCATACTTATCAAGGGATTAAAAGAGTCCACGCTGATGACTCCCGAAAACCGCCAATGGATTCACGACAACACACAAATACTTTTAGGCTGTTGCTTCCTATGCACGACAATACTCATGCAAGTACTCATGTGGTGTCGCATAAACATTTTGAAAATAGTCGTCTTGTTGGGAACTTTTGCTCTGGCATTAGCTTTTGCGGGAAATGACTTAGTCAACTTTATCGGTATGCCTTTGGCCGGTTATTCGACCTACCACGACTACATCGCCAACAGCAACGGCGTCAGTCCCGATCAGTACTTGATGACCTCTCTTCTCGATTCGGCTTCAACGCCTTCCATATTCCTCATCGGTTCAGGTATAATTATGGTTGTCGCCCTGCTCACCTCCAAAAAAGCACATAACGTAATCAAAACTTCTCTCGACCTATCCCGCCAAGAAGCCGGAGAAGAAAGTTTCGGGACTTCTCCCATCGCTCGTAAATTGGTGCGCATGACAACAAATACATCTTCTTTTATTGTCAATAACATACCGCCCAAAGCCAGAACTTGGCTCAACGCCCGATTCGACAAAGACGAAGTCATACTCGAACACGGTGCGGCATTCGACTTAATTAGAGCCTCGGTAAATTTGGTGCTTGCCAGCTTGTTGATCGCACTGGGAACCTCGTTGAAACTACCCCTATCCACTACCTATGTCACCTTTATGGTTGCTATGGGTACATCTCTTGCCGACAGAGCTTGGGGACGCGATAGTGCCGTTTACCGTATCACCGGAGTCATCTCCGTTATCGGAGGTTGGTTTCTCACGGCCGGAGCCGCTTTTTTGATTTGTTTTACAGTGACGATGATTGTCTATTTCGGAGGTAGTATCGCTATTATCCTGTTGGGAGCATTAGCCGCTTATATGCTCATACACAGCCAAATATCATACAATAAAAAACTAAAACAAGAAAAAAACAGCTCGCTGGCACAACAAATGGTCGCCAACAAAGACAAGCAAGAAGCACTTGTCTTATTGAGAAAATTCAGCCGGGAAGAATTCGCCAAAGTCCTCGAATGGAGTGCCGACCTATATCATCGAGTCACCACCGGTTTCCTCAACGAAAGTTACAGAACCCTGCGCAAAGCGATGGGCGATATAGAAACAGAGCGGCGATACTTCAAACAAGTAAAACGTTTGGGAACCATAGGAGTCTCCCACTTGAATGACAAAGTAGGATTAGAAAAAGGTCTCTATTATTTTCAAGGGAACGATTTCTCTTACGACATTATCCACTCCATAAAAAGGACCTGCGAACCTTGTTTGGAACATACCGACAATAATTTCAATCCTTTGGAGCAAAGTCAGAAAGACAGCTTTGGAGAGATAGCGCAATCGATCGTATCGTTCTTGGAGGAAAGCCGGCAATCGATCGAAAAAGATGCGTTCGGAGATCTTGCCGCCCTCTACAATCAAGGGAATATACTCATCAATCAATTAGGTGTACTCAAACGGGAAGAAATACGTCACATGCGGGAACAAGTCTCCTACATCAAAGTAGGAATCGTTTACCTCACTGTCATTCAAGAATCCCAAAATGTAGTAGCTTATACGATAAACCTGTTGAAAATGAATCAAAAATTTCAGGAAGGGAATTAACAATCATATAAAGTCTCAATTTGCATCTTTTAATTTTTGAGAACTTGGGTTGCCTTTTGCGGGAGTAAAGGGCAACTCTCTTTTTATAGACAAAAATAGGGCTTATCATTTCTGAATATGCCCTATCGGTTATAACGACTCTGTCGATAATTTAGCAAGGATATGACTCCGTGGTAAATCAGGAGGAGTTATGTTTTTTACCCATCTAACCCCTCTCCTCAGAAACTGTCGTTTCTGAGGTCTCTCCCCTATTGCTAACGCAACTCCCCGAATGCTACGGAACACGGCAAGGGAGAAGGGTAAATGTAATCCTTCTCTTTCGATAAAATAATGTGGCAGAAAGGTATTAAACCTCCTCCTCTGTGTTTTGCACCGCAAAATATAGGGGAGGTGTCCGAAGGACGGAAGGGTTAGTTCTACAAAGATACTATATGCCATCTTTTCAACCCCTCTCCTCGTCGCTATCGCTCCTCTGTCTCTCCCCTATATTTCCCCTACGGAAACACAGGGGAGAAGTGTTAGTACCTTCGATAACAGGAACAGAGAGGTATGTGTCTCCCTCCTCCTCTGTGTGGAGCAGCCATATAGGGAAGGTAGCACACAGTGACGGAGAGGTTAAAAAATATCCGCAACAGAGGAAACGTATCAACCTCATCGATTAGTCCGAAATGTGATTATTTACAAAGAATTCATCTCTAAAATTCAAGCCTATCCCCCACGGATTTTCTACCGAATCGTTGTGCTTCGATTTTGTATTATTTTTCTTCATGAGGAACGATACGAATCCCCACGTCGGAAATTCCTCTGATACGATCGTCCCGCATAGCTTGTTGCACAGTGAAGACATGTTCCTTCTCGCCCGAAAAGCGGAAATCGTCATTCAGCAAAACCTCCTGCTGATAATAAGAGCCCCAACCTCCGCCCGACCATCGTCCGAACTCATCGGCCAATTCACAATTTACCGTATCGGTTTTCAAAACTCCGCCCTCGTCGTTGTAAGAAACGAAAAGCCACAAATTTCTATACGTATAATCTCCGTTATGCCGCAGAGACAAATAGACATCATACCGGTTCACAGTATCGGGAACTTCCGGTGTAAAGCGTTGTACGTCCCGTTTGAACCAGCCGTTTTTAGGAAGGGTATTAAACTCGTTATACACATCGGTTCGCCCGCAAGAGACCGTGCCTCCCAACAAAAGACAAACGATACCTGTATTTACCAAGTTCCTCCACATACGCCCATCTATTCTTTCTTATCGGAAGCGGCAGGTTTAGACGAATTGTTTTCACTACCGTTGCGAGCAGCAGCCGTATGGTTGCCATTGTCATTTCCGCCCTTTTTATTTCCATCGCGGGAAGACTTATTCTGATTCCGATTGTTATTATTAGAACGGTTATTGCGCTCGCCCGACTGTTGACGACGATTGTTATTACCTCCGTTATTATTCCGTTTCTTATTTTTCTTCGCCTTATCGAAGCGAGTCAAACTATCTTGTCCCACCACGTCTTCGAAATCACGACGTTCGGGAGCACGAGCTCCGGCTTCCGACTCCAATGTATCGGGCTTTATTCCTTTCTTATTCAAAGCGATTACCTCGAATACCCTATCGGCAGAAATCGTTACCAAATTGGCGGCAATAGACTTATCGGTCGAATAAGTCATCTCACGTTTGAAAATATCGGTTTTGAAGTGATAATAGGTATTCATCTTCGTTTCCAACGGAATCTCTCGCGATGGTAACCGCTTCTGGGCTTCCACGTATGCATCAGCCTCATAATTCAAGCAACATTTCAATTTGGCACATTGTCCGGCCAACTTTTGAGGATTGAGGGCTATATCTTGGAAACGGGCAGCACTGGTCGCTACCGAGACAAAGTTGGTCATCCAACCCGAACAGCACAATTGACGACCACAGGGTCCCAAGCCCCCGATACGTCCGGCCTCCTGACGCGCCCCGATCTGCTTCATCTCGATACGCACCCTGAACGCTTCGGCCAACACTTTAATCAACTGGCGAAAATCGACCCGCTCGTCGGCAATGTAATAGAAGATGGCCTTATTACCGTCTCCCTGATATTCGACATCGCCGATCTTCATATTCAAATGCAAATCTTCGGCAATCTTGCGGGCTCGAATCATCGTATCATGCTCTTTCGCCTTAGCTTCTTCGAATTTTTCCAAGTCGTTGGGTTTGGCTTTCCGATAGACACGCTTTAACTCAGGATTATCGATCTTTACATTGTTCTTTTTCATCTGTATCAAGACCAAACGCCCGGTGAGAGTAACCTCACCGATATCATGACCGGGCGAAGCCTCGACAGCGACCAAATCGCCGGGAGCGAGTTTGATATGAGTTGTATTACGGTAATATCCTTTTCGGGTATTTTTGAAACGCACCTCGACCAAATCGGTATCGTCGTGCGATTCGGGAATATCGGACAGCCAGTCGTAGACTTCCAATTTCGCACCTTTCCGACGACAAGCGCACGGGTCGAGTTGTGTTTTTTCCGACGGATTTATCGTATTGTTATCGTTTGTATTATCCATTTTGAATTTGTCGTTAACAAGAACAAAGCCATAGATCGTACACGAATTTCATTCGGGTAACGCCCTACGGCCTCGTCATTCGTTTTTAAAGTGGAGCGGTATGGCGTCTCCTTGTTATTTGGCGAAACTTACAGCCCGAGTTTCCCGGATAACAGTAATCTTCACCTGACCGGGATAAGTCATCTCGTCTTGAATACGTTTTGCAATTTCGGTAGACAAGTTTTCGGTTTCGGCATCGCCTATCTTATCGGCTCCGACAATCACCCGCAATTCGCGGCCGGCCTGTATGGCATAGGTCTTCAACACGCCCGGATAAGACAGAGCCAACTGTTCGAGATCGTTCAACCGTTTAATGTAGGCCTCGACGATTTCACGACGGGCGCCGGGACGAGCTCCCGAAATAGCGTCGCACACTTGTACGATAGGAGCCAACAGACTGGTCATTTCGGTTTCGTCGTGGTGAGCTCCGATAGCATTACAAATGTCGGGCTTTTCCTTATATTTCTCCGCCAACTTCATGCCTAACAATGCATGCGGCAATTCGGGTTCCTCATCGGGCACTTTACCTATATCGTGCAACAAACCGGCCCGACGGGCTTTCTTGGGATTCAAACCGAGTTCCGAAGCCATAACGGCACAAAGGTTCGCCGTTTCACGAGAGTGTTGCAGCAAGTTCTGCCCGTAGGAAGAACGGTATTTCATTTTACCCACCAGACGAATCAATTCGGGATGCAGACCGTGCACGCCTAAATCAATGGCAGTGCGTTTACCGGTCTCGATGATTTCTTCCTCGATCTGTTTACGCACTTTGGCAACCACCTCTTCGATACGTGCCGGGTGGATTCGGCCGTCGGTTACCAACTGATGCAAGGCCAGACGGGCGATTTCACGGCGAACGGGATCAAAAGCCGAAAGCACAATGGCTTCGGGGGTATCGTCCACGATAATTTCCACCCCGGTAGCCGCTTCGAGAGCTCGGATATTACGACCTTCACGCCCGATAATACGACCCTTGATTTCATCGGATTCGATGTGGAATACCGTAACCGAGTTTTCGATAGCCGTTTCGGTCGCTACCCGTTGGATACTTTGTATCACGATACGTTTCGCTTCCTTATTGGCCGTCATTTTGGCATCGTCCATGATGTCGTTGATATAAGAAGCTGCCTGCGTCTTGGCTTCTTCCTTCAAAGATTCTACCAAACGTTCTTTCGCTTCTTCGGCAGAGATTCCCGAAAGGTGTTCGAGCCGTTCCACTTCGGACTTATGGAGTTTTTCCAGTTCTTGTTTTTTCTTCTCTACCATTTCGAGCTGAGTATCGAGGTTGGCACGAATGGCATCGGTCTCACTTTTCTTCTTTTGCAGGTCTTGTTGCTGCTGGGAAAGCTGCATTTCCCGTTGTTTCAGTTTAGCCTCGGCCGACTGTATCTTGGCATTGCGAGCATTCGCCTGCTTTTCCATTTCGGCTTTCATGTGGATAAACTTCTCTTTCACTTCGAGCAGCTTGTTTTTCTTAATTACTTCGGCTTCTTTTTCGGCCTCTTCCAAAATCGTTTTCGACCGAGTCGCCAGCAGATAGCGGTTCACCAGAAAGACAACAAGCCCCCCTATGACCAAACCGCCAATTACTGAAAAAATCAATAGTATGTAATTCATCTTTTCTAAATTATAGTTATAAAAAAAGCACTACCAACCGGTCCTTTCGAAGGACCTGTCGCAGTGCAGGAATTATCTCTCTTTTCCATACCGTTATTCTCCGGTATGTCCGTCTAATATCTTCGCAGCCTCGGCTTCAAGTTTTCTTAAATCGGCCAGCAAGGTTTTACGGTCTTGTACCATCTCACAGTACAATCGAGCCATCTCTACCGCCACCATCGCCATCATAGATTCCGAATCCATCAATCCGTCTTTATACTTGTCCTTATAAAAAGCCCAACGCTTATTGAACAAGTCGGCAGCATCTCTCCAATATTTTTCGTCCGCTCCATAATCGACCCGCAAGGCTAACGGGGTTTTCAGATCGGCGATCCTCAGAGTTATTTTTAATTTATCATCGTTCATAGCATCTATTCATTCAAGAGTGAGATGCATTTATCGATTTCCCGCACTAATCTGGCAAACCTGACTTTTGTTTCTTCGGTACTCGAACCATCTTGCCCCGCAACCGTCTTCGAGAGCTTCAAATTTCCATATCTTTTCTCCAACTCTTCGTACTTACTTTGCAAAGCTTGCATCTCTTGTTTCTGATGCATCAACTGCTCTTTCAAAATACCGTTTTCGTTCTCGAAAGCCTTACATAAATCACTCATAGCATGAAACTTAGCAATCAGTGAATCTATTATGTCTTTCGAACTTCCGGCCATTATCCCACCAAATTTCTATACAAATATAGGTATTTCCCGCCAAAAGCTGTAACATCGACCCAATTATTTCTTTTTTTCTCTCTTTTATTACAAATTTTAATCTTATTTAGTACCTTATTTACTATAAAGCCATAGGGGAAAAACCTTCAACTCCGCTATCCTTAATCGAATTTGAAAATTTCAAACAGATTACCCGCTCGAAAACTCAAACTACACCGGTCGGCTCGGACACAACGTTGCACCACCTATCGCAAAAACTACTGTCTACCTGTGACTTCGAGGGATGCAAAATCAGGTTTATCAGCGTCTGAGTAAGCAGTTCACCCGAAGACAGTCTCGACGGGGTTCAACTGCAACTTCCCTTAGACGATCCTCCTTAAAAATCCTGACTATATCCAATTACCACGCGACTTTCTGCACGATACGCCCACCGCGATTGTCGGTGAGAGTTACCACATAGATACCCGAAGCGAGGCCGGTGGTGGGAATAATCACCTCGCCCGGTTCACCGTCAAGGTATTCGCACCACACCAAGCGGCCGGTAGTGTCGATGAGTTCGGCCAGGCGGTAACCGTCGCCCGGCAGGGTCACGACCAAGGCATCGGGCGTGCGGGCGATGCGCAGGGCTGCTACACGGGTCTCGCCTACGGCCAGTATGCAGTTGCCGTCGTCCAGAGGAGTTCCGTTGTGGTTATCCTGTAAATAGATATATTCTCCGTTCTCCCGCAGATAATAAAGAAAATAATTATCGTCGTCACATGGTCTGTCTGGATATGGACAGCCTTCATGATCATCGAAAGTCCATAGGGTTCCCTGATTCATATCGCCGATGCCTTCCATCCAGTAGCCTATATAATAGCCATAACTATTTTTGAAGTAGATGCACTTGCGTTCTTTCCCGGCAAATTCGACGGTTTTTACATCGTATACGGTTATATTTATATCAGTATCTAAGGAATTGTGCATGTTGCTCAAGATAATACCATCGCCTTTGGTCAGGTTGAAATCATAGCCTATCTCTTCTTCCGTACCTCGGAAATATACTTGTCGATTCTCTTCCCTGATTTGTTTGGCCAAGGGGATTCTATCCCAGTCGGGACATTCGCCCGTGAGAGAGATGTTCTTGTATGCCTTGCCGTTGATGGTTGTGTCGCCTGCTATGCGGTAATGGACATAATTGCCCGTTAAGTCGCCGCCGTGGTAATAGTAATCGGCCTCGTAATAGCCGTATTCACAGTCTCTGACAAACGGTTCGTACGACCGGCCAAACTCGCACTCGTCGCGCAGCGTGTTGACTGTCCCTTTATATTCATAGTCGCCGGTCTCCATATTCTTTATGTATCCGAGCCGGTTGTGAGGGTCCCCGATTTCTTCTGTCGTAGCTTCGAAGGGGAAGAAGAATCCCCGGCAGGGTTCGAGGCTCCCGAACCCTTCGATATAACTGCCCGACGACAGTTTGATGCGTCGCCGCAGCTGGTCGTTATTCACGGCTATGGTGTCGATATGAATCACCGGCTCGCCTTCGGGATTGAGCCGGGTAGGCACCCGGTCGCCGGGCTTCTCGACGCTGAAGTCGTAGAGTACCGTCTCCTGTTCGTCGCCGGGACGCAGGCAATAGACCACCCGATCGTCCTCGCGAGCCAGGCCATAGAGTGTCTGCCCCTCTTCGAAGGGGCAGCTCTCGCTCACATAGCATTTCTTGTACGACACCCCGCCGACTACCGTATCGCCCTCGAAACGATAGCATTCGTCATATCCCCACTTTACCCCTTCACGCACGAAAGGCACATATTCATAGGTGCCCCATCTGGACCACTCGGGTTGGTAGATAAGGCGGTTCTCTATATTTTCAAAGGACTCTAACCGGTCGAGATATTTTGTCCCCGCTTCGGTATCGGGATTGCAAAAGGGATAATAGAGATTATTACGCTTGCCGGTATAGCCTATACCCTCGATGCAGACTCCATCGACATCCTTCAGTTTGATTCGTCTCCTGTATGTGTTGTTGACGAGTATCGTGTCAATCCACTCGACCTCCATGCCGAAATAGGGCGGGTCGTTGTGCCAGGCCCACATGGTATCGCCAGCCTGCTCTACATTGAAGTCGTAGATGGGAATTTCGGATTTCTGGGGAACCGTATCGAAATGATCTATATTTACATCCACTTGATAGACGACTTTATTCTCTTCACGCAGGAATATCAAAATCTTTGCCCTGTACGAAAAGTCGGGCATATAGGCATAGGCATAGAGTTGCCCATTCACATATCGGTTATCCGGCAAAATAGTCATCGTCTGTCCATCACTAAATGTATATCGAACATTCTCCCGCACAATGGGCACATATTCATACTCCTGCGCCTGACTGGCGATGCAGCCGAGACATATCAGCGCGAAACTCCAAAGTAGTGATTGTGTTTTCATATCTGTGAGTTTTATTTAAATTCGACATTTGCTCCTGCTTTTGCTTCAAAGCCAGGCTGTATCTCTATTTCTTCGCCGGCTTCAATTTGCAGGGTACCGCCCCCTTCGACAAGTCCGCCGGAAAGAATGGCTTTACCAGTGTTTTTGATAATCAATGTAGCTCCACCCTTTATGATGAGTCCGTCGCCAATCCATACATCGCCGTTCGATTCGAAAGTCAGTACGCCTGATTCTATAACCACATTCCCTTCGGTGCGGTTCGTATCTACCACTTTACCGATATGAATGTCGTTCACCTGGAAATATTGCGAAGCGTCTAACGTGTCGTTTTGCAGATACAACGGTGCCACATAAGGTATGGCATTGCTTTTATATACTGTTACGATGCTGCTGGGTGAGGCATTGGCAAATGTGATATTTGTACTTGTCGCCTCTTTTACCTCGGGCAGTTGATTGACTCCCGACGTAATGGCGATCTTGCTGCCTGTTATTCCTGCACCGGATACGGTAATCGAGTGGTCGGTTCGAGTTACCGATATATCGCTGTAAACCGATGGAATATCGGTCCACATGGAGAATTCGGGACAGCCAATTAGATGGTGAGCCAAAATAACTTTATGAGCAAGATCTGTATTAACTTCATTAACAGAATCTTTATTCTCATTTAAATACGCCTTCGAAAGAGCCTCCGCTGCTCCAATGCAATTACCCGCCTTGATTAAGTTGACAAATTCTTCTTCCAATGTGGCCGAAGCATAATTTTTATAATAGCCTTCACGTGTATTTCCCAAAAAGGCAGGGCCACCATATAACCCAGCCACAGTAAAGGAACTCCCTATATTGTATGGAATATTATAACTGCCATAAATATCAAATGGTGTTGTTGTACAGGCTATTGAATAGGCTATGGCCGGATAATCGTGATTGGTCAAGCAATCCAATCCGTGACCGCTTTCTTGGATAAAACCTTCTGGACTAACATTTTGGAATGCTGTAATCACGCGGTTGCTATCAACATGAGCACTATTACTTACCACTATATGTGAAGGGGCTCCATGTCCATGCCAGCTTAAAAAGCCATATCGATTGTTCATCTCGTCGATTACCTGCTTCCCGGTTGGGCCGGTGGTTTCATTGGCATCGAAAGAGGGCTCTTCTTGCATGATTTTATGCTCGATAAAGGTCGTCCCCCAAGCTCTTTTTATTATCTCGGCTTCATTATTTTCTTGTAATTGGTCGCTTTGACAGTAAAAGGCTTTCTTCAAATAGCTGAAATCTCCATTACCGGGATTGCGCTCATATCGCAACAATTTCTCGGTATAATTCTCAACTTCTTGTGAGGTGGTACACAACAGCCTTCCTACAAAAATTTCGGGATAATGATCTATTTGATCGGCATTAGGCTCTCCATAACAACGATTTCTGTTTGAGTCCCAATCCCCATTAAAATCGCTAAAATATAAGTCTGTAGGTATCATTTTATCGATGTTGTCAGGTTGGCTCATTATATCATAATCTTTCCTATAACCATACCTGATTGGGAGTATGCGATAATCTCCGGCCAACAGAGCATATTGGAGGGAACCTAATTTGTAGGCATGTTCCAGATAAGCCCGTAGCTTACCGGCATCGTCGTTGATATGGGATAGGGTATCCCCTTGTTGAAACTCTTGGCATGCCAGAATATCTTCAATACAGACTACTCCCGCCGAAAGGCCTTTTTGCCGTTTCCACCCTAATAGGCGATCAAAAGCCGGTGCCAATGCTCTACTTGTGACAACCGTGTATTCATAGCTGGGTAAAACCGTCGCTTCGTTAAGGGGTACCGTTGCATGCGCTATGGTTATTGGTGCAAATCCATCGACCTGCGAAGGGTTGACTACCAGCCGTTTGGTTTGTTCCCGACCCCATCGATGAACCCTTCGTGAATTTTGGCGGGTAATAGCCCAAAGTATCGGTGTTGGGGCAGAAGCCAGTGTCGTATTTCCATTCCTTAATGTATAGTCGAGCCGAATTGTCACAGAATTGCGAAACATCATCTCCCCGTTGGCCGGAGCATAGCTTATCGGCCATACGGCTATGGTGACGATGTGGTTATCGCCATCGAGAAAACCTTCATTGACAACCTGTACCGGAGATATTGGGCAATATCGGCTACTGTTGTATACAACACTATCTGGAAAAACAAACGGGATATCGGCGGAGTCAATCGGTTGTACTGGCTGAACGGGATAAACAGGTAATGTGTAATGTTCTGTAACGGTATTCTGTTCTGTGATGGTTACCGTAAAATCGACAGCATTGTAAGGGACCGAAAAGCGCAGGTAGTGAACCGGCAATTCGGGGGATCCGATGTTACCCTCTCCCCATAAATCGAGATATTTAATTTTCAAGTACGAAACACGATCCACCACGGTTGTGTCGATACTTAGAAGATTGCGATCGAAAGTCACCGTGTGAGTCAGCTGGGCATTTAGGAGTTGAGCCAAGCAAAGGCATGATAGAGAAACGGCTATATGCCGAAACCGCATAATAATCGGATTCATACACTCACCTCCTTTCCCTTATTTAGTCAATATCATACGTTTGCTGTCTATCTCTTTCCCATCGGCTATGAGCGAGTAAATATACATACCGGCCGAGAGCTCGGAACCTTGTAAAGTTACACAACTTTTACCTCGGTCGACAATTTCAATCCGACGTATTTGAGTACCTTGCATATCATAAATATACAAGTCTGCCTGTACCGTTTCATAAGGTAAAGCAAACCGTATGAATGTGGTAGCGCTAAACGGATTAGGATTGTTTTGGTAAAGTGCAGGAACGATAGTGTTCTCCGACTCGATAGAGGCCGTATTCCGTTCGGATCGACGGAGCGGTGATACGGGTTCTCCACCCTTGTGCTTCAATTCAACCAACTCCTGCTGTAATTGGGCAATGACAGTTTCTTGAGAATCGACTTTGGCTTGAATTTCGTTTAAAGCATTCACAATCAGAGGAACCATACCCATATAATCGACATACATATAGCCCAACGAATCGATTCGCACCAATTCAGGATAAACCTCTTTTACCTCCTGAGCCAAAAAACCAAATCGGGTACGGTTATCGCCTTTAACATTTATCTTACGATTTTGGGCAGAATCAGAAGGGGCACTTACGTTTAAGCGAAAACTAACGCCTGTAAGTTGCTCTAATCCGGACAGGGTATTGGAGAGAGGAGTTATATTACCCTTGAATCGACTGTCGGAAAGGGTATAAAAATTGCCGATGACATCAGAAGAAAAATAGACTTGGTCTCCGTAAGTGTCGGCATCATATTGCATAATCGAACCCGCATCGGTGGTCATCTCTACACCCGATGCCCCGTGCAGATGCAATCGAGGCGATTCTCGTCCATCAGTTCTATCGGGATAACGCCCCACAAAGACATCGAGGTCAGATTGATTTTCGGTATATCTCGAGTTGAAAGAAACTCGGGTAATCCCTGACGTATTACTGGGGTAAAGACTTATCGCAGCATTACCGATCGTGTTTTCTCCATAGTTGCCGACTAAGATATTTCCTTCACCATTTTCAATTTTCATTTGCCCCATTACACTTACAGATAGACAACATGCTACAACTAAGATAGATAACCCGGTTTTCATAATCGAGTAAAATTTTAATTTCGTTTTTTAGAATATTAAGGTTCCTAATCGCTTGCTTCTCGATAGTTCCCAACAGTTATATCGTGGTATGTTACAGCTCCAAAAACGTATTGGTTTGGAATCGATCTACACAGATCGACACTTTTCAAAGGTAATAAAAACTTTTAATAAATCTATAATTATGAAAGAGGAAAATGTACCTATCCGACGGCTTTTTCTAAACTCTCCCGATAGAGAACAAACAGGCATTCCTACCCTTCACTTGATAAAAGAATTACCATAATCTAAAACTGGGAGTAAATGAAAGGAACCAGTTCGCTCGAACGCACCTGCAAAACAAAGAAGAGTACCAGCGCCAGAATAGCTGCCTTAACTACCAGCGGCGACCACGAAAGCTCGCGTTGCAGCCACTGCGACCAGCGATGCGGGGCAAAATGGAGCAGATAGCCGACTATCAAAGCCACGAATATAACGGCGTATCCCGACACGAAGGCGGGAATGGCTTCGGGACGGAAGTTGGTGAATATCTGGGTAAATATCTGTCCGGCAACATCAAGAGAAGGCGACCGAAAGAATATCCAGCCGGCGGCCACAACATGGAACGTAAGCAAAACATGAAAGAAATGGCGGATAATACCCGGGCGATCGTCTTTCGCCGCAGGGAATATACGCCGATAAACTTTATGGACAATCAACAAAACGCCATGCCAAGCACCCCATATCACAAAAAGCCACGAAGCTCCATGCCAAAGTCCACCCAGCACCATAGTTATGAACAAATTGAAATAGGTACGGACTTTGCCTCGACGATTCCCGCCCAAAGATATATAGAGATAGTCTCGCAACCAACTCGACAAAGAGATATGCCAGCGACGCCAGAACTCGGTAATAGAACCCGACTTATAGGGAGAATCGAAATTGATTTTAAAACGATACCCCATAAGCAAGGCTATGCCGATAGCCATATCGGAATAACCCGAAAAATCACAGTATATCTGCAAGGTATAGCCATAGACACCCATAAGATTCTCGAATCCGGTATAGAGCATGGGATTGTCGAAAATGCGGTCTACGAAATTGACACTAATGTAGTCGGAGATAACCACCTTTTTAATCAATCCGCACATGACGAGAAAAAGACCTTCACCCAACAGCATAGGTGTAATCTCCAACGGACGGTGTATCTGAGGGACAAAGTCTTTCGCCCGAACTACGGGACCCGCCGCCAACGGAGGGAAGAACGAGAGGTAAAAAACATAATCTCTCAAATTCGTCACCGGGGACATTTGCCGCCGATACACATCTATAATATAGCTCAACGAACGGAAAGTGAAAAAAGAGATACCGATGGGCAACACAATATCCAACGGCTCGAAAGGCTCACGGGTGAAATCGGCAATCGTACCCAGTAACAAGTTGGTGTATTTGAAATAACAGAGCATGCCCAAATTGACCGCCATGCTCATCAAAACGAAAAATCGACGCATCCATTTCCACGAAACCCAACCTAAAAGCCTCCCCAACGAATAGTCCGAAAGGGCGACGAAAAGCAACAACAGGAAACACAGCCCACTCGATTTATAATAGAAATAGAGAGAAAAAAGTATCACGAAGTAGATACGCAAAGTATCGCGCCTCGCCAACAACCTGTATATCCAGACAAATCCGACGAAAAGGAACAGAAACAATCCGGTATTGAACATGAGCGGATTCTGCCCGTCATAAACGAATAAATCCACGACTTTCGATACGTCAATACTTTCCCAAAAGGAGATCGCACCGGTCTTTATATTATTGAGCCACTCTATCCACATATTCCTGATAAGCTTTCATAAGAGCACGATACAACATTTCGCCCTGCACCCGATAGCCCGTCTCGGTACAATGGGTGCGATCATAGGCCATGAACCCGGCCTTCCGCCATTGCGAGGACGAACCTTCGCCTCCGGCAATTTCGTACCAATCCCAACAAGCCAGCCGATGCTCCACCGCATAGGAACGAATCGTTTCCCGAACGAGCTTTACCCGAGCATTCGGCGTATAATAAACTCTACGTTTTTTATTTACGCGACGCACCCGACGCCGAGCACATTCGGCCGGAGTAGTCAGCAAAATCTGAGCCTGCGGACAATCTTTTCGCAAAGACGAAACGACGGTATCGATCTGTTTATATAACTCGTCGCGGGTCAAAGAGGTGGAAAACGACTCATTCGTACCCAACGACAAAACAATAAGCGACGGCGAGAGTGCTGCCACCTGCTCGGAAAAGCCGGGAATGGCAGCATAACTACTGTAAAAAGCCCCGTTGTTGCCGATAGTGTGGTAAAGAATTCCGCTCTCACCGGTTTCAAGGCTCGCTCCATAAATGGCCAAAGGCGTCTCTTTCGAGACGGCTTCTCCCGTAAGATGAACGCTACACACGGACTCCTCCCACGAAAAATGGGTCAAAAAAGGTAATCGGGTTTCACCCTCGACCAAAAAGGGTTCTGAAATTACTCCCGGAAAAGAGTCGACCGGCGCATGGAACAAACGAACTTTCTTGAAACCTGCACAGTCATCGGTCTTACTAAGCGTGGAAACCGTCAAATCAATGCGACCGTTACGGGGTACAATAGCTATACCGCCTACTCCCGGTGTATAGTTACTATACTTCCGCCCTACACAACGAGAAAAATTCCAACTTCCGTCCGCCACGACCGAATAATCTCTCGGTTCATTGGTCTTCGCTAACTTCAAAGGAACGACCAACCCACGCCCTGCATCCCCGAACCTTCGCTGCAACGGTAATCGGACAGCCTCGGTGAGAAACCCTGCCTGAACATGCGAATCGCCGATATGAACCATCGCCACTACCCGAGGAACAGTATCCGTGTCGTTCTGCAACCGTACCATTCCATCGAACAGAACCGACCAATCGGCATCGTTAAACTCGATAACGTTTTTCTCTTTTTTCAAAAAAGAGGGTACAGTAACGGTGTCGCCTGTCAGCTGTGCACAAAGTTGCACTGCCAGCACTGCGACAACGAAGAAAAACCCTATTACCGACAAACGAAATTTCATAAGCCTTCTCGATTCATTTCATACTCCAACGACTTGACAAACTCGGCCGCCAATCGTTTACCGCCTTTATGGTTAATGTGCGTATAGTCTTTATTCGCCTGTCCGTTAGCGACAAAATCGAGCATCCCGTTGTGCCCTCCCATCGCCTCGTATGTATCCCAAAAAACGACACCAGCACTTCGTGCCGCACGACGTTGCGCTTCGGAAAGAGCGACTACCGCCGGCATCGTAACGAAAGCCCCGTTCGCTTTGCGACTGCGATCACCTACTCCCATCAATATAATGTCGGTATGCGGATAGCACTCCCGCAAGTGACGAACGACCTCCGTCATCTTACGGGCATAAGACCCGTAATGCAAAATTTCGGGAGTCATCACATTCAGTCCGTATTGCAACACAATGGCATCGTAGGGAACGATACTGTCCATCTGAACCGCCCTTTCCCGGGACAATGCTCCGAGCGAAAGGCCCGAATAACCACGAGTCGATATATTATCGACAGCAATGCCCTGCACATCGTCCAGCCACACGCCTATGGCTGCAAATCCCGGTGTATTTCCCACTCTTACTTGAAAACGTGGGGTTTGCCCCTCTACCGCCAAAGATTGAATCTCATGAGAACCCGCAACGGGAAAAACCTGCCATTCGCCATCGGCTATTTTCAACTCGACCGAGCAATCCTGCCGGGCGATAAATACGAACCGAGACAGTGCCCAACTATCGGCATGTTCTATTTTCGTAGTTCCTCTGTATTGAGCCGTAGCACCCTCCAACGGTACGAAATACTGCTGCTGCAAAGTCATGACTTTCCAGTCGACTTCTTTGGGTTTCAATACACTATGCACTTCCCAACCTTCGCCCGACTGTATGACCGACCGACGAAATCCGGGAAAATCGGAATGCATAGATACGTATCCCACACCACTCCCACCATATCGGGATTGCAACAAACTTCGCACGTCTTGCGTAAATATATCGGCCTCGATAAACGAATCGCCCAAAAATGCCAAACGCACGGGACGTCCCAATGAGGCTCGTTCCTTCAAGGACGAGAGAAGATGAGACAAACCATTTTTCCCCGGCGAGAAATCTTCGAACAAAACCACATCGCCGTCCCGTCGGGGAAGATTCCCGACCTCTGCCGTATCGGACGAAATATTCGTTACGAGAAGAGTGTCGGCTGTTTCTTGTACCCTTATCGTATCGGGCACGACTTGTCGATCCTGCGGTTCATCTTTCTCCACAGAGGAAAGAGAGTCCACCCCCTCGTTCAACCACTCCATTCCCTCCTCCTGCCACTCTGCATCGCCCGGCAAATCCAAATCTTGCTCATCGACACGGATATCGGAAAAGAGATCGACAGGTTTCGTCGCGAATCCACCCCACTCCAAAACAGGCAACTGAGTCAGGAGAAACAGAAAAACGAGAGAGAGTACCAACAGAGCAACCACATGCCCGTCTTTGTATTTAGAGGAATTATTCCCTTGCTTTTTATTCTTCACTTCGGCTATTCAAATGAGACTACAAAAATAGAGAAAGGAGAGTGGAGAAAAAAGAACTCGCCCTATTTTTCTACCGAGCTACCTCCCATTTTCGCATTTCACACAAAAATAGGGAAAGATTTATATCTACGAACGATTCCTTCCAAATTTCACTCGTCCCATTCACATTTCTTACAGTTCTCTCCCTCCTCATGATTTTTTCAAGAAACAACTATCCTATTTGCTTTTTTCAGATTTTTTTTCTAATTTAGCTTTCGGAATGTTGACACTCGCCCTATTACCGCCAATCGACGACTGGGTATACATCGTGGTCTATACGATATATGCCATTACCATACTGGGTACGATCGTGATAATCATCACAGAGAATCGCAATCCGGTAAAAAGTTTGGCATGGGTGCTCGTATTGGCATTTCTTCCCATCGTAGGATTGGTTTTCTATATTTTTTTCGGGCAGAATTTCAAGGCGAAAAGAATGGTTTCCCGACGCATAAAGAGGAAATTACGAAAGCGGGATTATCATTCGATCGTCAATATCGACAGTCTTCCACTGAGCGAGGAGAGCAAGCAAGAGATAAGATTGTGCCACAGTTTGTGCAGTGTACCGTATTATTCGGGAAGCCACGTGAAGATATTCACTTCGGGAGAAGACAAATTCAAACACTACCTGCAAGATTTGGAGATTGCCCAAGAGTATATCCATATCCAATATTACATCTTCGAGGACGATAAACTCGGCAACCGAGTCAAGGAGGTTTTGCTTCGATGCGCCCGCCGAGGCATACAAATAAGAATCCTATACGACGATGTGGGTTGTTGGTCGGTGAAAAAACGTTTTTTCAAAGAGATGCAGGATGCGGGAATCGCCGTACGTCCTTTCCTTGAAATCACATTTCCCCAGCTCGCCAGCCGAATCAATTACCGGAACCACCGCAAAATAACGGTCATCGATGGAAAAATAGGCTACATAGGAGGCATGAATATCGCCGACCGCTATGTCGAAGGAACCAAATGGGGAACGTGGCGCGACACACATTTGCGTATCGAGGGGCCTGCGGTAAGAGGATTACAATTATTGTTCGCCGTCGATTGGAGCTACGAATGCAAAGAGGTTCTTTCGGATTCCCGATTTTTTCCACCGGTAGCAGACAAAGGGAAAAGCGGCATACAAATCGCTCCGGGCGGCCCCATAGGGGAATGGTCGAACATCGCCATGCTTTTCTTGAAAGCGATTACCAATGCTAAAAAAAACGTATATATACAAACGCCTTATTTCCTGCCTACCGAAAGTTTGGTGAAAGCCTTGCAAACCGCAGCTCTCGCCAAAGTGGACGTGCGGCTAATGATACCGGAACGGTCGGACTCGACGGTGTTGCGTTTTGCATCGTTTTCTTACATAGCGGAAATGTTACGCGCCGGGGTAAAAGTTTACTTTTACCAACCGGGCATACTTCATTCCAAGACGATCATCATAGACGACGAGTTATGTTCGGTAGGCTCTACCAACTTCGACTTCCGCAGCTTCGAACACAATTTCGAAGCCAACGCTTTCATTTATGACCGAGAGGTCAACAGTGAAATGAAACGTATTTTCTTGGAGGACCAGCAACAATGTCGTCGCATTATCCAACACTATTGGCGACACCGGCCCCTCTATCAAAAAGGGATAGAGTCTATCATGAGGTTATTGAGCCCTGTATTATAAAGACGACTCCCGAAACTCTTCGCTCATATTGACCAGCCATATCTTCTCGGTCGCCCGGGTGAAAGCCGTATAAAGCCAACGATAGAAATCGAGCGAAACCGCACCCTGAGGGATATACCCCATATCGACATAGACATGTTTCCA
Source organism: Barnesiella sp. B2-R-119 (assembly GCF_023656675.1). Classification (NCBI taxonomy): domain Bacteria; kingdom Pseudomonadati; phylum Bacteroidota; class Bacteroidia; order Bacteroidales; family Barnesiellaceae; genus Barnesiella; species Barnesiella sp. B2-R-119. Next base: position 422,072 of record NZ_JAMOKL010000003.1, read on the forward strand.
CTGACCGCCTTGCGCTTTGTGACAAGTTACCCCATAGGCATATTTTACTTGCAAAGCGTTGAACCACGGATCGGTTTTCAGCCGTTTCATTTTTTCTCTCTTTGTCGTAACGTCATAATAGTCGGCCAAGACTTGCGCAAAAAGAGTCTCCTGCTGTTCCCTTGTCAGAGAAGGGGACTCACTGGTAAGGGTATCCAATAGAATCTTAGCTTCCATCTCGACTTCCAAATCGGGGAAATAAAGTTGTACATCGGCAAAGCGGAAACCATACATATCGGTACGTTTAAGTACTCGCACGACACGGGCCACATCGCCGTTAGCGATGAAATCGACCTCTTTATAGTCCTTTCCCCAGAAATAGTTATTCTTGGCGACCAACAACAGATCGCCTGCGGTAAGTTCCTCTTCCCGATAGAGTATCTGGTTGCGAATCCCCTGATTGAATATATTGGCCCGTTTATTGGAACGAGTGACGACAATCGTTTCGTCGAGTCCGACACGGTCGTAAGAGTCGGATATACGTTCTACCAAATACTCTCCGCTAAGAGCCTCGACATCGGGAAACCCGTTCACCCGCAAGCAGGGTCGGGGCAATGGCATCTCTTCCATACATTCCCGCAAACGGGTGGCATTATAGAGGATTCCCGATTCGGCAGCCTGCCGAGCGACCTCCCGCAATTCATATTCCACGACATTCAATCCGTAACCGCCCATAACGGCGGCATCCAAAGCCGGACTACGCTCCTGACCCACCGGAGGCAGCTGTGCGGTATCGCCCAACAAAATCAACCGACAATGCTCGCCTGAATAGACATACTCGACCAAATCGTCGAGCAGCCTCCCGGAACCGTAAACCGCCCCTTCGCCCACCGAGTTGGCAATCATGGAGGCCTCGTCGACAATAAACAGCGTGTGTTTCGCCAGATTTTCCCCGATAAGAAATCCTTCCATATCGGGCGAATAGCTCTTTTGCCGATATATCCTCCGATGAATCGTATAGGCCGGGTGACGAGCATACCGAGAAAACACCTTAGCCGCACGCCCCGTAGGAGCCAGCAATACCACCTTGCTCTGCAACTGTGTCAATGCTTTTACCAAAGCTCCCACCAGTGAGGTTTTACCAGTTCCCGCATATCCCCGTAGCAGGAACAACGAGTCGTCCCGTCCGTCGAGGACAAAAGCGGCTAGCTGCTGCAACAACTCGCTCTGTTCGCGATTCGGTTCGTACGGCAAACAACTTTCTATCTGTTGGACAAGCAGGTCGGTAATCATGTGCAATCGGTTAAAGCATACTGCAAAAATAACGTTTCCCGGTTTCTTTACCTACATTTGTATAGGATAAAATACCAGAGTATTTTTGTAGGCATAGTCAAGCCGAAAATGTAATTTTCGCTTGCCTCTGCGCTCTCCTTTCACTATATTTGCAACAAATACGAAGGCAAACAACGGTTATTTCCAACCACCCGACCCTTTGCACTATGTGCCGCCTCTCCTATATTTTGCCTTGCAAAACACAGAGGAAGAGACTAAACCCGGGGATACCTTGCTCTGTTTGCACAAAGACTGTTAAAACAAATTGACGATGGAACCGATAGAGGCACTGAACCGACCGATAAAAGAGAGTCACAAATACATCTTGGCGATGTATGCCGACGGTTCGTATCTGTATATTTTATTACAACACACGGAGAATCGTGACGAAATCGTAACGGAACGTTTACCGCTGACCTCAGAAAAGGGAGTTCTTTCTATCGAAGAGGCTGTTTTCTCCCAACCCATATTGACCCGTCCGTTCGAGAAAGTCTTTTTCATAGCCGACTCTCCTCGGTTTATCTTTATCCCCGACGCATTCGCTTCGACGGAGGACAATCCTCTCTATTTCGATTTTTGTTTTCCAGACAGCGAGGGAACTTTGATTTCGGCCGACCTACCTCAAACGGGAGCGAAAATACTTTTCGACCTGAACACAGAGCTGTCGTCTTTCGTGAAACGCACGTTGGACCGCCCCGTACTGCTACACAGGTTGGCTCCGGCGTGCGAATACTTTTTCAGAAAAAGCCGATTGGGATATACGTCTAAAATGTATGTTCACTGGGAAACCGACCATATCGATTTGTTTTGTTTCAACCAACAGGGCTTCCTGCTATCCAACAGTTTTCGCATACGCCATATCAACGACGGTATATATTATCTATTAAACGCTTGGAAACAATTGGGATTCCATGCCGGAGAAGACGAACTGTCCTTGTCCGGGGACCATGAGAATCTCCGACAAAATGTTATCCCGGCTCTTCGGAAAAATTTGTCTTATATCACCTTGACGAAGTTCCCTTCCCACGCTCTCACCGGGAACGAGAATCTGCCGTTACCTCTGCGCCTAATATCCGTCTACATGCGATAACCCGACACCGCCGTATCCCGTAAAACAAAAAAATGCTTTCGGGATTCGGTCGAACCCCGAAAGCATCTCTAACCTAATCTCCCAAAAAGCCTATAATTCGAATTTATACATACGAGCCAATCGCAACTGATACTCATATTCCAAAGAGAGTTTATTCTCAAAAGCTTCATAAAGTTGCGTAGCATCTACCAAGTACTCCACCATCGAGATCTTGCCGGATGCCAAAGCCTTCTGTAACAATTCAAAATTATTCTGCCGAGTCAACAGCTCATATCTCTCCCGATTATCTTTCAATGCAACTGCTTCGTTATAGGAAGACTGCAACGCCGCCAACGTCTGCAACTCCTTGTTATTAACGGTGAAAGAACCGGCCACCGCTTGTGCTTTGGCTATCTTTACTTTCTTGCGATTGGCAAACAAAGGAATGGAAACACCCACGGACAATCCGTTGAAACGCTCGCCCAATTCGTAGGCATGACGATAGCCCAGCTCGAACTTCGGCAACCAGCCTGCCCGGTTGAGAGAAACCTCCTTACCGGCAATCTGGTTTTCCTGCCGCAACATTTGTAATTCGGGATCGGATTGCAACGCCTGTTCTTTCAAGTCATCGAACGATGCCGGCAACTCCCTATCGGAATATTCCGTCAGAGCCGACTCCGCCAAGTTCAACGGCTCACCGCCATTCAACGCCTGCAACTGCGCCAGACAAGCGGCCAGTTCATTCCGGCGTTGTATATTGCTCGTCGTAATATTCAACTGCTCGATTTCGATTTTATTCACGTCCAGAATATTGGCATCGCCAGAGGTCAGCCGTTCACGATATAGTTTGACCAACTCGTCGGCGGCAGCTTGCCTCTCGTTTCCCAACCGAATACAACGATTCAAATAGATCACCTGCAAACACAGCTCCTTTGCCTGCAACAATATTTGTTGTCGCAAAACAGCCTGCTGCCCATCGTACAAAGTACGTTTCAAATTCCCTATTTTATTCCGCTGAACATATAGCGAAGGAAAATCGAACGACTGGGAAACCGAAATATCGTACTTGCGGTCTTTGGCATTGTCGGCTCCCCATAAATGTTCGAACTCGAAGTTAGGGTCTTCCAACGTGTTCTGTGAAGATACTTCGGCTTTCTGACTCAAAACGATTTGAGTCCCGGCTTTCAATTCGGGATTGTTCGTTTCGATAGAAGCCAATATATCCGCCATATTATTTTGTGCTCCTATATTCGCAACAGCGAATACAAAAAGACATAAAAAGCTATTTCTCATCGATTTTCTTTTTTACGGTTCATAATCCAATAAACAACCGGAACGACAAAAGCATTGAGGAAAGTCGAAGTTATCAATCCTCCTAAAATGACTTTTGCCATAGGGCTTTGTATTTCATTCCCCGGCAAATCACCACCCAAAGCCAAAGGAATGAGTGCAAGAGCCGATGTAAGTGCCGTCATCAATATGGGGTTCAACCGGTCGAGCGAACCTCTTAAAATGGTATCGTGCAACGAATTACCTTCGGACAGCATCGTATTATAGTGCGAAACCAACAACATACCGTTACGCGTGGCGATTCCGAAAAGAGAAATAAATCCGATAATAGCCGGTATACTTATCTCTCCGGTCGTAAAGCGCAAGATAAACACGCCTCCGATAAGTGCTAACGGAAGATTCAGCAAAATGACCGCCGACTGCGATACGCTTCGGAACTGATTGTATAACAACAAGAATACAACCAGCAAGGAAAAAAGCGAAACGAACGAAAGCGTACGAGAAGCTGCCGCCTCGCTTTCAAACTGTCCTCCATACTCGATGAAATAACCTTCGGGAAGCACCACGGTTTCATCGATACGTTCCCTTATATCGTCCACTACACTACGCAAATCGCGGTCGCTGACATTGGCCGATATGACAATCTTACGTTTCACATTCTCCCTATTAATCGTATTGGGTCCCGTGGCGGACTTGATTTCCGCCAAATAACTCAATGGAACTTTCCCGTCCTGGGTATCGACCATCAAATCTCCTATCTTGGCCGCCGAAGAACGTTCATCGTCTTTTACTTTTACCGTCAAATCGAATGTGCGGCTTCCTTCGTACACCTGCGACACAACCTCGCCAGCCAATGCGACATCGATAAATTCGGCGAATTCGGACAGCGATACACCATAACGAGCAAGCATTTCCCTACGCGGAGTGATTTTCAATTGCGGGCGTTCGATTTGTTGCTCCACGTTCAAATCGACCACTCCATCGATTGCCGAAATATTCTTCTTAATCTGATTGCCCAACATAAACATGCGGTTCAAATCATCGCCGAAAAGTTTAATGGCAATACGTGCCTGAGTACCGGAAAGCATAGCGTCGATACGGTGAGAAATGGGTTGTCCAATCTCGATATTCACCCCCGGAATCACCGACAGTTTTTTGCGTACATCGGCAACGACCTCGGCATGCGAACGGTCTCCCAATACAAAGGGGGCTTCTATCTCGGAGGTATTCACGCCCAAAGCATGTTCATCGAGTTCGGCACGCCCCGTCTTCCGGGCGACAGTCTGTATCTCGGGAACTTCAAGTAGAAGTTCTTCTGCCCGACGACCGATATTGTCCGATTCCTCCAACGAGATACCGGGCAAAGTGCTCACGTTGATTGTAAATGAACCTTCATTAAAAGGAGGCAAGAAACTACGTCCCAACGTGAAAAAGGTAATCATGGCAGCCACAAACAGGGCGATAGTTCCGCCCAACACACCGGTACGGTGACGCAGCGCCCACTCCAAAGCTTGCCCATAATATTTTTTCAAAGTACGGGCGACAAACGGTTCACGACTAATATCCTTATCAGTCTTTCCTTTGCCCAACAGATAGCTGCACAGTACCGGTGTCAACGTCAATGCAACGACAGTCGATGCAAACAACGCGACGATAAAAGCAATACCGAGGGGCACGAGCATGCGGCCTTCCATGCCGGTCAAGAAAAAGAGCGGAATAAAAGTGACAATAATGATTAATGTAGAATTGAGAATAGGCATACGCACCTCGCGCGAGGCTTCGAACACGACTTCGACAATCGGCTTCCGTTGTCCCGGCGGTAACAGTCGATTTTCCCGCAGATGTTTATATACATTCTCCACATCGACAATGGCATCATCGACCAAAGATCCTATGGCTATGGCCATACCACCGAGGCTCATCGTATTGATGGTCAACCCCATAAAATGGAGCGCCAATATAGAGAACAGTAAAGACAACGGCAAAGCGACCAACGAAATGAGCGTCGTACGCACATTCATCAAGAAGAAAAACAGAACGATCACTACGAATATAGCCCCTTCGTATAAGGACTTTTGTACATTGTTTATGGAACTTTCGATAAAATGAGACTGACGGAATATATCGGTCGAAACCGTGACATCGGCCGGCATATTTTTCTGTAACTCGTCCATCGAAGAAAGCAGTTTTTCCGTGAGGTCGAGAGTACTCGTATTGGGCTGCTTGGTAACTGTCAGCAAAACGGCAGGATTGGCCCGAACCGAAGCCGTACCCAATTTAGGGGCTTTGTCTCCTATCTTCACCTCGGCAACGTCGCCCATCAACACAGGAACGCCATCGACCCGTTTTACCACGGCTTTGGCAATCGCATCGACGTCGGTCGTAGCGACAGCTCCCCGTACAATGTATTCATTGCCATATTCATACAAAATACCTCCGTTGGCATTCCGGTTCATCTCACGAGCAGCATTGAGAACCTCGTCCAATGTGACACCGTACTGTTTCATACGGGGCAAGTCCAAAAGAATCTGGTATTCCTTCATCTCGCCGCCGATAACCGTAACCTGCGCCACACCGCCGATAGAAAGCAAGCGGGGACGGATAGTCCAATCGGCCAACGTGCGCAAATCTCTCAAAGATGTAGAATCGGACGTCAGACCGATAATCATCATCTCGCCAAGAATAGAGGATTGAGGGCCTAATGTGGGAGTTCCCACTCCCTCGGGCAAACTTTCACCCACGACAGCCAATTTCTCGGAAGTAATCTGCCGTGCCCGATAAATATCGGTTCCCCAATCGAATTCCACCCAAACCACCGAAAACCCGGTCGTCGAGGAGGAACGTACCCTACGCACATCGGTCGCTCCGTTCAATGCGGTTTCTACGGGGAAGGTCACCAACCGTTCCACCTCCTCGGGCGCCATACCCGGAGCCTCGGTCATGACGACTACCGTAGGAGCATTCAAATCGGGAAAGACATCGACGTCCATTTTCATAGATGTGTACAATCCCGCAAAAAGTAACAATACAGATGCCACTAAAATCAGCAGCCGATTGTTCAAAGAATATCGGATAATTTTATTCAACATGGCTGTAATGTATTAGTGGTTGTGCGAATGGCCTTCGGGAATCACTCCGCTATTGGCGGCGAGTTTTACCTGATAGACACCCCGTGTAACGACTTGGTCGCCTTCGTGCAAACCGGACAATATTCTCACATTCTCGCCATCGGAATTTCCGACTGTAACTTCTTGCTTTTTATACCCTTCTTCGTCTAAACGCAAATAGACGAAATAGAGCCCTTGTTCCTCGGTTAGTGCCGAAACAGGAACCACGATCGCATTATCGATCGATGCCGTCAACAAAAAGACTTCTATGTAGGCTCCGGGAACTATCTCGCCCTTATTGTCCAATTCGAAAACCACGGGGATATAAGCACCTCCTGCCAAAGTGCCCTTTCCGTAACTCAATAATCGTCCGTTCAACCGAGAAAGCTCATATACCCGGTCGTCATAAGGTGTCTTGAAATTGGCCGAAACAACCGCCGGCAATTCCTTATAATAACGTTGAGGAACTTCGGCCCGCAATTGTAAACGTTTATTTTGCGAAAGGGTCATCAGCGGTTGTCCCATCTCTACAAAATCACCGTCTTTCACCATGATATTTTTCAAATAACCTCCCATAGGGGCTTTCACGGCACTGCCCGACTTTCCTCCGCCAATGGCTTCATAAGCCAATTTCGCCGTCTCATAGTCTTTATATATCTGTTCGTATTCCTGTCGGGAAATAATCTGATCCTTTACCAGCTCCTGAGCACGCTCATAGGTCTTGCGAGCAGTTTCGTAATCGATATAAGCCCGTTTAGCCGGATCTCCGGTAGCCATCTTCTCGGCAGAAACATTCAACAACACACTGCCTTTGGCGACCGAACTACCGTCGGTAATATGTTTACCGGCCAATGAAACCACACCGGCAACCGGCGAAACAACGGTTACTTCATCTCCCTGCGCAGCCAATAAAGTTCCCGAGCAAGAAATAACGCCGTGAAATTTTTCGGGACGGATAGTCTTGGTCGTTAAACCTATGGCTTCGGCCTCGGCTTTTTTCAAAATTATCTCGTCGCTATGTTCTTCGGCGTCATGGTCATGACCTTCGTGTTCGTCGTGATTATGATCATGAGCTTCTATATGATCGCTATGTTGATGCTCATGTTCATCACTGTGAGAAGAAGACGAACCCGAACACCCCCAGAATATATAAGTGAAAAGAATTGAGAATATAATATTTCGTTTCATAGGTATAATTAATTATGGAATAAATAATAGTTAGCGGTTCGGATACAAAAATACCGAACGAATTTTCTCTTATGGAATTAAGAGATATTTATACCTATGCGACGGGAGGAGCCCGCAGCCCCAACGTTTTAAGAAAAGTAAATGTATGCAGCCGCTCGATGTAAATACCGAAACAGGGAGATACCTCCAAACTGTCGATAACGAAATCGGGCAACATAGCCCACGTCCCCAACAAAATTTTTACCGGGGCAAACTTTAATGTAAGATATTGATTTAAAGAAACTGTATCGACCGGAGCCTTATATGCAAACCAACTACAACCGCTGCAATCGCCAGCCTTTTCGGGGACATCGGACGAATGGGTATCTCCCGACTCTGCGGCATCGATTACCCAGCAGATCATACCATTCTCATGATGGTGATGAGGAATCACCGTCGAAAAAACAGCCAGACAACCGGCCAAACAAACGAATAGTATTTTCAGTTTTTTCGCCCACATAAGACTTAATCTTGCAGACAAAGGTAAGGGAGATTATTTCAGAGGAGTTATACGGTCCTTTCTTTTTTAGAAAATTTAAATATTCGACTTTATCCAACGGGAAATACATTCCGCTATCCCCTATTCGTCCAAGTCGTCATCTTCGAAATCGAAATCAAAATCGAATCCATCATCGGCATACTCCGATTCGAGGAATTGCTTCATTTGACGACCGTCTCTTTTCGTCGGTCGTCCCAATCCTTTTTGGCGATTGACAAAACCTCCTATACGCACCATTTCGAGCAATTCGTATTGTTCCGTCGGAGTGATATTCTCCAAATACCCGGGAACTAATTTTGCCCCCATACGATTTTCAGAGAGAGCCAAAACTCGAAAAGAATATGTTACAGGCGGTTTTCTCACTTGTATGACATCGCCAACTTTGATCATTCTGGAAGGTTTCACCGCAACTCCGTCGAGCATTACCCTTCCCTTTTTACAGGCTTCGGTCGCTATGGTACGAGTTTTAAAAATGCGGGTAGCCCACATGAATTTATCAATTCTTACCTCGTCTTTCGCCATATCTGCTATTTATTGTTATATTGATTCATAGTTTGCTGCACGCCGGCTAAACAAAAACTCTTGATAATCTCGCCGGCTCGTTCCAACTTTTCGGGGAGTTGCTTCTCCTCTTCCGGAGGAAAAGATCCTAAAACGAACTCTATTTGTCCCCCTCGCGGAAAATCATTCCCTATACCGAATCGAAGACGGGCATAGCATTGTGTACCCAATATTTCGCAAATATGTTTCAATCCATTATGACCGGCATCGCTGCCTTTGGGTTTCAATCTCAATGTACCGAACGGCAAAGCCAAATCGTCTACGACGACAAGCATATTCTCCACCGGTATATTTTCTTTTTGCAACCAGTACCGAACCGCATTTCCGCTCAAATTCATATAGGTCGAAGGTTTCAACAAAACCAACACACGTCCTTTTAACCGAAGTTCGCATGTAGCACCGTAACGTCCATCGGTAAAAACGAGATTGGACGCCTTAGCTAAGGCGTCCAATACTCTGAATCCTATGTTATGCCGGGTATTCTCGTATTCATAACCGATATTCCCCAACCCTACAATCAGATATTTCATCAATAAAACAGGTTTATCGATCGTTATTTAGCGGCAGCTTGCGCACCACGAGCGGCACGAGTCAAGTTAACCGCACAAACCACGGCATTCTTGGCGTTCATCAATTCCAAACCTTCGAAATGGAGTTCTCCCACTTGCAAGGTTTTACCCAATCCCAAATTGTCGATATTGATTACCAAACGTTCGGGGATATTGGAATAGATGGCTTTTACTTTCAGTTTTCTCATCGACAAACTCAATTTACCACCGGCACGTACACCTTCGGAGTGTCCTTCGAGTTGAACCGGAACTTCCATAACAACGGGTTTCTTATCCGATACTTCCAAGAAATCCATATGCAGAATAGCATCGGTCACAGGGTGGAATTGCAAATCTTTCAATACCGCCATCTTTTTTTCACCATCGATAGTCAACTCGACTGCAAAAATATCGGGAGTATAAACCAATTTACGAACGGCATCCTTAGTCACAGTGAAATCGGTAACGATAATACCTTTTTTACCACCGGGAAGTTCTACCAACTTTTCACAGGGTTTGAGCGCTCCTTGATAAGGCAATTCTACCAACTCGCCACCATTCAGCACTGCGGGAATCAATCCTTGCTTACGCAAACCTTTTACTGCTTTCTTGCCCAAATCGGTACGGGCCGTACCATTTAATTGAAATGTTTTCATCGTTGTGTTGTTTTGTGTTACTCAAAATTAAGCTTTCACTGCTCCTTAATTTCCCATCACACGGAATTTTCAAAAAGCGGGGCAAAGTTAACATTTTATTTTCTTACCCACAAGCCTTTACGAAATTATTCCTCTCGAAACAAAAAATCGGGGAAGCGTTTTTTCTCCGCTCTCCTTTCGCTATCTTTGTCACTATGAAGATAGGTGCGGTTCGGCATAGCCAAATCGGAAATAGAATTTCCGTTTGTCTTTACACTCACCTTTTTGTATCTTTGCAATTCATAATAAAGAATTTAAACACACCAACCACCATGAAAGGAAAAATCTTGGTTACCGGAGGAACGGGATACATCGGGTCTCATTCCACAGTAGAACTGCAAAATGCAGGTTACGAAGTTGTCATCATCGACAATCTATCCAACTCTAACATCGAAGTACTCGACGGAATCGAACGTATCACAGGCAAACGTCCTACGTTCGTTCAAGCCGACTGTACCGATATGGAGGCTTTGCGCCAACTTTTTAAAGAGAATCCCGGAATAAAAGGGATCATACATTTCGCGGCGAGCAAAGCAGTGGGCGAATCGGTTCAAAAACCTTTGCTCTATTACCGCAACAATCTAATGTCTCTTGTTAATTTATTAACTTTAATGCCGGAATATGGCGTAGAAGGAATCGTATTTTCATCGTCTTGTACCGTTTACGGACAACCGGACGTTTTACCGGTAGACGAATCGGCTCCTATCAAACCCGCCTTATCGCCCTACGGCAATACCAAACAGATTTGCGAAGAAATCATTAAAGATACCATTCATGCCAACGCTCCTTTCAAATCGATCATTCTCCGTTATTTCAACCCGATAGGGGCACACCCGACCGCCGAAATAGGAGAACTGCCCAACGGCGTTCCCCAAAACCTTATCCCATACTTGACCCAAACCGCCATCGGTATTCGCAAAGAATTGAGCGTATTCGGCGACGATTATCATACTCCCGACGGTTCTTGCATTCGCGATTACATCAACGTCGTAGATCTTGCAAAAGCCCATGTGACAGCCATGAATCGTATGCTTGAAAATAAATCGCCCGAAGCTATCGAGATATTCAACCTCGGTACGGGGCGAGGGGTTTCCGTGCTCGAACTAATTTCTGCATTTGAAAAAGCTACGGGGGTAAAAGTTCCTCACAAAATAGTAGGACGCCGAGAAGGCGATATAGAACAAGTGTGGGCTAACCCTGAAAGAGCGAATAAAGTTCTAGGCTGGACAGCACAAGAAAGCATCGAAGACACGCTTGCTTCTGCATGGAAATGGCAATTGAAATTACGCGAAAGAGGTATTATGTAATGTACAATCATCTATCTTTCTAAAAAACAGAGCCTTTAATAAAGGCTCTGTTTTTTGTTTCTATCAAAGTTATCAGACAAGAAATATCCCTCTGTCTTATTGCATTATATTGCTTTTGCGAGTATGAAGATAGGCTGCGGTTCGGCATAGTCAAATCGGAAATGGAATTTCCGTTTGCCTCTGCACTCGCCTTTCGCTATCTTTGCCTTAAACAGAAATAAGAAAATATGCCGGAGGTATGTAGATTCTTTGGAATTATAATCAGTTTATAAATGCATCAACGACCCAAAATCCAGTATAACAACAATAAATAATTATTTTATATCTCTTTCGTCAAGCTAAACTCCTTATCGGCAAATAATTCGGCTAACCCGGATATTTGTTTAAACCGTAATAATTCGTCCTTATCCATACCAATATTCCGCATAATCCAGCTATCGGACATACCGGCTTTCGTCAACTCCGAAACAATTTCGCACATCAATTCGATACAATGCGTACCTCTCGCCCTATTATGCCGTATGGTAGAAGCCATTCTGTTCGAAAGGTCTTTATCTATCACCACCACCGGCAACAAACCCTTTTCCCTGTCATATATACGCTTGGAGGTTTTCATAACTTTATAGCGATGAAACCCGTCGACCAGTTCATACTGGTCTTTCTCCGGAATATAATAACACACACAGGGCATCGTATATCCGTCCTCCCAAATAGAAAGTTCGAGTAATTTCATCTCGGGCGGAGCAACAATATTCGGATTATACGTATTGGCGACCACTTTTTCCACGGGAACAGCAATCACATTGTAAACCGGACTTTTATACTCTTCCATTTTTCAAATCAATGCTTTATATTTTTCCATCACTCGTTCTTTTTGTTCTTTCTCGGCCTTATTCAAAGAAAAGCCCATGTATTTGCATGCATGATCGTTTTTAAGAATACATATACACATGCGTTTAAATGTGGGGAGTTCTTTAAATTCGGGGATATCGATATCGTCTAAATATTCCATTCGTACAGGTTTTTTCTCGGTCCTGTAATTGGAATGGTCGCCCACGGTAATAGGAATTCCCATCTTTTCCAGCTTTCGAATGGTTTCATCTGCCAGACACCCCCCTTTATCCCGCCAGAAGTTCATACTCACCGACAATTTTCGCTGGTAATTTTTACGAGTACTTTCCGGAAGCGTTTTCAACAAAAAATCCAAATATCCTTCCCATGTCATATTGGGTGGAAGTTTGATAGAATGCCAGCCCATCATAGATGTATTCCCATACAATCCGGCAAAATTCACCCCATTGACCCGACTTACCATTTTCCCCCACATATCCGGGTCTATCGCACGATACAACCGGAGGCTCGATATGGCTTGCGATATAAACGGGCTGGCCACCCTTTGCTTATCCAACGGAACCCCGGCTCGATAGTAGAGATCGTACAACTTATTATAATCCCAATGATACCGGCCGTTAGCGACCCACACGTCGGTCGTCAGCCAATCGTGTATGGGATAGGCATTGCAAATGCCATATTTCATCTCACGAATCCACTTCAAACCTTTATACTTCCTGTAATTCTTATCGCTATGAATCGTGCGCCAACGATTGAAACTTTCTTGTGTGCGAATGCCGATGAGACAACAAGTCCTGCGAGCTGCATTCCGCTTGTGCAACCATTCGGCGAACTTAATCTGAAACTCATAGTCCCATAAATCATCTGTATAAAAATCGAAGTCTTCTTTCGTATAACAGTTTTCTGGTTTTTCTCTTACCCATAACGGGCGCATAGAGTCCTCCCACGGGCGCCAATAGTTTTGATACATCGAAGCACACGTCGCAACCTTGAACGGGACGCAAATCCTATATACATCTAATATATCGGAATTAGATGCCAATACTCTGTCTACATAACGCGTCGTCTCCTCATATTGGACTTCATAGTCGATATGAAATACCCCCAATCTACGATTCAATTTATTCTGGCGAATATAATCGATACATAAATTAAGAAGCACACCGCTATCTTTTCCTCCCGAAAAAGAAACATACACATTATCAAAATCGGAAAATATCCGATTCAATCGCTCCAAAACGACTTCATACACACTGCTTCTCAGATTCCCCATTTGCCTCATACACCATTTTTACATACAATTTCCACGTTTTCAATTCAGAAAATCCACACGCCCGAAAGGCATCAACATGCCGAACATGAGAAATCGCATAAAGAGTGCAGTCTTGGGCAAACTCTTCTTTCGCTTTTTCGATAAGAGAAGTCAACAATTCGGAAGAATCTCCCGCCAAATAGTAATTATCGATACAAGCTCCCGCAGTTTTTCTTTCAACAGGCATAAAACCTTTTACCTCGCCTCGTTCCAAAGCGATAAACCAAAGGTGTTTACGAGAGGTTTTAAACGGATAATTATTGTTCTGACGAATAATGGGAACACTCATAACTAACGGCGCAACAAGGGCATATAGCCGCGCATCTGTCCCCGGCAATTTTTCTACTATCATGGTGGAGCATTTTTGTGATTCATTCGAAACATAACATCGGTATGTTCCAAATGCCTCTATCTTATTTTAGTCACAAAAATAAAAAAAGAATGAATATATACAGCAACAAAAATGTCACAATTTCACTATAACAATAATATATAAAATACGATTTATCGTTATTCTATGGGCAAACCGTACATTTAAAATGTTTTAGAACATATCCATTTATATTTTTCACAACACCTAAAAACCTGTCGCGAACAAATTTTTCCACTTAAAAATCATACCTGTCTTATTCCCCTTGTAATCTTTGTTTATTCACAAAAAATTTTTATCTTTACCCATAATTATAAAACTTTCTTAAATAATCGTTTTCTTAAATTAGAAATATTCCAATTTAAGAATTATTCTAATTACATTTGTACCAGAATTAAAAACACATCAAAAACAAAGAATGCTATGAGTAGTATTAAAGGAACAAAAACAGAACAGAACTTATTGAAAGCTTTCGCCGGAGAATCGCAAGCTCGTACTCGTTACACTTTTTTTGCCAGCGTAGCAAAAAAAGAAGGTTATGAACAAATCAGCGCCATTTTCATGGAAACAGCCGAACAGGAAAAAGAACATGCCAAAAAGTTCTTTAAATTTCTCGAAGGTGGTATGGTCGAAATCACAGCCTCCTACCCTGCCGGCGTAATCGGAACAACCGCTGAAAACCTGAAAGCGGCAGCAGAAGGTGAAAACGAAGAGTGGGTAGATCTTTATCCCGAATTTGCCAAAATCGCCGACGAAGAAGGATTCCCCGCTATCGCACACACATTCCGTAACGTCTCCAAAGTAGAAGAAGAACACGAGAAACGCTATCGCAAACTGTTATCAAACATCGAAAACGGAACCGTATTCTCCGACAGCGAAGAAATCGAATGGCAATGCCGCAACTGCGGATATGTGTTCCGTGGCAAAAAAGCGCCCGAAGTATGTCCCGCATGCGCTCACCCGCAAGCCTTCTTCGAACGCAAGAAAAACAACTATTAAAATTCAGTTTCAAAAATCTAAAAACAACCTATCGGTCTGCCCTTATCGGGTAGACCGATATTCTTTAATTATGGATATTACAGCATTACGAAACCTCACCTACGGGCTATATGCCGTAGGCACTAATGACAACGGCCGCCCTACGGGGTGTATCATAAATACTTGTTTTCAAGTAACCAGTGAAAATCCCATTGTCGCTATTTCCATGAACAAAAACAATTATACCCACGATATAATCGTACGACATGGAAAATTCAGCTTAGCTATTCTCGCAGAAGAAAGCGACACATCTTTAATCACTACTTTCGGGTTTCAATGCGGCCGAGACCGAAACAAATACACAAATTACGATTATGAGTGGCAAAACGATGTCCCCATCTTATCAGGGAAATTTTCAGGACATATTATCTGCGAGGTATTGCACATTGCCGACAACGAAACTCACGACGTAATTTTTGCCCGCGTCCTCAATACCATTCCCGACAATGGTACTCCTATGACTTATGCCTACTATCACCATGTAATTAAAGGAAAAGCTCCCAAAAACGCACCGACCTACATCAAGGAGGAAAATGTTTCCCCAGAAGATCCAAAACCAAACTCCGGGAAAAAGTACGTTTGCGAAGTATGCGGATACATTCACGAAAGAGAATTGCCAGACGATTTCAAATGTCCGGTCTGTCAAGCACCGAGGAGTTGTTTCAAAGAAATTTGATTTACTATGAACCAAATTCCCGATCAAAAGTTCTATTTTCAATCGGGAATTTTTACTGTTTCAAAAGATAGGAACCACCGAGAACCCAATCTAATTCACCAAACTTGCTTTGGCTTATAGTTTACACTATCTTTGCATAAAATACAAAACAGACGATATTATCTTTTATTAGAACTTTTAATCTTTACACAATGGATTTTATAATCGACAATCATCTGCAAGGCCTCGTTATTGGAATCTGCACATTTCTAATCATCGGAATGTTCCACCCCATAGTCGTCAAAGCCGAATACTATTGGAGTACTCGTTGTTGGTGGTTATTTTTATTTTTGGGGATAGCAGGCGTGATATCGTCTCTATGCATCGAAAATGTAGTTATATCGTCCTTGTTGGGTGTTTTTGCCTTTTCTTCTTTTTGGTCGATTAAAGAAATCTTCGAACAAGAAAAACGCGTGCAAAAGGGCTGGTTTCCCAAAAATCCTAAGCGGACTTACAAATTTTAAAGAGCATACCCATCATATTTAACGCCTTATCCTATACAATACTACAAAAAAGAGCTATCTTTGCAAGAGATATAAATAGATGCCACACCGGCATAATCGATTGAAACATATCGATTTGCAAGACATTCTATTTTTAGATAGTGTTGTTATGAAGTATCTTTACGCAGTCTTTTTCGCGTTAGTATTCAGTGGCTTCGTCCTTCCAACGGCCGTAGCTCAAACAACTATGGAGAAAGAGATCTGGAAGATCGACGACAACCGTCAAAATGAACCCGTCCAAGAAGCCCCCATAGAGGTTTCGAGCAAGGACGGAAGCATTTATATTCGTACCCCACGCAAAGCACAAGTAGTAGTCTACACGATATTAGGACAGATCGTAACCGACCGGACCATCAATCCCGGCCTCTCTGAATTAAAAATAGGTGTCCGAGGTATTTATTTAGTTAAAATAGAGGGACAAACACAAAAGATTGCTCTTTAATATATCCTTTTTACTTCAAATCGATATTACAAAAATAAAACCTTAAACATTGTTTCAATATTTCATGAAATAGTTTAACTTTGTCCCTATAAAGTTAAACTTAAAAACCGAAACAATGGAAAGTATCGATTGGTCAAACCTGTCATTCGGCTATATGCCTACCGATTATAATGTACGGTGTATTTACAAAGACGGGAAATGGGGCGACATTACAGTTACCAGCTCACAAACATTCGAAATACACATGGCAGCCACTTGCCTTCATTACGGACAAGAGGCATTCGAAGGAATGAAAGCCTTTCGGGGTAAAGACGGAAAAATCCGCATTTTCCGTATGGACGAGAATGCAGCTCGCTTGCAAAGTTCCTGCCGGGGAATCATGATGCCCGAACTGCCCACAGAGAAGTTTAACGAAGCCATACTAACCGTAGTCAAGAAGAACGAAAGGTTCGTACCTCCCTACGAAAGCGGAGCTTCACTCTATATACGCCCATTACTAATAGGAACATCGGCACAGGTAGGAGTCAAACCGGCCAAAGAATATTTGTTCATCGTCTTCGTATCTCCGGTAGGTCCTTATTTCAAAGAGGGTTTCAAACCTACCCCTATGGCGATACTCCGTCAATACGACCGCGCCGCTCCACTCGGAACAGGACGCTACAAAGTAGGAGGAAATTACGCAGCCAGTTTAGTGGCCGGTGAAAAAGCCCATGAACTGGGATATTCCGCCGTACTCTATCTGGACGCCAAAGAGAAAAAATATATCGACGAATGCGGTCCGGCTAACTTCTTCGGCATTCGGGGAAACAGCTATATCACCCCGAAATCGACGTCCATTCTCCCTTCAATCACCAACAAAAGCCTCATGCAACTTGCCGAGGACATGGGCATGACGGTAGAAGTACGACAAATACCGGAAGATGAAATCGGGACATTCGACGAAGCGGGAGCTTGTGGAACAGCTGCCGTCATCAGTCCTATCGCCCGTATAGACGACCTTGATGAAAACAAATCGTATATTTTCTCCAAAGACGGTAAACCCGGACCTATTTGCGAAAAGCTATACAATAAGTTACGCGCTATACAATATGGCGACGAACCCGATACTCACAAATGGATTACTATCGTAGAATAACTACAAGATTATACAACGGCAGCCCGGAGAGACACTCTTTCGGGCTGTCGCTTTTATAACACATTTTTTCAGTGACAACCATGAATATCCAACAAATCTTCGAAAAATACTATCAACCCGGAACGCCTCTTTATAACAGCGTATGGTCCCATAGCAAACTGGTTGCCGAAAAAGCCCTGAAACTAGCCCAAGCCCACCCGGAATTAAATATCGATTCGGACTTTGTTTACGAAGCCGCCATGCTTCACGACATCGGCGTATACCTTACCCATGCTCCTTCGATTTACTGTACAGGAGAAGAGCCCTATATCCGTCACGGCATTATAGGAGCCGAACTTCTTCGAAATGAAGGATATCCCAAACACGCTCTCGTTTGTGAACGACACACAGGAACCGGACTGACGGTCGATGACATCGTCTCCCAAAACCTCCCGCTTCCACACCGTGACATGTGCCCTATAAGTCTCGAAGAAAAACTCGTTTGCTTCGCCGACAAGTTTTATTCGAAATCTACTCCCGACCAAGAAAAACCGTTCGATAAAGTTCGTAAAAGCGTTGCTAAATATGGCGATGCGTCTCTACACCGTTTCGACGAAATGGCCACTCTGTTTTTATAGAAACCTACACAATCAATAAAAGGAAGATACTCTGAACATTGAATAAAATATATTAAATAAAGCCCAAACGCCGATAAGTCATGGAAAATGTGTATTTTTGCGAGTTGATTACAGATTAACAGCCGGATGCCAAAAGACAGCAAAAAATACGCTATACTTTTATCTCTTCTATGCTCCTCACTGTTTGTGTCGCTCATCGCACAAGACAGGCATCCGTCTTATAGCGAAGTGACTTCACTCGATTCCACCACGAGCAAAGATAGTGCTACTTTATTATCAAATAAACCGATAACACTTTTAGACAGTATTTCCAAAGATTCGTTACAATCGGATTCGTTAGGAGTCGATTCGCTTGCCAATGATTCTGTCACACCCAAGAAAAAGAAAGCCGGTTTGACTTCGGTTGTCGATTACAAGGCCAACGATTCTATCGTTTTCACCCACGGTAACGAGGTGTACATGTACGGAAAAGGGGTAGTACAGTTCGATGGCATGGAGCTCAATGCAGATCAAATCGAGATGAACATGGACAGTAGCTTAGTCTACGCCGTGGGTCGTCCCGACTCTGTGGGAGATATAGTGGGCCGTCCCGTTTTCAAGGATAAAAGCGGAGAGTACGAATCGGAAACCATGAATTATAATTTCAAGACAAAAAAGGGATATATTACCAATATTGTCACCCAACAAGGCGAAGGTTACTTGACAGGCGGACAAACAAAAAAAATGGAGAATGACGAATTCTACATGAAAAGCGGACGTTACACGACATGCGACAATCACGATCACCCGCACTTTTATCTGCAATTAACCCAAGCGAAAGTCCGTCCCAAAAAGAATATCGTAACGGGGCCGGCTTATATGGTACTGGCCGATGTTCCTCTTCCCCTCGCCATTCCGTTCGGCTTCTTCCCTTTCACCGAAAAATATTCATCGGGTATCATCGTTCCCACTTTCGGAGACGAACTGGCACGAGGATTTTATTTGCGTGACGGCGGTTATTATTTTGCCATCAACGATTACATAGACCTTGCACTGACCGGTGAAATTTACACAAAAGGTTCATGGGGTATCAACGCTCGTTCGGCTTATATCAAACGATACAAATATTCCGGTAACTTCGATTTGAGTTTCATCACAACCATTACCGGAGATAAAGGGTTGCCAGACTATTCAAAGATGAAAAACTTCAAAATAGCATGGACCCATACCCAAGACACTAAAAACAACCCTAACATGTCGTTATCGGCAAGCGTTAATTTCACAACCAGCGGATATACCCGAAACGATTTAAATAGCTATTACAATTCCAACAGCTTTACCGAAAACACCAAAAGTTCTACGGTAAACATGACCTACCGTATTCCTAACTCGTCATGGAGTTTTTCGGCAACCGCCAATATCACTCAACGTACGCAAGACTCGACACTAAATGTTTCTTTCCCCAATTTAACCGTGTCAATGGGGCAAATTTATCCATTCAAACGGAAATCGGTCGTGGGCAATGAACGATGGTATGAAAAAATACAAATGTCGTATAGCGGTCGTTTCCAAAACTCGATTCTCACCAAGCAAGACCAGATACTTAAATCGAATCTGATTAAAGACTGGCGAAACGGTATGTATCACAACATTCCCATATCGGCGACTTTCAATGTGTTCAAATATCTCAACCTGACTGCCAGCTTCAACTTTACCGACCGTATGTACACCAACAAAGTTATGAGAGAATGGGATACTCAACAGTCAAAAATAGTTCAAGACACGACCTACGGATTTTACAACGTATTTAATTATTACGGTTCGTTAAGCGCAGATACCAAACTGTACGGATTCTACAAACCGTGGAAAATATTCGGCGACAAAGTACAGGCCATACGACACATTTTCACTCCATCTATATCGTTCAGCGCCGCCCCCGATTTCAGTTCTCCCCGATATGGTTTTTGGAAAACACTTTCCTACGTAAACGAACGAGGAGAAACGGTGACCGAAAAATATTCTCCTTTCTCAAACGGAATATTCGGCACAGTGTCACAAGGGAAACAAGGAACAGTATCGTTCTCGGTATCGAACAATTTGGAGATGAAGGTCAAATCGGACCGCGACTCGACAGGAGTTCGCAAAATATCCCTAATCGAAAACCTATCGGCCAATATGAGTTATAATATGGCCGCGGACTCCATGAAATGGAGTAACCTAAACACCTCAATACTCATTAAACTAACCAAAGGGTTTAACCTACAAATGAGTGCGACATGGGATACCTATACTTATCAATTGGACAGTTACGGAAACCCTGTACGAGTGAACAAACCCCGGTGGACCGTAGGCAAGGGATTAGGCCGTTTGTCCAGTACAGGAACATCTTTCTCCTATACCTTCAACAACGATACTTTTAAAAAGAAGGACAAGAAAAAAAACGACAACAAACAGCCTCAACCACAACCCAATACACTGCCACCCGACCCGAATGAAGAGCCGGAAGACGATACAGCCTCGGAAGAATCGGACACACAATTCGGGGCCGACGGTTATGCGATTTGGGAGGTCCCGTGGAGTCTATCTATCAACTATTCGGTCAATTACGGATATGGGTCTTTCAACAAAAAGAAAATGGAATATAACGGCCGGTTTACCCAAAACCTAAGTTTTTCGGGGAATATCAACTTTACGAAAAACTGGTCTTTTAACTTCTCGGCCAGCTATGATTTCGACGCCAAGAAAATTGCCTATATGAACTGTAACATCACCCGAGACTTGCATTGCTGGTCGATGAGTGCCAGTTTCGTCCCTGTGGGACCTTACAAATCATACAATTTCCACATTAGCGTGAAATCGTCTTTATTGCAAGACCTCAAATATGACAAACGAGGAAACTCTTACAGCCGACTCGACTGGTATTAAACCCGGTCGCATTTGTCGCAACCCGTAAAAACCAACACATTTATAAGCTATTCAACCAATAACCATGCAAACCGACAACGATCTTATACTCGACCATTTGAACGACCCGATATTTCATCTCATCGGTGAAGTCGCCGATGAGATGAATCGCCCGTGTTTCGTCATCGGAGGATATGTACGCGATATTTTTCTGGACCGACCGTCCAAAGACATCGACATCGTAACCTTAGGCAGCGGTATAGAACTCGCCGAGGCTGTAACGACCAAACTGGGGAAACGGGCCCACCTGTCGACATTTCGGAACTTCGGAACAGCACAAGTAAAATACAGTGACCAGAAAGAAAATATAGAGATAGAATTTGTCGGAGCTCGAAAAGAGTCATACAGCCATGACTCGCGTAAACCGATAGTCGAAGACGGAAGCCTGCAAGACGACCAGAACCGAAGAGACTTCACCATCAATGCTTTGGCTCTTTGCCTGAACAAAGAGCATTGGGGCATGCTCGTAGATCCATTCGACGGCATGAACGATCTGAAAAAGGGAATTATTCGCACCCCCCTCGATCCTGACATTACATTCAGCGACGACCCCTTACGCATGATGCGTGCTATCAGATTTGCCACTCAGCTAAATTTCCACATCGAGAAAGAGACATTCGCAGCCATCGAACGAAACCGAAAACGAATCGAAATCATTTCGAAAGAACGCATCATCGACGAACTCGGCAAAATCATACGTTCGGATATTCCCTCTCGGGGATTTATTTTATTAGACGACTGTAAACTGCTGCCTATCATTTTTCCCGAAGTCGCCGCACTCAAAGGAACAGAAACAATCGAAGGACGAGGACATAAAGACAATTTTTATCATTCGCTCGCCGTCCTCGACAATGTGGCACTGCGCAGCCGCAACGAATGGTTACGTTGGGCTGCACTACTCCACGACATCGGGAAACCACGTACCAAACGCTATGATTCCCGCTTGGGTTGGACATTCCACAATCACAATTTCATAGGAGAAAAAATGATTCCCGGTATTTTCCGCAAAATGAAACTACCACTCAATGAGAAGATGAAATACGTACAGAAACTCGTAGGATTGCACATGAGACCTATCGTCCTCGCCGAAGAAGTCGTTACCGACTCGGCCGTAAGAAGACTCTTGTTCGATGCCGGCGATGACATAGACGATTTGATGCTTCTTTGCGAATCGGATATTACCTCCAAAAACAGAGAAAAGGTGAAACGATTCCGCGACAATTTCGAATTGGTGCGAACCAAACTGCGAGAAATAGAAGAAAAAGACAGCATACGTAATATGAAGCTCCCGATACGGGGAGAAGAAATCATGGAAACCTTCGGGTTACCGCCGTCCCGTCCCGTAGGTGAAATTTTATCGGCTATCAAAGAAGCCATACTCGACGGAAAAATTCCCAATGAATATGAACCGGCACGACTTTTTATGCTGGAAACCGCTGCAACAATGAATTTATTTCCGACAAAGAAATAATATAATATCAATTTTGCCGCAAATACAACACCAATAGCATACAAACAGATACATTTTTATCATTTTTATTGTGAAGTGGAAGTTTTTATAAGAAAATGCTTTCATTTTACGTATTTTGTATTATCTTTGCAACGAAATCAAAGAGAAAGATTACATATTTATAGAGACTTTCCAAAACTCAAAAAACATACTTATCAATGAAAACAACAGAAGTATTGAGCGAATTAAAACGCCGTTTCCCTAACGAACCGGAGTACCACCAAGCTGTGGAAGAAGTGTTATCGACTATCGAAGATGTGTATAACGAACATCCCGAATTCGATCGTTACAACCTGATCGAACGGTTGTGCATTCCCGATAGAATGTTTTCATTTCGGGTAACTTGGGTCGATGACAAAGGTCAAGTCCATACCAATATGGGATATCGTATCCAACACAATAACGCCATCGGTCCGTATAAAGGAGGCATCCGTTTTCACTCATCGGTCAATCCTTCGATCTTGAAATTCCTTGCTTTTGAACAAACCTTCAAAAATGCCTTGACTACTTTACCTATGGGCGGAGGAAAAGGCGGATCGGATTTCAACCCCAAAGGGAAATCGGACATGGAAATCATGCGATTCTGCCAAGCATTCGTTACCGAACTTTGGCGGCATATAGGCCCGGATACCGACGTACCCGCCGGTGATATAGGAGTAGGCGGTCGGGAAGTAAGCTACATGTATGGTATGTATAAAAAGCTGGCCCGCGAAAATACCGGGACATTCACCGGAAAAGGTCTTGAATTCGGAGGCTCACTTATTCGCCCGGAAGCCACAGGATATGGAAATGTATATTTCCTACTCGAAATGCTTAAAACCAAAGGAATAGATATTAAAGGGAAAGTAGTCACCGTATCGGGGTCGGGAAATGTCGCTCAATATACGGTGCAAAAACTTATCTCCCTCGGAGCCAAAGTTGTCACCATGTCCGATAGCGACGGTTATATCTACGATCCAGACGGAATCGATGAAAAGAAACTGGCTTACATCTTCGAACTGAAAAACCTCTATCGAGGACGTATTCGTGAATATGCCGAAGAATATGGCTGTAAATACGTAGAAGGAGGACGTCCGTGGGGAGAAAAATGCGACATAGCCATGCCTAGCGCAACACAGAACGAGCTAGATGGCGACGACGCCCGTACCTTGCTTGCCAACGGCTGTTTCGCCGTTTCGGAAGGTGCAAATATGCCTTCTACTCCCGAAGCTATCGAACAATTCCTCGCAGCCAAAATTTTATATGCTCCGGGTAAAGCCGCCAATGCAGGAGGTGTCTCGGTAAGCGGATTGGAAATGACACAAAACTCAATGAAAATAAGCTGGACAGCCGAAGAGGTAGACCAAAAACTGAAACAAATCATGCACGATATTCATGAACAGTGTACCCGCTACGGTAAAGAAAGCGACTCTTATACCAATTATGTGAAAGGAGCCAATATCGCCGGCTTCATGAAAGTAGCCAAAGCGATGATGGCACAAGGGATATTGTAAACAAGTAGATTTGCCAACCGACATGAAACTGAGAGTGTGTTTTACGAACACACTCTCAGTTTTATTTTTAATATCTTACTTAAAATTATCCTCCGGCCTCTTTTCCCGTCATTATTCAAACATCAGAATCACCTAAGCATAATATTCCTCCTTATAAAAAGTTTCTATAAAAAATATTATCTTCGCTATTCAAAACAAATCTAATTATGGCAAAGCAGCCCTATATTCAATCGCCGCTTAATTATATTGGAGGAAAATATAAAATACTTCCGCAAATATTACCACTATTTCCCAGTCGAATACGAACATTCGTCGACTTGTTTTGCGGAGGATGTAATGTAGGCATTAACGTTTCTGCCGATAGAACGATTTTCAATGACAATATTTCGTATTTGATAGATTTGTACAGAAAATTTAATGACACTCCTGTACAAGAAACGATGGATTATATCGAGCAGAGAATATCGGAATTTCAGTTATCGTTGACAAATGAAAATGGATATAGAGAATTGCGTAGGATATATAACGAACAGAAAAATCCATTGGATTTATTTGTCTTGACAGCTTATTCATTCAATCATCAGATCCGATTTAATAACTCTCACGAATTTAACATTCCGTTCGGTCGGGAACGTAGCCATTTCAACTCTACTATGAAATCCAATTTATATACTTTTCTAGATAGATTGCATACGAAAGATTTTATTTTTTCATGTACCGATTTCGACAAATTCGATTTTTCCGAATTATCAGAGAACGACTTTGTCTATTGTGATCCTCCTTATCTCATAACGACAGGAACATATAATGATGGAAAGAGAGGCTTTACCGGTTGGAACGAAAAGCAGGAATGCAAACTATTGAAAATATTAGACATGTTACATGAACGGGGTATCTCTTTTGCTCTTTCGAATGTCCTTATTCATAGAGGACGGAGAAATACTACTTTGTTAGAATGGATAGAGCATAGAGGGTACACAATTACTTATTTAAATAAAAATTATGCGAATTCCAACTATCAGATAATCGACCGTGAGAGCAAAAGCGAAGAAGTATTGATAACGAATTATCACCATGAAATACAGCAAGGAGTTTTATTTGAATGAGATATATAGGGAATAAGGAAAATGTAATACCTCGTATGTATGAAATATTGATACATAAAGGTATAGCAGGGAGGAGTTTATTTGATTTCTTTTCGGGAACAACCAGTGTATCTAAATTTTACAAACGATTGGGATATACAGTATCGTCTTCTGATTTTATGTATTTTTCATATTGTTTGCAAAAAGCCTATATTGAAAATAATTCCACGCCGACATTCGAGCGACTACTACCTTTACCGCCTTTGAAATCATGTGCGAGCCCACTTGATCGGGTTATTGCATACTTGAACGAATTAGAACCAGAGGAAGGTTTTATTTATAATAATTATACTCCCGAAGGAACTTCTCATTTATCTCAGCCGAGAATGTATTTCAGCAATGAAAATGGAAAAAAAATAGATACTATCCGCCAACAGATTGAACGATGGAAAAATGATAATTTGCTTTTGGGAAACGAGTACTACATTCTTCTCGCCAGTCTTATAGAAACAGTTTCATTTTATGCGAATGTCGCAGGTGTTTATGCGGCATTTCAAAAAAAATGGGACCCGAGAGCAATCAAACCGTTCATATTGAGACCCATTGAAATTATTTCGAATAGACAGGAAAATAGAGCGTATCATGCCGATTCAATGAAAATTTTAAACCAAATAAACACAGATATTTTATATTTAGATCCGCCTTATAACGAGCGTCAATATGCTCCGAATTACCATATACTAGAAACAATCGCCCGATATGATAACCCAGAAATTCGGGGAGTGACCGGCATGCGAAACTATGATAGCCAAAAGTCTCGCTTCTGTAAAGCCTCTACTGCCTTAGAAGATTTGGATAAGGTGGCTCGGATTGCCACCTACGAATATCTCGTTTTGAGCTATAACTCAGAGGGCATTATGCCACAACACAATATTCTTGATGTATTGTCGCAATATGGCGAAGTGGAATTGGAACAATTTGAATATCTGCGATTTAAAAGCAATAATAATGGATTATCTAAAACAAAGAAGCATATTTGGGAACAATTATACATTTTGAGGAGGCTATGAATGCGAAAAATTTGTGGATATTGACCGAAGAGAGGCCTAAAAAAGAGGTCTTAAAAACAATTTTCGAATATTTTGCGAAAGATCATCAATGCGGATTTTTCGGAGATACATTGAGAATTATTCCTATACTGAACGAAAAACACGAGTTCGCTTTTATTTATGAAGTTGTCGGTTTTACTTGTGCGAAAGTTAATCGGGTCTTTATAAAAACGATTTCGGGATATTCAAGTTTTGTGGATTTCCTCATTTTCTATCAAGATGCAATGCCCGTACAAACAGATACCCCTATTTATGCGATTGAAGAGACAAAAACCGATGATAAGGAAAGCCGGAATACCGGAGTATTCCAAAGATGTACTAAATTTGTTTTTGTAAAGCATTACTATCCTTCTGTCAAGATGATCATGCTATATGCCTTACAGGTTGAACAAAAGAAAGAACCTACACAAACCTATATCTTTGGGACTCGGCTTTTACTAACTTTCGGAGTAGAAATTCTTGGAAAAATATTAAATCCGAATGTGTTCAAACCTTTCACTTCGATCAATGACATTATAGCATTCAAACAAAACATGCGAAAAGCTCCCAAAGGGAACGTCCCGATTATGTTATTTAAAGAAAACGATAAAATTTCCATTTCTGGGAGACTATACAAGAATAAAGGCCTTTCACATGACCCTAATATAGGTGCATTAAGTATTTTATCCGCAATCTTGCGAATGTTGGGTTGGACAAGAAAAATAGAAATAATCCGGCACGGATTATTACCACAACATGTAGGAGTGAGGAATAAATTCATACAAGTGGCTAATCTATTAAAGATCAAATTGGAAAACCTCGAAATTCCTCAAACCAACATGCCTGAATTCTATTGGAAATACGATACAACAGGTGAGAAGTTAGGAACTATTTTCATTCATATTATCGTTGAGAATTTCACAGAGGGGTATTCTATATTCGAGAATCACGCCGGATGCGAAAAAGGCTACTTTATGAAATCCGATGGCACGCCTATACCATTGGCAAAATATAATGACCGGAAAAAATATAAAGAGGGAGATAAAAAAGAGAAAATTGCTATCCCCGATTTAGTCTTGATCGATATATCTGAAAACGAAACGATTACAATCGAAGGCAAAAAATACCAGTTTAGGCAACAGGGAATAAGAGAATTGGAAGATTATGATTCTTTTGAAAAGCGATATTTAAAATATTATTATCCCGATTATAAAGTAGTGCGAACTGTCGTACTATACGGAAGCCGAGAAGAACGAATCATAGAAACCCAAATCGGATTTCTTCTGAATAAAGATGGAAAATTGGTTTTGGGAATACAAGCTCCTTTATTATTTCGTCGGGCTATTGCTCACTTGTTGGATTATTGGAATTGATTATCAGAACGGATATCCGATAGCCAAGTGGAATGCGAGACTGTTTTTGAAAGAAGTCATATTATAATATCCTTTCTTTCCGGTATCATAGGGTGCATGTATTCCGATACCTAAATCTCCCCGTAAAACGAGCATACCGATATCGTAGCGTAATCCTATACCTGTACCGAGGGCTATATCTTTGAGAAAAGTTTTCCGGTCGAGTTCTCCACCGGGACGTTTCGGATCTTTTTTCAATAGCCAGATATTCCCGGCATCGACGAATGCCGCACCGTGCAAATCACCCCAAATGGGAAAACGGTATTCGATATTCGCTTCGAGCTTGAAAGTACCTGTTTGGTCGAAATATCCGTCGACATCGTCTTTTGCCGGAATATAACTTCCGGGACCGAGCGAACGTATAGTAAAAGCCCGTATGCTGTTCGCACCTCCGATATAAAATTGTTCGCTGTACGGAACTTCTTTGGAATTTCCGTATGCATGTTCCGCACCTATAAACAACCGGGTCGCCAACCAGTGTTCGGCACGGAAACGGTGATAATATTTCATTTCGGCACTTCCCTTTACGAATTGAGAAAAACTGCTGCCAAAGATATGTTTCTCCCCATGCTGTCCAAAAAGCGATGTTATCCCACTAAGGATATTTCCAGCCGACATTCCCATGAACTGCCAGATAAAGCGGTTATCCACTTCCCGGCCGTATGAGGTGTCGTAAGTATAGGTGTAACTCGAAGAAGGAATGAACTGATCTCGGAAACTGAGGGCAATGGCTGGATTCTCTTCCATCGTTTTATCGAACGATTCGGTCGTATTGAGCAGTTTTGTATATACCAACTTGAATGGCGTAACCGAGTGTCCGGCCCGCAAGGAGGTGCGATAGTCGTATGACATCGAACCGTTGAAAGAGACCATACGAAAATAATGAGGCCGATTCATCAAGTTTGCCCCCAATTGGAACCGAGTATAAGCGGGATATTTTCGGGTACGGGGTAGTTGCGGTAGAAATCCCGGCACGATACGAGGATAAGTTAATGACGAATTCAAACCCACTTCGTAAGAGTTGAATAGCGAAGCCTTACCATGCTGCGAGCCTCCGCCCGTCTGCCACTCATAACTCCCGTTGAGTTTGACCGAAAGTTTTTCACCGCCCCCGAACACGTTGTTGTGATTAATACCAAAAATAAGTCCCGGGCCTATATAGCTGTTCGATTTAGACGAAACATTGGCTTCTATGGTCGCTTCGAGCGGCACGTCGAATGTCGCCTGTATCGTTACATCGAGAGAATCTTTTCGTATCAATGAATCGAGAGGGGTTACTTCGACAGCGACAGTACGGAATATTCCTAACCGCCCAAGATTGGATTGCGTCTCATTTTGGATCGCAATCGAATAGATTTCGCCCGGTTTGAAGGTAATATTTTTGGGTAATACCCATTTTTTCAATCGTATAGGTTTGTAATAAGCGACAGTCATACGAGGGTAGCGAATGGTATCGGGAGTTCCGTCGCCGGTGGCACGGTTGAGTCGAACTGTTACATCTCCCACATAATAAGGTTTGAGCGCTTGTGCCGGAATCCCTTTTTTCAACGTCATTCTCAACGCCACTTTACCCGGAGAGAACGTAGTGTCGGCAAGGTATTCGATGTATTCGGGTCGGAAATAAAAATATCCGTTATTTCTCAGTGCGGTAGTAATTCGGTTTCGCTCGAAAGATAAAGAATCGAGGCAGTAACGATCGCCCTTTTGTAAAATCGAAGAACTATTTATACTGTCGATAAACCGAGTTACCGGAGTCGTAGGAGCCGGTAATTCTATGGTATCGAGCGTATAGGCTTCGGGGACTTCGATTCGATATTTAATGCGGGCTTTTTTAGGGTTCCGTTTGTTGTATATCAATTCATAATCGACTTTCGCTCCGAAATATCCGTTATTCCCGAGAATGTCTTTGACTACCCTCATACGCAGTTCGGGCTGTACGGTCGAAATAAGTACCGGCTCTTTGGCCAACTTCTCGTATATCCAGTGCTTCAACCCCTTTTCCCGCTTAGGTTCCATGTAATTCCACACCCACAAACCTATGGGAAACGGCGTGCGGATATAAGGAGAGAACAAAGGATTGTTGGGTGCGACGGAAAGAGTAGATCGAACGTCCGATGCTGCGGCATCGGCGATTTTCACACCAGAGTCGGGTATTATTTCCATTTTCTTTACACCGGTATACAATACTTCATCATCGGCAATACGCTTTGTCGTGGAACAGCCAATCAGTATCAGCAATAGAAAAGCGACGGTAAATACATTTCGGAATACTCTTTTCATAGGTTCACCCCCTTTCTGCTTTTCCGTGGTCGAAACAGCTCCATCAAATTGAGCAGCCTTTTCTTAACGACAAAACCGACACCGGTTTGAGTGATCTCTCCTTCGAGAATACTTTCATATCCCGTATGCCGGAATACTTTAACATACATGTTATCCCTTTGATTCAAATAATATTCGAGGGAAATGTCGTCTATGAAGTTCTCTTTGAAATTGACATCTGCGTTGTCGTCCGGGCTGAGGCTTCCGCCAATGACGACTTTCACCCTATTGTTAAACAGACTCTTAGCAGCCCTATAAGAATAATCGGTGCGAGTATTCACTCCCGAAGCATCGGTGTAGGAATTAATATCGAAAGATAAATCGATACCTTTCAAGTTATCCTGAGCCCATTGGTTCAATTCTTTTTGCAGGAATGCGTTAAGCGGATTACCCAATAGATCGGATTTCGTGGTCGACGTTCCGGGACCGGTATATGTATTATATATGAGCAGGCTCATGGCTTGCGAAGCCCGTTGCTCGGCCGTGAGCGATGTCAACTGATTTTGCAGAGTGAGATCTTCGGGTGCAGAAAGGTCGAAAGAAACAGACAAATTTTCCAATGAATTTTTAATGATGATACTGATGTCAAAATTGACTTGCCGGGTATTTTTCTCCTCCTCGGAGATAGTCGTGCGTACGGTCTCGACAGCTGTAATAGACATTTGAGGATCGGCGATATCACCGTTCCAAGACACATAGCTTCCGTCTTGAATTTTAAACAATTTTTCCGATATGATAGGCGGGTTGTAGCGGACGAAACCTCCGGTGAGATTGTATCGACCGGTGAAACGGCTGTCGCCCAACGTATTCATAGTATAGGCCAATTCCCCTCCGCCTTGAAGGTCTATCCGATTTTTTCCGTCCACCGAAAGATTCACACCCATTTTAACAGTGGGAGCAATGTTGATATTAACCAATATATCCATGCCCAATACACTGCTCTTTTGCAAAGTATCTTCTTCGGCTATTTCAGTACTGTCGTTGAACGAAACGAATGTAACGATATTGTTCTCTTGTTGTTGAAGAGCGAAAGGAGAATCTTGCATAACGTAGGTTACTTCCGTTCCTGTGAGCAACCCTACATTTCCCCGAATTTTCAAGGCATCAAGCGGACCGTTTACCGCCATATCCATATCTGCGATAACCGAACCGTAAACAGTCGCTTTCGTACTTCTCGCCGATTTAACCGGTTGGAAAGCCGATGCATATAATCTCAAATCGGTAACGATTTTATCTAATTTTTTGAAATCGATATTTCCATCGATGTGCAGTGGATTTTTATTCGCTCCCGTGATCTCATAATTGTCGAAATGCAAAACATTTTGTTCCACTCGAATCTGGCTTTGAGGAAATTTCAAAGTAGCTCCCATCGATTTAGAATTAGCCACGGCTTCTTCCATCTGTATGTAACCATTCAGGAGAGACGTATCGGTACTACCCGTAATTCCCATTTTCCCATTCAAATACCCCTGTAATTGCGCCATTTCGGAAGGGAGGAACGGATTGGCTGTCGCCAATGGGAACTCATCTATGGACAAGTTTAACCGAACGGGATTTTCTGCTTGATTGTCAAGAAGCCCGTTCAACGTCAATACTTTCTTATCGTCTATTTCCAAATCGGCTTGTGCTTCCTGACGACCCAAAGAGTCTAATTGATAATCGACATTCAGATTAAAATTTCCCACACGTTGTTTCCCATAATATAAATCACCGATTCCCATACTACCAGATACTTCCGTCGCACTCTGCGGAAAGTTTACCAGCAAGTCGGCAGAAATACTTCCGTCGATTTGAGGAGAGAATGGCGATAAAGCTAACCACGGAGCTATTTCCATACCGTTTATATCGACTTTCAAGGCCTCTTGATGAGAGAAATCATGTGATTGTTCGTTGTGTAAAGTCTTGATAATAAAATGCCGATCCTCGTGAGTGAGAGCTATGTTGGCATCGAAATGTCGCCCATAGTGGTAGGAAAAAAAATTGTCGGGATTCAATGTCCACGTTTCAAAGCCAATAATCGGATTTTTCGGGAAAAACGACACTTGAATCAATGAATCTAAGAAATCGGCTTGGCAACCTATTCGGAATCCTTCTTGTCCTTGTCTGTTTTTTTGCACACAAAACAATTTAGTCGTATTCCCGGAGAGGAATCCGTTAAGGATTACAGAGGCTAATTGATCGAGGTTTCCGGGCTTGTTGCCGACTTGAAGAGAGTAATATAATCTTTCCTCCTTTTCACGACGTTCGAATAAAGAAAGTTGCAGGGTATCGATAGTAATTCCCCCGGTCGAAAAGCGGTCTATCTTACCCGTCGTATTCAATAGAGAATCGTTCTGGATATTCAGGTCGATTTGAGAAAATCCCATGTTCATTCCTTTGAGATACTGCTGTATGAGATTATTCCGCTTTGCGTTCGCATGAAACTCGAATGGAGGCAGAACTTGATGCAACGCTTTCATATCCAATCGCTTTTCTTCTTGAACCGTAGCAATAATAGGTAACGACTGGTTCAGCTTTTCCAAGAAAGAGCTAAATCCTATACTCGAAACAAAATTCATAGCCATGTCTCCGCTTCGGACAGCGGCATTTATGTGCGTAGAGTCTGTTTCGGCCGAAATCGACAATGCATTGGTTTGCAACCTGCTGGTCGGCAAGAGGGCAGAAAAGTCACTTAACCGTATGTCTGCCCGATAAGATTCACTCATGGGCGAAACATAGCCAGAAAGAGAAAGGCCGGTAGAAACCGAGCATGCTTCGGTTACCAGTTTCAGAGCTTCCAAATCGGTATGAACCTCGCCAGTCAAGTCGGCCGTATATTCTTCGGGAGACAGCGATCCCGATACGGAGAGTCCCATCAACAAATTAGGATCGGTACAAGTTATACCGCCACTCATTTTACCCCTATTCAATTTCGCTTCGATAGACAGTCCGGTATACCGGTAACCCGAATAATCCACGGAATCTATTTTCAAGTCGACAGTCGCATACATACTGGAATCCATCGGATTGTATTTTTCTCCTGAGAACCGGGTCGAAGCAGAGAGTACTCCCAAAGAATCATGAGGCAGGAACGAAGATAGAGGGAATCGATCTATCAGTATCCGTCCATCATATTGCTCTTTTTTAGTATTTAATCGAGCAAGGAGAGTGATGAGGCCATCGCCGGATTCGATTTGGGCTTTCGACCGGATCATCTCCGGTGAAAGTCGGGCATTACCGGTGAATCGGGTCGGCGGTATATGTATTTTTTTGCTTAGGGAGTCCGGCATTACATTCGCAAAGACCGGCGAATTTTTCAGTCGAAGCTCCCATTGGAGACTTCCGTTAATCCGATCTGCTTCGTGCAAATTTTGCACATTGCCTGTCGCTTGGCAAACGAATGTTCCCGGCAGGGATATATCGGCCTTTTCCAAATTTAAATCTCCCAATTTACCGTTCATCGAGATGTTTGAAAGAAAACCGGTCGACAACAACAACCCTCTGGTATAATTGTCGTATTCGGGTAATACCCGAATAATGTCCCCAATAGCGAGCTTAGCCTGTAATCGAGCTTCGACCGGTGTTTGTGAATTTTGTGTGAAAATACCGTTTCCAACTTTAATCTGCGCCGAAATCTCGGATAAAGCAGTGTTCATCTGAAATTTTTGCAAGGAGATACCTGTCGAATCCATAGTAAAAGTTCCTTGTGTTCGAGTTACGGCTATCCCCGAACGTTCGGTGAACGCCAATTGTTTGATAGGAACGCATATTTCGCTTCCTCGATTATAGAGGGAGTCGATGGCAATCTCAATATTATCGAGAGAAAGATACCCGAAGTCAAGCCCTTTTTGGGGGATTCGGGTCGGCAAGGCATAAAGAGCATGATTCCGATGCAGCCGCAACTTTCGAATTTGTACGGTCCACGGCGGCGAAACGATTGTATCGGCATCATTTTCCTCCGGTTCTGCTTCATTATTTCCACTCCCCGGATAATAACGATAATCTCCTTTGTCTATAATCGCCTCGGAGACTCGAACCGATTGCCCGTATAAATCTATTTCTCCTTGCAAGAGTCTCGCTTTTTGTATCGAAGCATCCAAATTTTCGATAGTAGGTTTCATCTGCATAGAATAATGGATATTCGATAACCCTATTTCTCCTACCAAGATGCTCCAATTCAATGGAGCGCTTTCCGCAGAAACAGTATCGGGGGAACTCTCCGACAAGTTCAAAGTTATTTCCCCTCCGTCCAATCGGGTAGAAGGTAATGAGATGTGGAAATCTTTTAAATTAACGTTTGCTTTCTGTGTGGAGAATTGTTTTATGTTAGCCGATAGTAATAAAGTAGAGTCTGAATTCGAAAAACGAAAAAGTGTTTCATTCAATGCTATTTTCTGGATTTGAACTTGTCCACGCAAAAGTGCCGCCGGGGCTACCCCTACTTGTATACTTGAACTTTGCAACAGCGTATCCCGACTCGAAGTCAGTAAAAGTATATCGTCGATTTGCAGTCGGAACGGGAATTTAAGAGACAACTTTCCTATGGAAAGCTCCATTCCTGTCGATCGGCCGACATAACCGCTAATCTCATTCTTTCCCCATCGTTGTACTGCCGGAATATAAATAGGCAGAGGTAAAGTCAACAATAGCACTAAAAGTGAAATCAATACGATAGCAATATATTTTAGTGCTTTTTTCATTTTGGAGGAATTCTTTTTTGAAAGACTCTATATACACCTTATTTAACTGTATTCCGGTGGCTATTTTATAAACATTGGCACGACAGCATTTGTTTTTAGAATATACAGAAAACCTAAAAAACAAGGTAAATATATGAAAAATTATTTGTACCTCATTGCTTTATTTACAACGATCGCGTTAGGAATAAATTCGGGGCATGGCCGAATCAGAAAGCCGATCAACGACCGGAATACCCCATTCCTATACCGATGAGTTTATCGTAACGTACTCCCTGCGGACGATGATAAACCTTTACTAAATATTCGTTTACCGTTTCATAATAGTTTCCTTCGATAGGGCCTGCCGAAGCGGCACTCCCTCCATCGGGCAAAAATAGGTATTGATAATTGTATGAGCCCTGTTTCAAGAGCAGGGTTTTCTCATATTTCCCAGAAGCAGGATTATAAACCATTTCGTTATAAGGGGTATACCGATGATTCGTCATTTCGCCATCGATATATATTTTTCCTCCCGGAATCGGATCGGAATCAAGCGTGAAATGCACGACGAAATAATCGGCTTCGGTATTGCTGTCGTCTGCCCCGCTTTGGCGTATGACGAAACGCCCGTTTTGGGTTTTATCATAAAGATAACTCGTTTGCGCTCTGGGAACAGACGTAGCTAACACGACGTGATAATATGGGTCGAAATAGTATATTTTTTCAACCCCTAATCCGGCATAACGGGTAGCTACCATTTCGAACCGACGAAATTCATTCCCCGCTTCGAATATCATATTGCGGTCATGACCGAAAACAATTTGATTCCCTTGTACCCTTAAAGGTCTATTTATAATAACCTCCTTATCCCGTCGGCTATTTTGAAGAATACTTATTTTCAATTCGTTATAAGGATTTTGAACCCGATAATTGTTGGTATTGAGAGCAACTTCTACCTGTTGATGCTCACGGTTATAATCTATATCGGTGCGAGATGTTACAGAAGGAGCGACCAAAACTTGGTTTTCATAGACCGAAAAACACACTTGCAACAAAATATTTTCCGGTTCGTTTTCGGGATAAACCACAAGCACATAATTACCCGATACTTTAAACTGTACATCGGCATTGGGAAGCGTAATCCTGTAATGCACATAATGCGCGAAAGTCGCAGTAGAAAATTCATATTCTTCGACAGAATTCGTATTGAAGCCATCGAGATATTCCAAATCCGACAAGTCGGAAGGACGCCAATCTGCATTACAATGTATAAGACTGTATTGCAGATAAGTGACATCTTCGGCCAACTCATCGAACGAAATCGTTATGTGTTCGTCGGTATTCAATTCAATAATGGGAGGGAACAATTCCCTACCTTCCACCTCGGTCTGTATAGTTCGAAATCGATCGGAGAAGGCTTGTGTTTCATACGGTTCCGAACGATTTTGGGCCGTTGCAGAAATGTCTCCCAAAAGGACACAAACAGAAATAAGCAATTGAAAAATATAACTTGTTTTCATAACCATTCCATTATCGAGTTACTGATGCAAACATACGAAATTTTACGCCTATATCCTAATATATCCCTTACAGCCATCAATTCTATCGCAATAGAACGAAAATAATTTATAACTCGAATCATACAGAATGCAGTTCGGCATGAAAAATAAATATATTTATTTTATCATACATCTACCTTTCGTTATATTATTCTGTATAATATAGGATGCGGTTCGGCATAGTCAAGCCGAAAATATAATTTTCGCTTGTCTCTGCACTCACCTTTCACTATATTTGTACCGTATTTTAAAATATAGTTGTGTATGAATTGTAAGTTTTTCACTATCGCTTGTGCTTTATTGTCAATGTCTTTCTGCTCATGGGCAAACGAAAATAAAACGGATTCTGTGGGTTACCAATTTACTGTAACCAAAGAATTGAAGACCAACCCGGTAAAAGACCAAAGCAGATCGGGAACGTGTTGGAGCTTCTCGACTTTATCGTTTATCGAAGATGATTTGTTGCGTCAAGGAAAGCCTGCGGTAGACTTATCGGAAATGTTTATCGTGCGTAACGATTATATAGAAAAAGCGATTAAATATGTACGCATGCACGGCGATATCGCCTTTTCGGCCGGGGGTAGCGCTTATGACGTGCTCTATATCATCGATAAATATGGCATTGTTCCCGAGGAGGTTTATACCGGTTTGAATTACGGGACAGACAAGCACCAGCACGGAGAACTCGACGCTATCCTCAAAGGTTATGTCGATGCTATCATTGCCAACCCCAATAAAAAACTTTCGACGGCATGGCTCGATGGATTCAAAGCCGTGCTGGACACTTATTTAGGCAAAGTTCCCGAGAAGTTTACTTACAACGGCGTAGAATACACACCTCAATCTTTTGCAAAATCATTGGGTATAAAAGCCTCGGATTATGTTCCGTTGACATCATTCACCCATCACGATTTTTACAAACCTTTTGCCATTGAAGTACCCGACAACTGGTTATGGTCGGAATATTATAATATCCCGCTCAACGAATTGATGGAGACAATCGATTATGCCATCGATAAAGGTTTTACAGTCATGTGGGCTTCCGATGTAAGCGAGAAAGGATTCCAATATCTGAAAGGGTTTGCTGTGGTTCCCGTAGAGAAGAAAAACGAGAACCTGTCTGGAACCGAATTGGCTCGTTGGGTAAAATTGTCAAAATCGGAAAAAGAAGGAGAACTATATAAATTCGAAGAACCGGAGGAAGAACAATACATCGACCAAAAACTTCGACAAGAAGCATTCGATAACTACGAGACTACCGACGACCACGGCATGGTATTCGTAGGAACAGCCGTCGACCAGAACGGTACGAAATATTATAAAGTGAAAAATTCATGGGGTACGGAACAAATTTATGGAGGCTTTTTCTACGCATCAGAAGCATTCGTGAAATATAAAACTATGGATATCTTAGTCCACAAAGATGCTGTTCCCGTAAAGATTCTGAAAAAATTACATCTGAAATAGCACGATGAAACGGCTTCGTCTATCTGGACTTTTGCTGTTGATATTGTGTTTGTCTCTATTGGCTATCCCGTTTTGGAACGACCGAATCGTACGCCGTTATATCGACAAAATATGGTTACACCGGACGAACTCGATCGAGAAGTTGCACGAGTTTGAACAGGAGTATAAAAATTTTGAGTGCGACGTGCTGTTCCTCACCGATTCAGCAACATTCGAGATAGGGCATGACGAACCTTCGGGCGAACCGTTGAAGCCCTATCTCGACTTTTTAGGAGCTAACCCCGACCGAGAACTTTGGCTCGATTTAAAGAATCTGAACGAAAGTAACTGCATACAAGCCGAAACGACACTTACCGGACTACTGGCACAGAGAGATGTCGATAAAGATCAATTGATTATCGAATCTCGTGATTGGAAAGCGTTACATCATTTTACACAAGAAGGGTATTACACTTCTTGCTATCTGGATATTCCCCATATAGACGAATTGTCCGACGCAGAATGTTTACACAGACTGGATTCCATTCAACAAATAGCCCATAGCGGAGCTGTTTCGGCGCTCTCCTTTCCGGCTTCGTATTACGCTTTTCTAAGGAATCTGGATTTCTCGGTAGATTTACTCACTTGGGAACATCGTCGATGGGCTTGGCAATTACCCTTCTTTTCCCGATCAAGGGCGATTCTGAAAGACGGGAGAATAAAAGTCGTTTTGGTGAAAGAAAAGGGACATTATCACAAATGAATCTTTTTATAAAAACAGGTCAAACACAATCGATATACCCACGCAACAACGATACAAAGCAAGAGATACAATAACCCGGATATCTCTGGGGGAAGGGCTTGATCGTGCGCAAGAACTTGTTGACGCACAAAAGCATGAGTTACAAACAGCGCAGCTGAAAGTTTTCCCATGAAAAGCAGAACGTTTTGAAGAGGTTCCTTTCTGGCAAGCGGGAGAACGGCAGCCACAGGAAAGAGGGCTAATATGGGACTAACCACCCACAAATAGCGATTGAACAAACTCAGAACAAAAAGAACGACTCCCAAAGAAATCCATCTCCACGAAATATATACAGGGTGACGAGACAGGAGAATGCCTACACAAAACACCGGTAACCACCCTATGCTGTTATAACGAAAAGCAAAAACCCAGTTATCCAACCCGAGACTAGACAACACAATGAGCAACGTCCACACCCCTGCTATAATACCCCATAGAACCTTGTCCGATGATTTCCGCAAGAATAATGCGTAAATAACATACAACAGAAATGCCATGCCGAAATACCACCACGGCCCGGCAATGATAAATCTGTCGGCAAGGCCATTGGCCGTAAAAGTAAGCATAAACAACATGTCGGTCCAAATCTTGTTATTACCCAGATAGGCATAGGTAAAATGCGTATGCCCCGAATAACGGTCGAGAATAAGCAGTAGCGCCATAGGAACGAGCCATTTCCACAGTTGTATGGCTCGGCGCAAAATGATATACCACTTCGATTCCCCGCTGTGGTCATAACATTTGGAAAGTCCATAACCACTGACAAAGACAAAAATCGAAACTCCGTAATGTCCTAAAAAGGAAAATAGTGATAAAATTATAATGCGTAAATTACCAGACAACATGGCCTCGGTAAAACGGGAAACATTTTCGGGAGCATACTTAAACTCACATTCTGGCGGAAACTCAGGAAACGTATGAAAATAATTATGTAATATAATCAATAAAATACCAATACCTTTTACAATATCCAGATTTTTATCCCGCGTAAATGTTCGTAAATTACCCCCCCCCTTTAAATATTCACATTCATTAGCATTATTTGTATTTATTTACATTCATCAGATGCAAAATAACATGAGATTACATTTCTTCCGATACCTCATTGAGCTTTTCACCGATCAATCGAGCAGCCGATGCTACATAATCGGCACAAGGGCGACGCTTGTAATACGTTTCGGTACGAGCCTCGGGAGTAGGACTATCGCTTTTATGGTCGAGTCCCAACAGCTCTCTGCAAATAATAGAACCGTTTAGGGCCTTCGATTTCTCTGCCAAATCCTGCACCGTGCTGTAAACGATTTTTCGTTTAGTCATATCCGACGGGATATCATTTTTGTAAAATAACCCAGCAACCATAAACATGCCGCTAACTGCACCGCACACTTCTCTCAATCGTCCCATGCCTCCACCCAACGGGGCACTGATAGACGCTGCCAAAGACGGGCTTATATCGAACAAATCGCAATAAGCCAACACAACGGCTTGCGCACAATTATATCCTTCCAGAAAAAACCGACGAGCCTTTTCCGCTCTTTGTTCTACATCTACTCTTTCCATACCGCTACCATCGAATAGGTTCGATTCCGTGAGCCTCTAAATATTGGTTAGTTTGACTGAAATGATGATTCCCGAAGAACCCCCGATGTGCCGACAAAGGCGAAGGGTGTGGAGATTGCAAAACAAGATGCCGACTGCGATCTATAAAATCGCCCTTCCGTTGGGCATACGATCCCCATAGGATAAATACCAAATGCTCCCGCTCTTCTGCCAATTTATGAATAACTGCATCGGTAAATGTTTCCCAACCTCTACCTTGATGTGATGCCGCTCCGTGAGCCTCAACCGTGAGAGTAGCATTCAAAAGCAAAACTCCTTGCTGCGCCCATCGAGTCAAATTTCCACTCCGAGGAACAGGAATTCCTAAATCGCTCTCGATCTCCTTAAAAATATTTTGAAGCGAAGGAGGAAAAGGAATATGGTCATTAACCGAAAAACAAAGCCCATGTGCTTGACGAGGCTCATGATAGGGGTCTTGCCCCAAAATAACAACCTTTACTTGGTCGAACGGACAGGCGTCGAAAGCCGCAAAAATCTGACTACCGGGAGGATAAACCGTTTTAGTAGCATATTCGTGCCGTACAAAAGCCGCCAGATTTTCAAAATAAGGCTTGTCAAATTCGCTTTGTAAGCGTTGCTGCCAGCTGGATTCGATACGAACATTCATAATAGTCGAATAAGATTTTAACTATATCTGTTTGCAAAGCTACAAATATTTCTTACTTTTGCCACGCAAATGAAGAATTGTTTCTCATTTTTGAGTAGAAACAATCTAGCTTTTTTATATCGGCACCCGTAGTTCAATGGATAGAATAAAGGATTCCGGTTCCTTCGATTGGGGTTCGACTCCCCACGGGTGTACAAATTACGGCATTAAATAGCCTAATAATTAGACGATTATTATATCTTAGGTAGCAAAAATCGACACATTACCCCCTGTTTTATCTCCATTCTTATATACGTGTGCAGAAGATTATCATACGGGTAATACCCTTATGAAGGTCGTATAATAAATAGGGGAAATTCCCCCTATTTAGATTTGCATAATAGTGCATAAAGTTCTGCGCTATTCAGT
Organism: Barnesiella sp. B2-R-119; assembly: GCF_023656675.1. Lineage (NCBI taxonomy): Bacteria > Pseudomonadati > Bacteroidota > Bacteroidia > Bacteroidales > Barnesiellaceae > Barnesiella > Barnesiella sp. B2-R-119. Next base: position 463,620 of record NZ_JAMOKL010000003.1, read on the forward strand.
ATTATTTCTATATTTGTATGTCCTTATTATTTATCCTTTTTGTCTGGTATTAGGAGGGGGTATGTCCTGTACGGCTACCCCCTTTCTTTTATACCTCATCGATGAAAGATAAATTTATAGATATGACAAGGTGAGGAAAATTTTCCTCACTATTTTACACTCACTGATAAGTGGCAAATTTAGGGCAAATTAGATTGCGAGTTGGACGTTTTAACCGAGTGGGGAGGGAATTAGGAAGGTTACAGGAAACACCCTAAATTATAAATGCTTTATAAGAGTATAAAGCAAAAAAGAGGGCACAAAGCGCCCTCCTCGTTATAATTACTGTTTTATATGCTTACCACAAAGCAACCTTTCCGCCTATTCCCAAATCAAGGGTGGCCGTTGTAATTCCCAAAGCTTGGAAAACTCTACGCATCGTGGAAAGGGTTATAGAGCTTTTACCGTTCTCCAACTTACAAATTTGAGAGCGTTTCACGCCTACCTTTTCGCCTAATTCCTCCTGTGTGAGGTTTTGTTTAAGACGCGCCTTTTTGATGGCCTCACCGATACGGTAAGCATGTAAAGCCTCCTCTACTCTCATTTCGTGTGCGTCACGTCTTGGAGTGCCTTTCTTCCCTAATTGCTTGTCTAATACCTCCTCAAAGGTGTATAACTTCATATTGCCTACGGTTTCCATATCTTAATATTTTTTGTTTTCAAAGTAATACTTCCTTATCGCTTCCGCTTTTGCTATCTCTTTATTCGGTGTCTTTTTGGTTTTCTTTACTATGCCGTGGGTGACTATTACCAATGTATCTTGGTCGTTGTCCCAAAAAGCGAATAATCTGTATGCCGTTCTATTGTAAAGAGTGCGGAACTCCCATATATCCGTATTCTCTAACTTTTTGAATAGCTCATTGTTCCGTTCACCTAACATAACCCGATGAATGTTATAGCGTACCTTTTCGGCGGCAGCTTCGGGCAAATTGGCTATGAAATACTCGGCTTCACTCGTCAATATTAAACGGAATGCTTCTTTTTCCATGTTCGTTTGAATCTTCGACAAAGATAATATTTTGTTTCCAAATTAGCAAACAATCATATCTGTTTCATTCTATTTTAGAAAAATTTCTCTCTCGGCTTGCCGTTCGTCTGGATACTCCACATTACCTGAATGCTCGGAGGGGGAGTTTTGCGACATTCTTTTATCATGTAATTTTTGCCGGTAAGATAAGGAGAATTCAACCTTCTCCCCTGTGTTGCGGAGCAATAAGGAAGAGACCGAAGGAACAGTAGTTCCTGAGGAGAAGAGTTGAAAAAGACTACCCAGAATTATTTTGATTGTATTTTTTAACCCCTCCGTCCTACGGACACCTCCCCTATATTTTGCTGAACAAAACACAGGGGAGGAGGTTGAATACCCTTTTATCGCATTATTTATCGAATGAGATGGATCGTGTTCGTCCTTCTCCCCTGCCGTGTCGTAGCATTACAGGGTGTCACGTTAGCCATATAGAAGAGATATCCGCAGGACGGAGGAAGTTGAAAAGATTATATAATCTTTGATGGAGGGATCAGACGCATAAACGGACAATCTTCATTAATTTCCTACTGAGCCGATATCCCCACTAAATATCGACAAGCCTAACTTTTTTCTTTTATATTCACCTTCTTTCTGTTTTTATTCATTTGAATTTTGTAGTTTGAAACCGACTATGATTCGATACGAAAAATAGACAAGCTCATTTTGTCCTTCTCTCGGCTTACACTATCTTTGCACTATGGAAAATAAAATAGATTGGAGCCGTACAGATGGATTAATTTTCGATATGGACGGAACCCTGTGGGATGCAGTAGACACATATGCCCGCATTTGGAACGAAGTATTTCTGCGAGCAGGAAAAGAAGTTCACATCACGAGGGAAAGCCTCATCGGTAACATCGGTATTCCTATTCCTAAGATTTTGGCAAACCTCTTTCCAGAAATCAAAAACGAAGAGGCAAACCGTTTCTCAAAAGAGTTAGCGGAACATGAACCCGAATTATTGTCCCGTTACGGCGGTATACCCTATCCCGGCGTGGTTTCTGGATTAGAACAACTCTCCTCGAAATACAAATTGTTTTTAGTCAGTAATTGCGACACCCATACTTTACCTATTTTCATGTCTTGTATCGGGATAACCCCTTTCATCACCGAGGCCATTTCATTCGGCGACACACATAAACCTAAGGGTGACAACATGTTATTACTGAAAGAAAAATATCATCTGCAACACCCCCTCTATATGGGCGATATAGAAGCCGACGGGAGGGAAACTCATCGGGCAGGACTACCGTTCGTATATGCCCGTTACGGATTCGGACACACCGACGATTATGAATTAGCATTCGATTCGTTCGAAGATTTTACCAATTTCTTCTTAAAACTTAAATAAAAATGTATTCGAGTAATTTTCAACCCGAGGCTTCGTTACGGTGGAAGAGAGTACAGTCGGTATTACAGTCGATAAATGCCGATGCCGTTTTGTTGAATACGAACGCCAATCTATACTATTCTTCGGGCCGGGTATTCAACGGTTATACCTATATACCTTCGGAGGGTGAAGCGATTTATTTCGTTCGCCGTCCCATAGGGTTGAAAGGAGAAAATGTTCATTATATCCATAAACCCGAACAAATTCCGGCTTTACTCACCGAAATAGGACTACCACTTCCCCGTAAACTCGCAATCGAGTGGGATGCATCTCACGGCGATTTCACACGGTTATGCGCCGTATTTCCCGATGCAGAAATAACGAACGGCTCGGCTGTCATGCGGAAAGTACGTTCGGTAAAAACCGATTACGAATTGGGGTTATTGCACGAGTCCGCCGTGAAACATGCCGAAGTATATCATCGTATCGAATCGGTCTATCATAACGGAATGACCGATATCGAATTACAGATAGAAATAGAACGCTTGTTGCGGTTGCATGGGAATCTGGGGCTTTTCAGAATAAACGGACAAAGCATGGAGATTTTCATGGGCAATGTCATTTGCGGCGATAATGCAGATACTCCCACACCGTACGATTTTGCTATGGGAGGAGCCGGATTGAGCTGCTCGATACCGGTAGGTTGCAATGGGTCGCTCATTCGTCCGGGCATGGCTGTGATGGTAGACATGTGCGGCAATTTCACCGGATACATGACCGACATGACCCGAGTCTATTCGGTGGGGGAATTACCCGACTTAGCCCATCGAGCCCACCAGTGTTCCATCGATATTCATCGTGCTGTAAGCCAAATGGGCAAACCGGGTGTGCAGGCGGCCGACTTATATAATCTGGCGATTTCGATAGCAAAGGAGGCCGGATTGGAAAATTACTTTATGGGACATACCCAGAAGGCCGGATTTATCGGACACGGTGTAGGCATCGAAGTTAATGAAGCTCCGGTCTTAGCTCCGCGCTCGAAAGATATTTTAGAAGGGAATCAAGTCATAGCTCTTGAACCGAAATTTGTCATACCCCATGTAGGCGCAGTTGGAATCGAAGATACCTATACGATCACACCCGAAGGCATGAAGGCCATTACGAACGCTCCGGTAGAAATAGTATCTTTATCGTAAAAATGTCTTTTTGAATTCCTCCGTCACTTCATGACACCTCTCCTATCGCACTTTACCGTGCGCAGTGGAGGAGGTTAAAATGCATTATCCTTTACCCCCGTTCCATAAAACAGGAACGTGGGTAAAGGATAAAGATGCAACCCCGCCGATTTTCTATCGTCGTGTCCTTTTTTCTCTGCGAATAACTTCGTAACTTTAAGCCCCTGAAACTAAATTCTATCTGTTTATGCAACCCTTTATTCATCTGCACGTTCACTCCCAATATTCTATTCTTGACGGTCAGGCTTCGATTCCGGCATTGGTCGATAAGGCTATACGCGACGGAATGAAAGGTTTGGCATTGACCGACCACGGTAATATGTTCGGGATAAAAGAGTTTTTCAATCTGGTAAAAAAGAAAAACGGAGCGACAAAAGATGCCATTAAAGGTGTACAGAAACGAATCGAAGCCATCGAAAGCGGCGCGGAAGAGGCAGAAGACAAAGAAAAAGAATTGGCCTCCCTGCAAGAAGAAAAGGCAAAACTCGAAGCCAAAATATTCAAACCGATATTCGGGTGTGAAATGTACGTAGCCCGTCGCCGGCTTACCGACAAGGATGCCACACCGAGGGAAATACGTACTGCCGTCGTCAACGAGGTCGATGGCTTTTCTATTCGTCGGGGAGCTGTCGACGAGGGCGGTTATCACTTGGTTGTCCTTGCAAAGAACCTGAAAGGTTATCACAATCTGGTAAAGTTGGTATCGAAAGGCTGGACCGACGGATTTTATTCCCGTCCCCGTACCGACAAATACGAACTTGAAAAATATCACGAAGGGCTGATTGTTTGCTCTGCATGTCTGGGTGGAGAGATTCCGAGAAGAATCCTTACCGGCGACATTCAAGGAGCCGAGGAAGCTATCCTATGGTTCAAGAATATCTTCGGAGAAGATTATTACCTCGAATTACAACGCCACAAAGCTACCGTACCGAGAGCCAACCACGAAACATACCCGCTGCAACAAGTAGTGAACGATAGACTGATAGAGCTCTCTCGCAAGCATGGAATCAAACTGGTATGTACCAACGACGTTCATTTCGTGGAAGAAGAAAATGCCGAAGCACACGACCGACTCATTTGTTTGAGTACGGGTAAAGACTTGGACGACCCCAATCGCATGCTATATACCAAACAAGAGTGGTTAAAGACCCAACAGGAGATGAACGACATCTTTTCCGATGTGCCCGAAGCCCTGTCCAATACGTTGGAAATCCTCGACAAGGTAGAGTTTTATTCCATCGACCACCCGCCTTTGATGCCTACTTTCCCGATTCCCGAAAACTTCGGTACAGAAGAAGAGTATCGGAAAAAATTTACCGAAGAAGATTTGTTCAATGAATTCACTCGGGACGAAAACGGGAATGTCGTTTTGGACGAAGCCGCAGCGAACAAGAAAATAGGAAATTTGGGCGGTTACGACAAGCTGTATCGTATCAAGTTGGAAGCCGATTACCTGAAAGAATTGACTTTCAAAGGAGCGCACGAACGATACGGAGAGGAACTATCCGACGAAATTATGGAGCGAATCACTTTCGAACTTCATATCATGAAAACGATGGGTTTCCCGGGTTACTTCCTCATTGTACAGGATTTCATCAATGCAGCCCGCAGAGAGCTCGATGTCTCGGTCGGTCCGGGACGTGGTTCAGCCGCCGGTTCGGTTGTCGCTTATTGTTTGAAAATTACGCAGATAGACCCTCTGAAATACGATTTGCTATTCGAACGCTTCCTTAATCCCGACCGTATTTCCTTGCCCGATATCGATGTGGACTTCGACGACGACGGTCGTGGGCGGGTATTGCAATGGGTAACCGAAAAATACGGAGCCGAAAAAGTGGCGCATATCATCACCTATGGTACGATGGCTACAAAATTGGCGATTAAAGATGTAGCCCGTGTACAAAAACTACCGTTGCCCGAATCGGATCGTTTGACTCGCTTGATTCCCGACCGTTTACCCGAAAAGAACGGGAAAGCCCAGAAAATAAACCTGAAAAATTGCATCGAGAACGTGAAAGAATTGCAGGAGGCTTGCAATTCGAGTAACGAACTATTGGCCAATACGATGAAGTATGCCCAAATGCTCGAAGGAAACGTGCGTAATACCGGCGTTCATGCCTGTGGCGTTATCATCGGGCGTGACGATATAACCGATTGGGTTCCGGTGAGTACGGCCGACGATAAAGAGACCGGAGAGAAAATGCTCGTTACCCAATATGAAGGCAGCGTTATAGAAGATACCGGCTTGATAAAAATGGACTTTTTGGGATTAAAGACACTCTCCATTATCAAAGAAGCCGTCGAGAATATTCGCCAAACTCGTCACATAGACCTCGATATCGACTCTATTCCTATCGACGACCCCAAGACGTACGAATTATACAGTGCCGGACGGACGACCGGAACATTCCAGTTCGAGTCCGCCGGTATGCAAAAATATCTGAGGGAGCTGCATCCCACGACGTTCGAAGACCTCATCGCCATGAACGCTCTTTATCGTCCGGGACCTATGGAATACATACCGCAATTCATCGCCCGCAAGCATGGGAAAGAACCTATCGTGTACGATATTCCTATTATGGAAAAGTATCTGAAAGATACTTACGGAATTACGGTATATCAAGAACAGGTCATGTTGCTCTCCCGTTTGCTCGCCAATTTCACACGCGGTCAATCCGACGGATTGCGTAAAGCGATGGGTAAAAAACTGAAAGATAAACTGGATGCGTTGAAGCCCCTTTTCATTTCGGGCGGCGAGAAAAACGGACATAAAAAAGAAGTACTCGAAAAAATATGGGCCGACTGGGAGAAATTCGCTTCCTATGCTTTCAATAAAAGCCATGCCACATGCTACTCATGGGTAGCGTTCCAAACGGCATATCTGAAAGCCAACTATCCATCGGAATATATGGCGGCAGTGCTGAGTCGAAACCTCAATAACATCACGGAAATCACGAAATTCATGGACGAGTGCAAATCCATGAAGATTCAAGTTTTAGGTCCCGATGTCAACGAAAGCCAGTATAAGTTCTCGGTAAACAAGAAAGGGAATATCCGTTTCGGATTAGGAGCAATCAAGGGAGTCGGCGACTCGGCGGTACAAGCCATTGTCAAAGAGCGCGAAGCCAACGGCCCGTATAAGGGAATATTCGACTTTGTGGAACGAGTCAATCTTTCGGCTTGTGGTAAAAAAACGATAGAGTCATTGGCCATATCCGGAGCCTTCGACTCATTCAAAGAAATTCACCGGGAAGATTTCACTGCATTGAACAGCAAAGGAGAAATTTTCTTAGAAACATTGGTACGTTACGGTGTAAAAGTACAAAATGACAAAATGTCCCAAGCTACGTCTTTATTCGGAAGCGTAGCTCCCATCGTAACGACCCCGCCCGAAATCCCACGGGGTGTGCCCCTCTCCGACATCGAGCGTTTGGACAAGGAAAGAGAGCTCGTTGGCATGTACCTTTCGGCACACCCGCTCGATGCCTATAAATTGGAATTATTGTACGGCTGCAATACCCGCATGACCGATTTGAAAGACCGAGAATCCCTCTTAAATAAAGAGCTGACATTCGGAGGAGTGGTTGTCGACTACCGAACGGGAATCGGGAAAAGAGGCGGTCAATATGGTTTCCTTAAAATAGAAGACTATTCGGGAGCCGAAGATATACCTTTATTCGGCCAAGACTTCATAGACTACGGAAAGTATGGAGCCAATAACGGAACTTTCGTGTGGATAAGGGCTCGCTGTCAACCATCGAAGTTCACCCCCGGCCGTATTGATTTGAAAATTTTGGAGATAAAGCTACTATCCGAATTAAAAGGTACTTTACTTAATTCCATCACAATCGAGCTACCGGCCCGATTGGTAAAAAACGGATTCATACAGACACTTTCCGAATTTATGCCTCCGGCACACCAGCACAAGGCAGAATTGAGTTTCAAAATATACGATTCGGAGTTGGATAAATCGGTACGGCTGAGATCGAGGCGCAAACCGATGATAACGGAAGAACTCATCGATTTTTTAAGCGAGAACGACGAGGTCTCTTTCAAAATAAATGAATAATCGTTTGCGACTCAACCAGAGATTACCTACTTTTGTTGTAAAATAAATTGAAACGATAAAACAGTAAAAAATAAAATTATGGCATTGAAAATCAATGATGAAAATGCAAAAGAATTGATTGCCTCCGGCAAACCGGTAGTTATCGATTTTTGGGCGGAATGGTGCGGCCCTTGTCGTGCGATCGCACCTTCGGTAGACGAACTTGCAGAAGAATATGAAGGCAAAGTGATAATCGGGAAATACAATGTTGACGATGACGCCGATTTAAGTGCAGAATACAGTATTCGCAATATCCCCACCTTGCTCTTTTTCAAAGAGGGTAAACTAGTGGACAAACATGTCGGTTCTGCTTCGAAAGCCGATTTGGAAGCTAAAATCAAAGCACTACTGTAAAAATCCGAAAAGAAAATCGTATAAACCCCTCGCCTATATATACAAGGCGAGGGGTTTCTTTGTCTTGGAATAGAGAATAGTTCTTTACCAGTTAAGATACTCTTTTAAAGTATTTACATAGGCTTCGAAAGCCCCCCTTCCTTTTTCGGTTATTTGGCACGATGTCCTTGTTTTCTTGCCGACAAATTCTTTCCTGACCCGAATATATTCGGCCGCCGATAATTTATCTATCTGCACACTCAGGTTTCCGGAAGTCGCCCCGGTCTTTTCTTTCAGATAAACAAAATCCGCCTCATCTACCGACAAGAGAATCGACATGACAGCCAACCTCAACTGCGAGTGTAACAAAGGATCTAATTCTTTCAACATATTTTTTTACACTTTGCATTAAGAATATGTCCCGGAACAATCATCACGACGACAAACGATCCCCCGAAATAGAGCTGCCACACCATAGGCGTATGTAAAGAAGGCATAGTCATAAACATATAAATAGCCGTGACAAGCGCGAGCAACGGGAAATAAGTAAGGCTGGATTCCTTGATAACCAGACCGGTAATCGACGTACCCATACCACAATACAACAAAGCCAACGGCATCATCAACCCGAAATTGACACGACCGATAACAAACCCCAATACGATCATCGTCAAGACAGTAAGTACAAACAATGCTCCTATGACTCTCCATGTTTCGTTGATCATGCGGTCGGTATAAGTCACTACTTTCGGCCTATTTCTTTTCTCCCATACGCTACTGACAAGAAATGGCAAAAACATCAAGAACCACCCGGCACTCCACGCACTGTTTCCCGTAAAGTAAACCAAAGCATAGATAACGATCGACAGAATAGCAGCCGTATAGCCATACATCAAAAATTTATTTCCACTGCCACTCCCGATGCTTTGTTTTGTAACTCGAATCATCTGAGCGATGAGTTCCAAACTCTCTTTCTCATTCATTTTCTGTTCTTCCATAAGTCGATTTTTAGATTTACAAATTGGTTTATTTTATAAACTATATAGCTATATACTCTCTTTTCATGCTATAATTACAGCACAAATATAAATCGGTTTATATTATAAACCAAATAATTTTCTAAAAAATTTTTATTATGATATATTTTTCATTGGCAAGAGAGACAACAGACCTTCTCTGTTATACAATTTTCCATACTCTAATAGATAAGAGAAGAAAAGAGATTTCGCTCTTTTCAACTAAAACATTTTACAAATCCAGCTTGTACAAAACATTTCTTTCATCTCGATTTATAAGTAAAGGAGAAACTAAAACAGTTCTGTCGATAATTAATGGAGATTGTCCGTTTATGCCTCTAACCCCATATAATCTTTTTCAACCCCTCCGTCACTTTGTGACACCTCCCTAATATGACTAACGCCACACCCCGTAATGCTGCGATTCGATAAATAATGCGATAGAAGGGCAGTAAGCCTTCTCCCTTATGTTTTGCAAGGCAAAACATAAGGGAAGTGACACAAATGAATAGAGGGTTATTTAAACTCCTCCCCTGTATTTTGTTCAGCAAAATATAGGGGAGGTGGCCGAAGGACGGAGGGGTTAGAAAATACCGACAGCGGTAGTGACAGGGTTACCCCTCCTCTCCCCCCCTGTGTTCCCAAAGAAATAGGGGGAGTACCCGTAGGGTGAGAGAGATTAATCCTTACAGTCAAAAATCCTATATACTATCTTTTTTAACCACTCTCCTCGTCGCTACCGCTCCTCCGTTTCTCTCCTATATGGCTCCGCAACACAGGTGAGAAGGAGTAATACACTTTGCATAGAAATTTAAGCAAGAATCAACCCTTCACCGAAATGTCCGGAATATGTTTATCGACAAGAGACTCATCTCTAAAATTCAAGTTTTCCCTTTACGAATTTTTTACTAAATCACTAAACCACCGACTCTATTTCATAAAAAAGGCGATTCCTTTGCAGGAACCGCCTTCATTATTACTAACACAAAAAGGATATTAAAGTCCTTTCCCGTGACAATTTTTATATTTCTTACCACTACCGCAAGGACAAGGATCGTTACGCCCCACACGTGGTGCAGCCTTAATCGGCTCGGTGACCCGGGGCTGTTGAGGAGCAGCCGCAGCGGCAGCTTGTGCTGACTGGCCGGGATAATCGTCTTTTTGAGTACGATACTTGCTGTAATCTTCCCTTCGTTCGGGAGCTGCTTCACGCACATCTTGCGGTTCCTGAATATAAATCTGTCCCCGCATGAGAACAGCGATGGCTTTCCGGTTCATCGTCTCGACCATCTCTTTGAAGAGATTGAACGATTCGAGTTTATAAATCAACAGCGGGTCTTTCTGTTCGTAGCTGGCATTTTGCACAGATTGACGCAATTGGTCGAGCTCACGAAGATGCTCTTTCCAAGCCTCGTCGATCGTCATAAGCAACACGGCTTTCTGGAATTGCTTAACGACCGATTGCGACTCACTCTTATAGGCTTCGTTTATATCGCAAGCAATACCGAATACACGCTTGCCATCGGTAATGGGCACTCGTATCATACCCGTGGATAATCCCCGTTGTTCCACAAACGGTTTTATATTCATGTGAGCGATCTCGGCCATACGGTCGCCTTTGCGCTTAAAGGTAGCGACAACGGCCTCATAAAGGCTGTCGATCACTTCGCTCTTTTTCATGGAGCGGAATTTCTCCTCATCGAAAGGCATTTCCACGGCAAAAATCTTGAACATCTCCATCGACAAGTCTTCGTAATCGCTCGTACCGTCATAGGTATCGGCCAAAGACTCTATCGTGTCATAGAACATATTCATAATATCGATGCCGATACGTTCTCCCATCAAAGCATGGTGACGCTTGGTATAAATCACATTACGCTGTGCATTCATCACATCGTCGTATTCGAGCAATCGCTTACGGATTCCGAAGTTATTCTCCTCTACCCGGCGTTGGGCATTCTCGATGGACTTGGAAACCATATTGTGTTCGATCATCTCGTCTTCTTTAAGACCCAGCCGGTCGAGCATTTTCACTACCCGATCGGTAGCGAACAGACGCATAACCGTATCTTCGAACGAAACGAAGAACACCGAAGAACCGGGGTCTCCCTGACGACCGGCACGACCACGCAACTGACGGTCTACACGACGGGATTCGTGACGCTCGGTTCCGATAATCGCCAAACCTCCGGCTTCACGCACGGCCGGCGAGAGCTTGATATCGGTTCCACGACCGGCCATGTTGGTAGCGATCGTGACCGTACCTGTTTGTCCGGCTTGTGCCACGATCTCGGCCTCGCGTTGGTGCAACTTGGCGTTCAATACATTGTGTTTAATCTTACGCAAAGTCAACATACGGCTCAACAATTCCGATATTTCGACCGAAGTCGTACCTACCAATACAGGACGACCTGCTTCTACCATTTTCACGATTTCTTCGATGACGGCGTTGTATTTCGCCCGTTTGGTTTTATATACCCGGTCGTTCATATCGATACGAGCTACCGGCTTATTGGTAGGAATCGTCACGACATCGAGCTTATAAATATCCCAGAACTCCCCGGCTTCGGTCTCGGCAGTACCGGTCATACCGGCCAGCTTGTGATACATACGGAAATAGTTCTGCAAAGTAATCGTCGCAAAAGTCTGCGTAGCGGCCTCTACCTTAACGTGCTCTTTCGCCTCGATAGCTTGGTGCAAACCATCGGAGTAGCGGCGGCCTTCCATGATACGCCCCGTTTGCTCATCGACGATTTTCACTTTATTATCGATTACCACATATTGGTCGTTCAATTCGAAAAGGGTATACGCCTTTAACAGCTGATTCACCGTATGAACCCGCTCGGCCTTGATCGCGTAATCTTGCAAGATTCCGTCTTTTTTGGCTTGTTTTTCTTCGGGAGAAAGTCCTTGATTTTCAAGGTCGGAAAGCAGCTCGCTGATATTCGGCAATACGAAGAAATTAGGATCGTCCGATTTCCCGGTCATCACGTCGAGACCTTTGTCGGTCATATCGATACCGTTATTCTTTTCATCGATTACAAAATAGAGGTCGTCCGTAATCTCAGGCATACGACGGTTGTTATCGGCCATATAGATAGCCTCGGTTTCGAGCAACAAAGGTTTAATACCCGGTTCGCTCAAATATTTGATAAGCGCCCCGTTCTTAGGTAATCCTTTGAAACAACGATACAACAGTACGGCTCCTTCCTCACGAGTCTTTTTATCATCGGAAGCTATCTTAATCTTGGCTTCGGCCAACAACTTCGTAACCAAGTTTCGCTGCATCTTCACCAATTCTTCCACTTTGGGCTGGAACTGCTCGAACATCTGGTCATCGCCTTTGGGGGTAGGACCGGATATAATCAACGGCGTACGTGCATCATCGATCAACACAGAGTCGACCTCATCGACTATCGCATAGTTGTGCATGCGCTGTACCAAGTCGAGCGGAGAGCTGGCCATATTGTCACGCAAATAGTCGAAACCGAATTCGTTGTTCGTACCGAATGTAATATCGGCGTTATATGCATTACGACGGGCTTCGGAGTTCGGCTCGTGCTTGTCGATACAATCCACCGACAAACCGTGGAACATATAAAGAGGCCCCATCCACTCGGAGTCACGTTTCGAAAGGTAGTCGTTCACAGTTACCACATGTACGCCATTGCCCGACAAAGCATTCAAGAATACAGGGAGCGTAGCGACCAGAGTCTTACCCTCACCGGTAGCCATCTCGGCAATTTTACCCTTATGCAACACGACACCGCCGATCAGCTGCACATCGTAGTGTACCATGTCCCAAACGACCTCGTTACCACCGGCCATCCAGTGATTGGCATAAATAGCTTTGTCTCCTTCGATATGTATAAAATCATGGTCTACCGCCAAGCTCCGGTCAAAATCATTTGCCGTAACCTCGACAGTTTCATTTTGGCTGAATCGACGCGCCGTCTCTTTCATCACAGCGAAAACTTCGGGAAGCGATTCGTCGAGAACATCTTCTATTTTTTTCAATATCTCTTTCTCGATTTTATCGATTTCTTCCCATGTAGACTCGCGTTTATCGTAATCGAGCGTTTCTACATGCTCTTTCAGTTCGGCGATACGTTTACGGTCATCGGCCACCGAATCCTGAATATGTTGTTTCACCACATCGATACGGTGACGCAACTCATCGTTCGACAATTTTTCAAGTTCGGGCGAAATAGCCTTTATTTTCTGAATGTAAGGCTCTATTTCTTTTAAATCGCGCTGCGACTTATTACCGAACAGCTTTTTTAATAAATCATTAAATCCCATATAAAGTATTTGTTTTATTCGTTAAAAATTACCTATAAGGCAAAGGTATAACATACCCTGCAAAAATAGTGCAAATTTTGCTAACTCCGCAAAAAGGAATGAATTAGTATTGTATTTCGGGAAGCGGAGCATCGGCCGAACCATTCGGCGAACGAATCCGCAAAAGGCGAGAAACGGTAGGAGCGATGGCCGTCGCACGCACCGGAGAGGTGATACGCACCGGCTTCACATCGTGTGCCAAAATAAAACACGGTGCAGGAACAGCATTGACACGAACATATTCGCGGGTATCATTCGCATCTTCATAAACAACCTCCCAACCGGGACACAAATCCAGCACGAGATCGCCCGACAGTTTGGGATAATAGCTGTTTCGCATGGCGGCGACACGATCGGTTCCATTACTCAGCAACAGACGTTGCGATGTATAAACGTCTTGTACACCCGTCATCTGAATCAGAAACGAAGCTGCCCGATTACGCATTTCATCGGCATCGACATCTCGCTCCTTAATTAGTTTCCGGTTCAAGAAAATCTGTCGATTCTGGTAACCTATCACCCAATCTCCTTGACCGTAAAGAGCCATCAGATAAACGTTCAACAAAGAGACTGCACGCCGGGGATAAAATTCTCCCGAAGGTATATTATAAATGGGCGACTCTTTCGCCTCCCCCTTGAAATATCCCGTAGAGGTCAAAAAAACGACCGTGTTAGCAAGACCCACTTTCTTGTCTATTTCATCGAGCAGACGGGCTATATCCCTATCCAGTCGCACATAAGTATCCTGCAACTCCAAGCCGTAGTCCTGTATGGTCTTGTTCAGATACACGCCGGCCGTATAACCGACATTCAGCATATCGAGGACACCACGGCGTCCCAAAAGTCCTTTATCCAAGAACTCCACGGCCACATCGGTAATCTCCTGATTAACCAAGGCCGTCGTCTTAAACTGCACGAACTTATCGCGGCCGTCCCGGGCAAACGTTCGTTTAAAAGAAAAATCATTCGTCAGATACGGTATGGCCGTATAACGGTCGGGCGTATAAACCGGAGTCCAAGAAAGCGTATCGATACGAGCCGATAAAGAACGCACATAATTGAATTGTTCGACATAAGCGGGAACATCACGATAATAAGTGGTCGTCGCCCACTTGCCATTCCTATCGTTAATCCAGAAAGCGCAATTAGCCGCATGTCCCGCACTGATAATAGACTGCTGTGCATCGGGCGCTACGGCATACACGCGTCCCAATCCTCCGCTCACGATTTTTACCTCGTCGCTGAGCGTCGAAGTACGAATACGTTCAGGTGAAAAAGTTTCATCGGTATAATTCCCTATCTTGGACGGGTCGTTCAGAATAAACTCTTCCCGCAGAAATGCCGTATTGAAAAAACGCTCCGACGGAATGCCATGAAAAAACGGAGTTGTTCCCGTATACAGAGTAGCCGTTGCCGAAGCCTTATCGATATTCGGGAAATCGAAAACCAAATTTTCACAGACAACTCCCTCTCGCATCAACCGTTTAAAACCCTTTTCCCCGAAAAGGTGTTGCAAGGCTTCCAAATAATCGGTACGCAGTTGATCGACCGTAATACCCACCACCAAACGAGGACTGTTGTCGGCAGACTGCACCAACGGTACGACCAGCAGAGAAAAGAGAATTGTCGCTAATACTTTATTTTTCATCTTTGTTTTTCTCCGTTTTTTTCAAACGAACGGATACCGCCAAATAGGTAAACGAACGAATTACCAATACCAACACTAACGGAAAAAATGCGGCATTAAACTGTTGTGGAATCCAGTGCCAAAGGGCCACAAATAACAACAACCCTGCAAAGTTAGCAAAATGATAGTATCTAACGATACTTTTAAGAGATTTAAACCAAATAAAAAGAGCCATCAACAGCCAAAAGGGATGCAACCAAAACGCTGAATAGTTGGGATAAGTCGCCGGGTGAACAGAAACGAACATAAGGAAAAACACGACTAAGCCGCCCAATCCGTAAATCGAAAACAAGACTGTATCGAATACCCGGGAGTACCTTTTTCGGGAAATACCATATACCGACACAGCCGCGACAAAGAAGAAAAACAACCATGCAACGAAAAGTGGCGTCAAATAAAATGGTGTTTCGGGAGGACACGCCGGAACCTCAGGATCGTACAGCACCTCCGTTCGGCTCACCAACGGGACAGCCGCCGAGTCGGGACTCATTTGAACGGCCGCCTCGGAAAAAGCTTTCTCTAATATTTCGGGACCGAACATTTGTTCCCGATAAGTCATCGGCCTATCCAAACCGCTTCCCAATGCCAAGTCGATACCGAAAATCAACCACGGGCAAATACCCGCATATCGGTCTATCTCCTCGCGAAAAGTAGGCAAAGACTCCCCCGGCTCTTTATATCGCACCTTGTTATCCAATACCATCTCTACCATATTACGAGGACGGGTAGCACAATTATCGAACAGGAAATTATACCGGTAAACCCGGTTCTGAGGCATGGCATTAACCAACAGAGCCTCGAATAAGGCTCTGCTTTGTATGGGTGTCAAGTTCAACACCTGCTCATCGACCTTCGATTCCCGAAACTGATAATTTAATAAGAAATCGGGAAAATCGTTTATTCCTAAACAATAATCGGTTTCACCTTTCGTGAACCGCCAGATAAAGCCGGGAGCATCGAAATTAAACATGCCATAATTGAAAACATAATCGAAACCTCCGGGTCTCTGCTGTTTCACCCGCAGCGCCGTATGACCGAACAATTCATACACCTCCGTTCCGGGTCCGCAAGTCAATAAACTCACTTGTAAAGTATCGGGCAAGATTCCCGGTTTTGATTCCTGCGCTTGTATTTTCTCGTTCGAAAACAAGGCCACAAGAATAAAACCCAGAATTATATATAGTTTCTTCTTCATAAACACTCCACATTATTGCAGCAAAATCGGTGTAAAAGTACAACTTTCCATCTAATTACCTCGGTATGTAACTCTTTTATTTTCTTTGACTTTGATAAATTTCACATTTTTATTTCCACACTCTACCGAATAATTTTTTATCTTTGTTCGAAACACAAAACAGAGTATTATGAAAATCAAAGGTTTACTATTATCTCTATTCGTAACAAGCAGCTTACTCTCGATTGCACAAGACATAAAACTCCCCTCCCCGCAAAAACAGGGCGGAGAACCTCTCTTGCAGGTTCTCTCCAAACGCGCCTCGACACGCGACTTCGATACACAAAAGAATATAGACTCACAAACCCTTTCCAACCTATTGTGGGCGGCATGGGGATACAACCGAGAAGACAAGCGTACGGCGCCTTCGGCCATGAATCGTCAAGAAATTTCACTATATATCGTCACGGCACAAGGGGTCTATCTCTATGATGCCAAACAGAATAAACTGGCGGAAATCGCCAAAGGAGATTTCCGGGAAAACGCAGGCATGCAACCGTTCGTACACACTGCGCCTCTCAACATTATTTTTACTGCCGATTTGGAAAAAGCGCCGGGTAACGACATGATGTTCGTCGATTGCGGATTCATCTCCCAGAACATTTATCTCTATTGTGCCTCGGTCGGTTTGGGTACAGTCGTTCGCGGCTCGTTCAATGGCGATGAATTGGCAAAAATATTAAAGCTGAACGAAAAACAAAAAGTAGTATTGACCCAGACTGTCGGCTATCCGGCTAAATGATTTCTCCGGAAAAACCTTACATCATGCGACGGTTCTCATTTCTCTTTTTTACGATCGTTATATTCCTGTCTTTTTTATCTGGCTGCAAAGGCAAACAGGTCGAATCTGATTACCCGGAAAGTTCTCTTATCGATACATTCGAAGTAAAACAACAACCCCAACCGCGCACAACCGGCTGGAAAAAGAGTCCTGTACGATATTCCAGTTTCCGCAAACTATTCAACGACTTGAACGACAAACATCTTGCTGTTGCCAAAAAGAACGGGATAGAACCATTGGAATCGCTCGATGATGCCCGGAATTTGGGATTCTGGAAACTTGCTAAAATAGACAGTTGTGAATACTACACCGTCGATAAACTGACTCATTCGATCCCATATCTGACTCCCAAAACCAAATGGTTGCTCATGAAGATAGGCAAAAACTTCCAAGACTCGTTAACGAACCGAGGTTCGGGAGGAAGACAAATTATTCTCACCAGCGCATTGCGTTCCGATGAATCGATAAAGTCGTTACGCCGGCGAAATACAAACGCCAGCGAAAACTCGGCACACCGTTACGGCACGACTTTCGACATAGCCTACAATCGATACAACGTAACCGACTCGACCTATTTCGTACCCTCCGACCGACTACGAATTTTACTCGGCGAGGTTCTGTACGATTTACGCAAAGAACACAAATGCTACATCAAATACGAAATACGACAAGGCTGTTTCCACATTACGGCGAGATAAATCAAACGACAACCGTACAATCGACCGGCCTTTCGTGAAAAATTATTATCTTTGTCACAACGAAGATACGATGCGGTTCGGCATAGCCAAATCGGAAACAAGATTTTCGTTTGTCTCTGCACTCACCTTTCCGTATCTTTGAGGCGTTTAACAATAACCGACCGATGAAACGATATTTATATGCCCTGCGCTATCTGATTTCGATACATGTGTTGGGACTCATTCTCTTTACGGCATTCCGTCTGATCCTCTTCCTACAAGGGTACGAATATCTCATGGACGAAGAAATTTCGGTATTCACCCGTCTCGAAGCATTCGTCCGGGGATTGTGGCTCGACAATGTCGTAGCCTGTTATATATCGATTCTGCCGCTCGTTATCGTCTCGATCTGTTCCCTGATAGGATATTTCGGTAAAAACCTGTACCGGGGAATCCATATCTTTTTCTCGGTCTTTTACGTCGTGGCATTCGCCATATCGGCTGCCGATATACCTTATTTCGCTTATTTCTTCAAACACATCAACGCTTCCATTTTCAACTGGTTCGGCTACACCGGAACGACATTGGGACTTATGTTCGGTGAATTCTCCTATATCGTCGCATTCGTCTTGTTTCTGTGTCTCTCTTTCCTTTTCGTCTTTCTCTCCCGGATATTATTACATCGAACTTGTCGCGATATACAAAGAGTATCTGCCGAAAAATTTCATTGGAAACCCGAGCTGCTTACACTCCTTTGCTCGACTCTTCTAATAGGAGTATGTTTATTCGGCATACGCGGACGCATGGGATACAACCCTATCAAAGTAAGTGCGGCCTATTATTGCAACAATACATTTTTGAACCAATTGGGTATAAGCCCCTCGTTCAATTTATTGCGCAGTTCGTTAGAGGCTTCCAAATCGGAAAATCGGGAAATCGATTTGATGGACGAGAAAGAGGCGATCTCTACGGTTCGCAGAGAACTGAATATCACGGACTCGCTTCCCGACATATCGCCCATTGCCCGAAAAATAGAAAATCCGGGACAACCCAGCCGTAAAAACGTAGTCCTCGTTTTCATGGAATCGATGTCGGCCGAATTGCTGGGGCATTTCGGTAATCCCGAGCACCTCACCCCGTTTCTCGATTCAATAGCCGTCCGGTCGCTTTGCTTCAATCGATTTTTCTCGGCGGGAACTCATACCAACCATGCCATACACTCCGTCTTGTATTCCTATCCGGCTCTGATGAAACGGAATTCCATGAAAGGAGCCGTTATTCCTTTCTTCGCCGGACTACCCACCATTTTACAAGATAACGGATACCGTACGCTTTTTTTCATGACTCATGAGTCGCAGTATGATAACATGAACGGCTATCTGCGAACCAATGGTTTCGACCGCATCTTTGCACAAGAGGACTATCCGCAAGACAAAGTAGTCAACAGTTTCGGTGTCCAAGACGATTTCCTATACCAATACGCCCTGCCCATTCTCACAGAGACTGCCAACGAGGGGCAGCCCTTTTTCGCTGTATTGTTAAGCATCAGCAACCACCCGCCGTATGTTATTCCCAAAGATTTCAAGACACACAGTAATACCGACGAACATCGAATCGTCGAATTCGCCGATCATGCTTTAAAGGAATTTATCGATGAAGCGAAACAACAGGAATGGTTCGACAACACGATATTTGTCTTCGTCGGTGACCACGGGAAAATCGTGGGTACTCCCCGCAGCGATATGCCGCTCAGTTTCAACCATGTGCCTCTTTTCATTTATTCGCCTTCATTTATCGAACCCCGACAGATACAAGACCTCGGCGGACAAGTGGATATAGCTCCCACCGTATTGGGTTTGCTGAACATAGACTATACCGACAACGGATTCGGGGTAAATCTCTTGCAAGAAAAACGTAAAGCGGCATTCTTTACCTCCGACGATGCTATCGGATGCGTGAACGATTCGCTGTTCTATATCTATAAACCCAAAGAAAACCAAGAGTGGTTGCTCTCGCAAGAAAGAGCTATCGAAAAGAGGGGCAATATCGATAATCCTGCCGTCTGCCAAGAACTGCGGGAATATGCCTTCTCCATGCTTCAAACGGCACAATACCTCATGAGCAACAACCTCACAGGGAAATATATAGGTTATCAACCCCGTTAAACGACCGACTGTTATGAATAAGATATTTTATACATTCGTTCTTTCGGCGCTCGTACTCCTTTCGGTACAATGTAACCCGAAATCCCAAGAAAGCGACGAACAACTCGGAAACGATTCTATCATCGAGTATGCCGAACTACTCTCTATTACCTCTCATGACGACTACACCGATGTAAAAATAAGCAACCCGTGGGACAGCGCCCGGTTGCTGCACCGATATATCCTCGTTCCCAAGACACAAAACGTTCCATCGAATCTACCGCAAGGAACCGTCGTAAGGACTCCGTTGTCCAATACATTAGTCTATGCCTCGGTACATTGCAGCCTGTTGGAGCAATTAAACGCATTATCGCAAATAGGAGGAGTCTGCGACCTCTCCTATATCAAAACGCCCGCTTTGCTCTCTCGTGCGGAAAACGGAAAACTGACCGATGCCGGAAATTCCATGTCGCCCGACATCGAACGAGTAATGTCGTTGAATCCGGATGCCATCTTATTATCTCCTTTCGAAAACGCCGGATACGGACGTATCGGGAAAATGGGAATACCCATTATAGAATGCGCCGATTATTTGGAAACTTCACCTCTGGGCCGGGCAGAATGGATAAAATTCTTCGGTCTGTTATACGGTAAAGAGGTCGAAGCCGATTCCATTTTTACGGAAGTCGAAAAAAACTATACCGAATTGAGAAATAAAATAGGTATTCTTTCTTCTGCTCCCGTTGTCATCAGCGAATTAAAAAGCGGTTCGGCATGGTATATGCCCGGCGGAAAAAGCTATATGGCCCGCTTTTTCAAGGATGCCGGAGCCGCTTACCCGTGGAGCGACAATCCAGAAACAGGGTCTATTCCGCTCTCTTTCGAAACGGTATTCAACTGGGCAGGAGAAGCCGACATTTGGCTTATTAAATCGTTCAATGTGTCGGAGCTTTCCTATCGGACTCTGCAAAAGGAATATGCACCCTATGCAAGATTCAAAGCCTTCCGGGAGAAAAAGATATACGGTTGCGACTCGTCCCGATGCAACTACTACGAAGAGACTCCGTTTCGTCCCGACCTGTTGTTACAAGAACTCGCTGCATTGTTCCACCCCGGTCTGTTCCCCGATTATCGATTCCGTTACTATCAACCGCTATCCGAATGAACGACAAACCGAACAAACAGCATGAACAACGGCTAATAGTCGTTCTCGTCCTGTTACTTTTGGCATTATGTGCCGCCAATTTATGGTTCGGGTCGGTACAAATACCGGCTTCGGCCGTATGGGATATCCTGTGCGGAAAAGAACCTGAAAAGGAAGTCTGGAAATTCATCGTGCTGGAATCCCGATTACCGCAAATGGTGGCGGCACTCCTGTCGGGAGCCGCATTGGCAGTTGCCGGGCTGCTTCTTCAAACGGCATTCAACAACCCGCTCGCCGGACCTTCGATATTAGGAATCGATACGGGAGCCAGTTTAGGAGTGGCTTTGGTCATGTTATTTTGGGGAGGGACACTCGGCGTGTCCGAGGCAACCACCCTCACCGGATTCACCGCCATCATTGCCGGAGCTTTTCTCGGTTCAGTCACTGTATTAGGTACGATACTCTTTTTCTCGACCATTGTCAAGAACAACATCATGCTCCTCATTGTCGGTATAATGGTAGGCTATATTACTTCGTCGGTTATCTCTCTACTCAACTATTTCGCAACAGCCGAAGGGGTACACTCCTATACGATTTGGGGTATGGGAAATTTCAGCGGAGTCACCGGCGAGCAGCTGCCCTATTTCGCACTTTTCGTATCTGTGGGCCTCATCATCGCTATACTTCTGATAAAACCACTCAATGCCTTGCTGCTCGGTGACCGTTATGCTGCCAATCTGGGAGTAAACATTAAACTCACCCGCAATCTGCTGCTCATCGTCACCGGTCTGCTCACGGCATCGACCACGGCATTCTGCGGCCCCATTTCGTTTATCGGGCTCGCCGTTCCTCATATCGCCCGACTGTTATTGGGGACATCGAACCACAATACCTTGTTGCCGATGACTTTGCTGTGCGGAGCCGTAACCGCATTGCTGTGCAATCTCATCTGTATCCTGCCGGGAGAATCGGGCATCCTGCCCATCAATGCCATCACTCCGGTCTTAGGTGCGCCGGTGATTATTTATGTCATCATCAACCAACGAAAAATCCAATATTTCAACTGATGGAGGAACAGGCAAACATATTATCGGCACAGCAGCTCTGTATCGGATATAAAACGGGGCACGGGCATATTAAGCAAGTTCACGGCGATCTGTCGTTCTCCCTACGCAAGGGCGAGCTCACCTGCTTGTTAGGTGCAAACGGTTCGGGCAAATCGACTCTGTTACGCACCTTATCGGCGTCCCAACCTTCGTTATCGGGAAAAATCCTGTTGAACGGAAACGAGTTGTCTGCCATGTCAGAGCGGGAAATTTCCCGCCAAATCGGGGTTGTACTGACCGACAAGACACAAACCGGAGGATTGACCGTATATGAATTGGTCGCCCTCGGACGGCAACCGCATACGGGATTTTTCGGGAAACTCGACCGACAGGATCGGCAAGTAGTGGACGAAGCTATCGAAGCCGTGGGCATCTCACACAAAGCGCACTCCTATATGGCGCAACTCTCCGATGGAGAAAAGCAAAAAGCCATGATCGCAAAAGTATTGGCGCAAGAGTGCCCTCTGGTTATATTAGACGAACCGACCGCTTTCCTCGACGTGGTGAGCCGCATAGAAATCATGACTCTGTTACACCACATCGCCACGGCCCAAAACAAAGCGATACTACTGTCGACCCACGACATAGAACAAGCGCTGGTGCTCGCCGATTGCCTATGGCTTTTACGGAAGGGGCACGGAATGCGTAGCGGAATAACCGAGGACCTCATTTTGAATGGAGAACTCGATACCTTGTTCGACCGTAAGGAAATTTGTTTCGACCGGGCGCATGGCAGTTACTACCCTTCGGTTCAATGGGAAAAAGAAATTGTCGTAGATGCGACGGACGAAACACTTCTCCATTGGACAGTCAATGCTCTGAATCGTAACAATTACGGTTGCCGCATATCACCTTGCGAAGCCGATTCATCGCTTCCCCGCCTCATCGTCGAAAGAAACGACTCGCTGTCGTTACACACCGCAACGAACGAAGTGCGATTTACCTCTTTCGCCGCCCTCATTGCATACCTTAAAACACCGGTTCAAAAGGGTTGAATGGATTCCGAAGGTTGAGCACTATCAACCACACCCGAAAAATAACATGGAACAAGAGTCTCACCCCCTACGCACTGCAATAACATGTCACCTTGTTCGTAAATCGGCAACCATAGACCGGGCGGCATTCTTTGGAGCGCCGGGAGCACCCAATCGCTCGGCAACAAGATCATATCCCTCCAACATTTTCTTTCGGGTAGTCTCTTCGAACAACGAAGTTAACTCTCGACGAAGATTCTCAGGAGTCGCCCGATAGCCCAATAACTCGCATACGACAGGACTATCGGCTATCAAATTAACCAACGAAACATACGGTACTTTCAAGATTTTCTCGAATGTTTTATAAAACAACTTGCCTCCTCCCAGTCGATAGCATACCACCTGAGGCACTCGCAACAAAGCGGTTTCGAGCGTAGCGGTTCCCGATGTGACCAATGCCACCCGACTCTGTTGAAGCAAACGATAAGTTTTGCCCCAAACAACTTTTACCGAACGGTCCTGCAAATAAGGAGCATATTGGTCGGGAGAAATACCGGGAGCCCCTGCGATAACCAACTGATAGTCGTGGAACGTTTTTGCGGCCTCTATCATTAAAGGCAGATTATGATCAATCTCGGCTACCCGGCTACCCGCCAGCAGAGCTATTATGGGCTTTTTTCCCAAGCCGCACTCCGCCGTAAAATCCTCGAAACTCTCATCGGCATAAGGCCGCACAGCCAATTCATCGACCGTAGGATTTCCTACATACTCCACCGTATAATCGTGCTTGGCATAAAACGAAACCTCGAACGGAAGAATGGAATAAAGTCGATCTACATACCGACGGATACTCTTTACCCTCCATTCCTTCCAAGCCCAAATCTTAGGAGAAATATAATAATAAACCGGAATACCCAAACGACGTTTCACATATTTGGCTATTTTCAGATTGAAACCCGGATAATCTATCAATATAACCACATCGGGACGGAATGCGGCAATATCCTGTTTACACAAACGCATGTTCGCCAAAACTTTATCGAGATTCATCAACACCGGAATAAATCCCATATAAGCCATATCCCGATAATGCTTTACCAGCGTACCGCCACAAGAAGCCATCAAGTCACCGCCGAAAAAACGAAATTCAGCGTTCGCATCTTCCTGTTGCAAAGCTCTCATCAAATTGGAGGCATGTAAATCGCCCGAAGCCTCCCCGGCGATAAGATAATATTTCATACCCGATTAGGAATAATTGGTCACGTCATTCGACCCTGACAGCTGTCCCGCTACACGTAACCATCAACATACTACCCGATCCGCCGACAGTCTCATAGTCCAAATCGATACCCACCACGGCATTTGCGCCCAATGCTTCGGCCTGTCGAGCCATTTCTTCAAGAGCCGTATCTTTGGCCTCTCTCAAAACCGCTTCGTAAGAAGCGGAACGGCCTCCGAAAAAATCTCTTACCCCTGCAAGAAAATCACGGAACACATTCGCCCCGATAATAGTCTCACCTGTCACAACTCCCAAATATCTTACAATCCGTTTCCCTTCTACCGAAGGAGTCGTAGTCATTAACATCGTCTTCTTGTTTTTATCGATTCATATTCTATGAACAAAGATAGTGAAAGGTATGTGCAGAGACAAATGGAAATCATAGTTCCGGCCTGCCTATCCCGAACCGCAGCTTATCTTCGTACTTACAAAGATAGTGAAAGGAGCAAGTAGTACAAACATACTTGTTCTTTTTTATCGAGTTACATTCTATATTGCAATTACAAAATCAAAACGCCACTCTCCCGAAAGAAAATCGTCAGCCTTCCGCAATAAAGATGCACCGATATCGTTTTTATAATACAATGAAAGCGACAACTTTTGCTTTAATTTTACTGAGTATCTTGACAGGTACATGCCTGACGAGCTGCATCGATGACGATTTCACCACAAATCCGTCGCATGTACTCGCATTCTCCACCGATACGGTTGCTTTCGATACCGTATTCACCACGATAGGTACATCAACTCGTTCATTCCGCATTTACAACCGGAACAAGAAATCGTTGAACATCTCTTCCATCAAACTTGCCGATGCCGAACATTCGGGCTTTCATATCAATGTGGACGGTATGTCGGGCGATAATTTCACCAATGTCGAAATCCGAGGGAAAGACAGCCTATATGTATTTGTAGAAGCCAATATCGATCCTACCAATCAGGACAACCCCATTTTCATCATCGATTCTATCGTCTTTGTAACCAACGGCGTCCAACAAGACGTGAAGCTGACGGCCTACGGACAGGACGTTATTATCAAAAGAGGGGAAACCTTCACGACCGATACTCATCTGACCGATGAACGGCCATACCTCATCTACGACAGCTTAGTCGTGGCTCCGGGAGCGACATTACAAATAGAACCCGGTGCAAGACTGCATTTCCACCATAGAGCTTCGCTGTTGGTACAAGGGAAATTACAAGTCGAGGGGTCGATGGAAGCCCCCGTTCAAATACGAGGCGATCGACTCGACCGGCTCTTTGCAGACTTGCCTTACGACAATCTCGGCGGGCAATGGGGCGGTATCCGTTTTTATCCCGAAAGTTTCGGAAATAAAATATCGTACGCTTATGTACGAGGAATGATTTCGGGTATCGTATTGGATTCGTGCGCTTCGGAAGAGCCTCGTCTCGAAATAGCGAATTCCCGCATACGCAACTCGTCGGGTAATCTCATCACATCGGCATACAGCCGGCTGAATTGTTGGAACAGCGAGCTTTCCGATGCCGGAGGAGCCATACTCTCGCTGACAGGAGGAATAGCCGATTTCACCCACTGCACGATCGTCAACTACTATTTCTACGACATTATCACCTCGCCCATCGTAAACATGAGTTATTGTGCTCCGGCCGATACGATTTCGGGAGGTCCCGCCCTTCTGCGAGCCCGATTCAACAACAGCATACTATACGGTAATACATCGGAAATTCCCTCGATCGACCTCACCGGCAGCCATGTATACTTCCGTTCCTGCCTCCTCCGTTCCAACGGAGAAGACGACGACAATTTCATCAATACCGTATGGAACGGACAACCGTTTTTCAAAGCCACCGGCGAAGAACATTACTACTACGATTATCGAATCGGGTCGGATAAATCCGATGCTATCGGGAAAGGAAATCCCGATTTCGCGATCTTCCCATTGGATAAAGATATGTATGGGAACCTTCGTTCCACGAGCGTGGATATCGGAGCTTATCAATACATTCCACAAGAATTTCCCGAAGAATAGAGAATGCACATAACATTCAAAAATGCGCAAATCGCACCCTTTTCGGTCTCTCTCCTCTCTTAATAAAAGTTACAAAGTTCAATTACTCACCCTATTTGTATAACAAATTTCTTTTTTCTCTCTCATTTTTCTATTTTTGTAAGAGATATTAAAACCTCTTTCTAAATATTTGCAATCATGAGCGAAGAGATACGACAAATAGCGGAACGGCTCGTTGGCCTTAGAGATGCCTTAGACCTTCGACCCGAAGATATTGCATCGACCTGCAACATCGATTTGGAAACCTATTTAGGTTACGAGTCGGGCGAAAAAGACATTCCGGTCAGTTTTCTGCACCAGATAGCCAAGCACTACGGCGTAGAATTGCCGGCATTGATGTTCGGATACGAACCCCGAATGAACTCTTATTTCCTTACCCGCAAAGACAAAGGTGTCGCCGTAGAGCGTACAAAAGCCTATAAATATCAATCGTTGGCCGCCGGATTCGCCAACCGCAAAGCCGATCCTTTCATGGTCACGGTCGAGCCATCGGCTCCCGAAGCGCCATTCACGCTCAACACCCAC
Source organism: Barnesiella sp. B2-R-119 (assembly GCF_023656675.1). NCBI lineage: Bacteria > Pseudomonadati > Bacteroidota > Bacteroidia > Bacteroidales > Barnesiellaceae > Barnesiella > Barnesiella sp. B2-R-119. The sequence continues at coordinate 490,651 of NZ_JAMOKL010000003.1, forward strand.
CCCGGACAAGAATTTAACCTTGTTCTCGAAGGGAGCATGCATCTACGTATCGGAGAAAAAGAATTAGTGCTGAACGAAGGCGACAGTATTATATTCGACTCTACCCGTCCGCACGGTATGAAAGCGATAGACCGACAAGTTAAATTTCTGGCGATCATATTTTAAATGATCTTTCCGTAACAATAGGTATTTCACAAACATCAAGTAAAAAGAGGGAATATTCCCACATAGTCATTATGTTAGAACGCTTTTTAGATAAAACGTCTTTCTCTTCACAGGAAGACTTCATGAAAAATTTTAAGGTAAAAGTTCCCGATTGTTTTAATTTCGGATACGATGTCGTAGACGAATGGGCACGTATAGCTCCCGAAAAAAAAGCACTGCTTTGGACCAACGATCAAGGGAAAAGAATAGATTTTACATTTGCCGATATTAAACGAGAAAGCGACAAAACTGCATCTTACTTCCAATCATTAGGAATAGGGCACGGCGATATGGTCATGCTCATTTTGAAACGAAGATACGAATTTTGGTTCTCCATTATTGCTCTTCACAAACTGGGAGCCGTATGTATTCCCGCCACTCACCTGCTGACCGAGAAAGACATAGTGTACCGATGCAATGCCGCCGACATAAAAATGATTGTATCCTGCGGCGACGGGATTGTAGTCGAGCACATCAACCGGGCCCGACCGTCCTCGCCTTCATTACAACGTTGTGTCTCCATCGGGCCCATCATTCCAGAAGGGTGGGACGACTTCCATAAAGGAATAGAATCGGCTGCTCCTTTCGTCCGTCCCGAATCGGTCAACACGAATGACGATATTTCACTGCTCTATTTCACATCGGGAACCACCGGCGAGCCCAAAATGGTCGCCCATGATTTCACCTACCCGTTAGGGCACATCATCACCGGCTCCTTTTGGCACAACCTGCACGAAGACAGCCTGCATTTGACTCTGGCCGACACGGGTTGGGGAAAAGCCGTATGGGGAAAACTATACGGGCAATGGTTTGCCGGGGCGAACGTGTTTGTCTATGACTTCGAAAAATTCAAACCGGCCGATGTACTCGAAATGATACACAACTTTCACATCACTTCATTTTGCGCTCCTCCCACCGTATTCAGGTTTCTCATTCGGGAAGACCTCACCAAATACGATATTTCTTCTCTAAAATATTGTACCATAGCCGGTGAAGCCCTTAACCCCAAAGTATACGAAGAATGGCTACGGCTCACAGGTATAAAACTGATGGAAGGTTTCGGACAGACCGAGACGACCCTCACTATCGCCACCTACCCGTGGGTAGAACCCAAACCGGGATCGATGGGAATACGCAACCCGCAATACGACATAGACCTGCTCACAGCCGACGGACGCTCGGCCGAAGATGGGGAACAGGGACAAATCGTTATCCACACCGATCACGGGAAACCTTTGGGACTGTTCAAGGAATATTACCGTGACCCTCAAAAAACGTATGAAGCCTACCATGACGGCATTTACTATACAGGCGATGTAGCTTGGCGCGACGAGGACGGATACTTCTGGTTCGTGGGTCGTGCCGACGACGTCATCAAATCGTCGGGCTACCGTATCGGGCCATTCGAAGTGGAAAGCGCTCTAATGACCCACCCCGCCGTAGTGGAGTGTGCCGTGACCGGAGTCCCCGATGAAATCAGAGGACAAGTTGTCAAAGCTACTATCGTACTATCGGCCGCATACAAAGACAAAGCGGGAGAAGCTCTTGTCAAAGAGATACAAGACCATGTGAAAAAAGTCACGGCTCCCTATAAATATCCTCGGGTTATCGAGTTCGTCGAAGAGTTGCCCAAAACCATCAGCGGGAAAATACGCCGAGTAGAAATACGAGACAAAGACAAAGTCTAATAACGTAAAACGATCGTCCCATGCAAATCAGTAACGATTGGTTCGTCGCCGAAACAGAATTTGAAAACAAGTCTTTTATCATACGAGGGAGACTATTTCTCGATGCCATCAGGCAATCGGGAAAATTCGCCACACGTATCGCTCTCGTATGGGAATATCAGGGCGATGAAAAAGGCATGCCCACCGAAAAAGAGACGCAAGCGCTCGATAGCCTCAACGAGAAACTGCGCGATATATTGGAAGAGAAAGAAATCGCAATACTAACCGCCATTCATATAGGAGGGAAAACCGCCCGTTATGAATATTACGGAATCTCAGCCGAAAAATTCTCCATCGTCTTGAACGAGACTTTCAGCGAATACCCGCCGCTGCCGATAAAAATTGGAGCGGAAAGCGACCCCGAATGGAACAACTACATCGAAACGATTCAACAATTCGCCATGCAGCCATGAGTTACAAACGTAAACGTATTACCGTAAAAATAGGGAGTAACGTTCTTGCTCGTCCAGACGGTACGCTAGACATCACCCGCATGTCGGCTCTCACCGACCAAATCGCCGAGCTGCACAAAGCCGGAGTCGAAATTATTGTCATATCGTCGGGAGCTGTGGCATCGGGCCGCAGCGAATTGAAGATACACCGCAAGCTCGACGCAGTTTCTGCCAGACAATTATTCTCGGCTGTGGGGCAAGCCAAACTCATCAATCGTTATTACGAGCTATTCAGGGAACACAATATAGCTTGCGGCCAAGTGCTCACGACCAAAGAAAATTTTTCGACCCGGCGACAGTACCTCACACAAAAACAATGTATGGAGGTTATGCTTGAAAACAAGGTTATCCCTATCGTCAACGAGAACGACACGATCTCGGTTACCGAGTTGATGTTCACCGACAACGACGAACTGTCGGGGCTCATCTCTGCCATGATGGACTCCGAAACCCTCGTCATTCTCAGCAATATCGACGGTATTTACAACGGGGCTCCGGGACAAGCGGGCAGTAAAGTCATACCGGAAATTCACCCCGGTCAAGAACTGTCGCAATACATACAGTCGGGGAAATCCTCTTTCGGGCGGGGCGGTATGCTTACCAAATGCAACATCGCCCGTAAGGTGGCGGACGAAGGTATAGAAGTCATCATCGCCAACGGCAAGAAAGAAAATATCTTGCCCGATCTTTTACGGGAAAACAGCTCGGCGATTTGCACGCGATTCATTCCCTCTGCCAACCCCATATCGAGCATTAAACGTTGGATCGCCCACTCCGAGGGATTCGCCAAAGGAGAATTACATATCAATGCCGGAGCCGTGAAAGCGATACACTCGCAACAAGCCGTCAGTATATTGCCGGTCGGAGTCACCCGTATCGAAGGAGACTTCGAAAAGGACGACATTGTCCGCATCATCGATCCCGATGGAAATTCCATAGGAGTAGGCCGCATTGCGTTCGACAGCGAAACAGCCCGAGAATTTATCGGACATCAGGGTGCGAAACCTTTCGTCCACTACGATTATCTCTATCTCGACTAACTTTAACGATTCCGATACAACTATACTCGAAAAAAAAGATTACTTTTGCTTTACACACATTATGAGCTATGACCGCCGATGTATCACATATTTTCGAAAACGCACGAGTCGCTGCCCGCAAATTGAATCTCGTCGATACCGAGACTATCGATAAAATACTTCTTGCCGTTGCCGACGAAGCCGAGAAAGAAGTCGATTACATCTTGCAGGAAAACTGTCGGGACTTGGCTCTTATGCCGAAGACAGACCCCAAATACGACCGGTTAATGCTCTCGCGGGAGCGAATTTTAGGAATAACCTCCGATATGAGAAAGGTAGCAGGGCTTCCCTCTCCATTGGGCAGAATATTGGCTTCATTCGACAGGCCCAACGGCATGCGCATCGAAAAAGTATCTGTACCGTTCGGAGTCATCGGCATTATCTACGAAGCCCGTCCCAATGTAACCTTCGACGTTTTTTCTCTTTGCTTGAAATCGGGGAATGTCTGTATTTTGAAGGGAGGTAGTGATGCCCAATATTCCAACAACGCTATTATCAACATTATCAACAAGGTGTTGATAAGTTACGGAATAAACTCTAACACAGCGACTTTACTACCTAACGACCACCGCTTTACCGACAAGTTATTAACCGCCGTGGGACAAGTCGACCTTATCATTCCAAGAGGCAGCAGTCGATTGATAAATTATGTACGCGAACATGCGCTTGTACCGGTTATCGAAACCGGAGCCGGGATATGCCACACCTATTTCGACAGTGACGGAGATTTGGAAAAAGGCCGCAATATCGTGTTCAATGCCAAAACCCGTCGGGTGAGCGTATGCAATGCGCTCGACTGTCTGATTATTCACAAGGAGAGATTATCCGACCTTGCAAGCCTCTGCAAGCCGTTGTCCGAAAAAAACGTACTCATATACGCCGACCCGAAAGCCTATGGCGCACTTGCGGGGAAATATCCGGAATCGCTCTTGCAGCCAGCGACCGACGATAGTTTCGGGACGGAATTTCTGGATTATAAGATGGCCGTCAAAACCGTCAACTCCTTTGAAGAGGCTTTGGCTCACATAGCTCGCTATTCCTCGAAACACAGCGAAAGTATAATCACCGAAAACGAATCTCACAAACAGCGCTTCGCTCACGAAGTCGATGCCGCATGCGTATACACCAACGTGTCTACCGCATTCACCGACGGAGGACAATTCGGATTCGGGGCAGAAATAGGTATCAGCACACAGAAACTGCATGCAAGAGGTCCTATGGCTCTACCCGAGCTAACGACTTATAAATATATTATTTCCGGTAACGGACAAACCCGTCAATAAAACATTATGAGACATTTCACTAACGTACACGACCTCGGAGATTTAAAAGCTGCTGTTAAAGAAGCTCTCGAAGTAAAATCCAATCGGTTTGCCTACAAACACTTGGGGCAGGATAAAACCTTGATGATGATTTTCTTCAATTCCAGCCTCCGTACTCGCCTAAGTACACAAAAGGCAGCTATGAATTTAGGCATGAATGTCATAGTTTTAGATGTCAATCAAGGAGCTTGGAAATTAGAGACCGAACGAGGTGTAGTCATGGACGGGGATAAACCGGAGCATTTACTCGAAGCTATACCGGTCATGGGGTGTTACTGCGACGTGATAGGCGTGCGTTCTTTCGCCCGGTTCGAAAGCAAAAGCGACGACTATGAAGAAAAAATTCTCAATCAGTTCATTCGATATTCAGGCCGACCGGTATTCAGCATGGAAGCAGCTATACGGCATCCATTGCAAAGTTTCGCCGACCTCATCACCATCGAAGAACATAAAAAAACCGAACGCCCCAAAGTAGTCCTCACATGGGCCCCTCACCCGAAGGCTCTACCTCAGGCCGTACCTAATTCTTTTGCCGAATGGATTAACCAAACCGATTACGAATTTGTCATTACCCACCCAGAGGGGTATGAATTAGCCCCTCAGTTCGTAGGCAATGCCCATGTGGAATATGACCAGCGAAGAGCTTTCGAGGGGGCAGACTTCATCTACGCCAAGAACTGGGCAGCCTATGCCGACCCACATTACGGACAAGTCATCAGCACAGACCGGGCATGGACGGTAGATAGCGAAAAAATGGCTTTGACCAATAACGCTTTTTTCATGCACTGTCTTCCGGTACGTCGCAACATGATTGTTTCGGACGATGTTATCGAAAGTCCGCAATCATTGGTAATCCCCGAAGCCGCCAATCGGGAAATCTCGGCACAAGTCGTACTGAAACGTATTCTTGAATCCCTCTAATTCTATACTTATGAAACGGCTTTTGACTTTCTTTCTGATATGTTTCTCATTCGTCGAATATACCCGGGCAGAAGATATTATCGACTATAAGTACTGGGACGAAGGGAAATTGACATGGGACGATTTCCAAGATACTCTCAGTCTCAAAGGAGTACCCTCGGCTTTTAACGCTTTTCTGAGAATTGAAAAAACAGAAAAACGAGATGGCAATACCCGCACGATTCGTCCCGAAGCGCAAGCCTGTTTCGACAAACGTCATTCTTTCGCCGACCGGCAAATACAAAACGAGAACTTACTGCGGTTGTTCCAGCTGAAATACGATTTGCTTGAAATGTATCGGCGAAGACTACAAACCGAATTAAATCTCGGAGTGGTGGGTATTGCCGCCGACAATCGCACTCGGCAATACATGGACCTATACACAGAAAAAAGCAAAAAAGCAGAACAAGAAACCGAAAACGGACAGAACGAGATAAAGCTGCAAGAATGGGAGTTCTACGTAACCAAAGAACTGATCGAAAACCCGGCTCCGTCCATTCCTCGAATCTCTCCGCGGCGATTCGGTTACGGATTCTATTTAGGAACCGGCGCCTCCTTCCCGGTCGGAAGCATCGCCGACTATTGGGCCCCTGCTTGGCAAATCAATGTCGGATTCGATTTAGCTTATGCCAATACGCATCTGCTCTGCGACTTTTCTGCCGGAACAGCCCGTACCCGTCAGGAAATTACAGTTTCCAACGGACAAATCAAGGATACATGGCTTCGAAACGGACATAACACCTATACTTCTATATCCTTAGGTATAGGACAACAACTCATCTCCACCAAGTATTTCGCCCTTATGCCTTATGTCGGGTGTATATGGTCGGGATACTCCGATCAAGCAAAAATTCAAGAAGGGAGAAACGAAAGAACGACATTGTCCTACACGAATTTTAATTGGACGGCCGGAATCTGTTTCGACTACCGGTTCTCCACGACAATATCCTTAGTTCCTTCATTCTGGCGCGGTCATCGTGAAATATTTACCGCATCGATTCGTACAAAGCTATTTATCAATCGGGAGCAATACAAAAATTTCAACGCCATAGAAGGAAACATGATAAGAGGCTGTAAGCTGGGATTCTCGGTCGCTTGCCTCGGATTCAGCAGATTACTGCAAATCAAATAAAACTACATTTACGACATGAAACAATATCTCGACCTCTTACAACACGTGCTCGACCACGGCATCCTTAAAGAAGATCGCACAGGGACAGGCACTCACAGTGTCTTCGGCTATCAAATGCGTTTCGACCTGCAAAACGGATTCCCGCTCCTCACCACGAAGAAACTGCATTTGAAATCGATTATCCACGAACTGTTGTGGTTCCTTAAAGGCGACACCAACGTGAAATATTTGCAAGCAAACGGAGTCCGCATTTGGAACGAATGGGCCGACGAGAATGGCGACTTAGGGCATATCTACGGATATCAATGGCGCTCGTGGCCCGATTATGACGGCGGACATATCGACCAAATAAAAGAGGCTATCGACACCATACAAAACAATCCCGACTCACGTCGCATCATTGTCAGTGCATGGAATGTGGCAGACCTACCCCAAATGAACCTACCTCCTTGCCATGCTTTTTTCCAGTTCTATGTAGCGAACGGCAAACTCAGTTTGCAACTATATCAACGCAGTGCGGATATTTTTCTCGGAGTGCCTTTCAATATCGCCTCTTATGCACTATTACTCATGATGGTCGCACAAGTGACCGGGCTCGAAGCCGGAGATTTCGTCCACACACTCGGAGATGCCCATATTTACAACAACCATATCGAGCAAGTGCGGGAACAGCTTTCTCGCGAACCGCGAGCCCTGCCTACAATGAAACTGAACCCCAATGTAAAAAGCATCTTCGATTTCAAATACGAAGACTTTGAATTGACGGATTATAACCCTCACCCCCATATCGCAGGAAAAGTAGCCGTATAAGTATGAGTAAAATAGCATTAATCGCAGCCGTTGCCGAAAAAGGAGCCATTGGCCGGGACCAACAACTGTTATGCCACTTGCCCAACGACTTGAAACATTTCAAAACACTCACGTCGGGACATACCGTCGTCATGGGGCGAAAGACTTTCGAATCATTACCCAACGGCGCTTTACCTAACCGCAAGAATATCGTCTTGACACATAACACGGCACTATCGTGGCCGAATGTAACTGTCGTCCATACGCTTGACGAAATACCGATACAAGACACGACAGAAGACGAAATTTTCATTATGGGGGGAGCGACACTATACAACGAAACCATCAAGATAGCCGACACGCTGTATATCACACACATTCACCATACATTCGACGACGCCGACACATTCTTCCCGACCATAAACCCATCGGAGTGGGAAATCGCAAATTCGCAAGAAATGCCGGCCGACGAGAAACACGCTTATCCTTATACATTTGTAACCTATACCAGAAGACGGATAGAAAACCGGGAACCTTCCGACAAATAACCGGGTCAATCCCTATCGATCTGCGTCACATTCCCGTCATTGTCGAATTCCAATTCTACGAGAGGTGCCGTGTTCAACTCCACTTCATATCCCCAATCGTAACGAGCCGCTTCGACAATTCCGGCAGTAGGATACTGTGTAGCGACATAAGTCAACAAATTACCCGGCAAAATATCTATTTGTAAAGCCGACGGCAACACTTGCAAGTTTCCATCTACCTTTTGCCACCCGCCGTCCTTATAGAATTTCAATTCGAATCCGTTACTCAACCAAACTTTGTAACGGGGCTCTTCATTCTTCTTTTCGGCCTTAACTACCTTTACATCGGAAAAATAAGTACTAACAAATTGATGAACAGAATCAGGCAAGTATTGATAGTCCACCCGTTCGTCCTCATCACAGGCACTCAATCCGGCAAGCCCTGCGAACAAAATAAAACTCCACAAAAACGTTTTCATAATCTCCCATTTTAATTTTTATCTTATAACAACATCGTTTGGCAATAGGTCGATTCCTTACAAAATTTAAATAGAATCATGTTACATATAAAATAAGCGAATCAGAATGTAACACTTTTGTAATACAAATCCAACATATTGCTATAAAAACCGGAAATCACAAAAATAATGTTAAATATAATCGTTTTTATTGGGTATTTTGTTTGTATATAAAATTATATGCGTACATTTGCAATGTGTTTTTCATGGTATTAGAATTAAGGTTAACAAAGATTGGTTGTCGTGATGACAATCAATTTTTTCATTTTAAACTGTTCCGTTTTTCATCTATACTTACTCTCATATAAATTCAGTAGAAAATTCGTAGGATAGAATCTTGAATTTTAGGTACATTTGTAACCAAAATCCAACCTTACTGCAATGAAAAAAGCATTATTATCCATCGCACTATCGGCATTTGTTTTTTCACTGATAGCGGGAACAGGACTTTCGGCCGATTCCCCGTTAACCGTATCGCAAGCTCTTGCCAAGAAGAATGACCGGAAATCCTATTATGTAAATGGATATATAGTCGGGGAATACAGAGACTACTCCAACAATAAACACTTCTACAACATCGCACCGCCCTTCGATGGAACCTCGGCCTACCTCATCGCCGACGAAATCGATGAAATCGATTTAAGCAAGATGATGCCCGTACAAATCAAGGACTATGTCGATTCGTACAATTTAGATGAAAATCCACAATATTGGCGCAAGCAACTGACCATAAAAGGAACGTTAACCGATTACTTCACCCTGCCGGGAATCAAGAATCTCACAGATTGGATAGCACCCGGCGAAAATGTCACAGACGAAACGAAATACTGGAACTTTTATGAAACTTTTGAAACGAAAAAAGCCTATACTCCCAACAACTCTTTAATGTATGGAGGAGGAATCTATGCCAGTGCCGAAACATGCCGATGGAAATTCGTAGGCGCTACATACGGAGACAGCTCCAACGATATGAAATGGGATAATGCAGCAGCCCACCTACGCCTCACCGAATCGACCTCCGGCGAACCCGGATACATCTACATGCTCGAAGATAAAAGCAACGGAATCGGGTACATACGCTTATGGGCTGCCCGATACAAAGATGATAAAGGTTCTGGTTCCTTCGGTGTATACATATCCGATGACAAAGGAAAAACTTGGGAACCCGTTCAAACCGGTATTCCAATCAAAAAAGAATTGACCGAATACCAATTCAAAGTAATGCGTCCGGGAGACCTACGAATAAAAATAGGTAAAACCGAGAGCTCGATGACCGGAATAGACATTGACAATATCCACATCAGCGACTATTATACGGAATCGTCCGTTGAAAACATATTGTCTCCGACAAATATACGAATATGGAGTTCGAAAGGTCATCTTTATTTCGACACAGAAATGCCCGAACAAATCGACATCTACCTGATAAACGGCACACTCGTTAAGACTGAACATATAATCGGGAGCGGCAACATAGCCCTACCTGCCGGATTCTATATAGTCTCGATAAAAAACACCGTTACGAAAATTATCGTACAATAAATAAAAAGTAGTAGAAGCCATTAGTATATAATTTAATTGGTACACTCCAAAAAGTCCTAAATATAATTCTCCTTATTTTAACCATCAACAGATAAAAGAGAAAGAGGGAATATTTTGAAAATGGGTAGAGCAGCCAGAAGTCTTTCCATCTCTCTTTATCTCTACAATTTGCCACAATAAAAAAGCCGTATCGAATGATACGGCTTTTTCTTATCAAAAATTTATCGTTATTCCTCATTAAGAGTAATTCTCTTACAAGCAACAGCTGTAAGTTCTTTGTTGCTTGAATGAAGATACTGTTGAATAGTTTGCTTGGGATCTTTCACAAAAGCTTGTTCAAGTAAACAAACTTCTTGATAGAATTTGTTCAGACGACCCTGAGCAATCTTATCGAGCATTTCCTCTTTCTTACCCTCTTGACGAGCCTTATCTTTTGCGATTTCAAGTTCTTTTTCTACCACATCGGCCGGAACTTCATCACGAGAAACAGCGATAGGGCTCATAGCAGCAGCCTGCATAGCCACATCGTGAGCTACCTGATAATCGGTATCGGCAAGGTTAAAACCTACAATCGTAGCCAATTTATTCCCCGGGTGAATATAAGCGGTGGTATAAGGAGCCGAAATAGCTTCGTAGTAACCGAGCTCCATCTTTTCTCCGGTTTTACCGATTTCATCGACAATCAAGTTAGCGACGGGAGTACCATTGACAACCAAAGCCTTTACGGTTTCAAGATCGGTAGCTTTTGCCTCGATGGCAGCATCGAGAATAGATTTAGTCAAGGCTACGAAAGAATCGTTCTTAGCAACGAAATCCGTTTCGCACTTCAAAGCTACGATAGCAGCGAAATCGCCTTTGGCAGCAGCCAAAACGCAACCTTCCGAAGCTTCGCGGTCTTCGCGTTTAGCAGCGACAGCTTGACCTTTTTTACGAATAATTTCTTTTGCAGCTTCGATATCACCGTTAGTCTCGGTCAAAGCATTCTTACAATCCATCATGCCGGCTCCCGTAAGTTTACGTAGCTTGCTGATTTCAGCCATTGTAACAGCCATATACTTAATCTCCTATTTTTATAATTAGAAACGAACAAAGAGTGAAGTCAAAGAAAAGGCTCCACTCTTTGTCTTTGATTATTTTTTATTCTTCTACTTCTTTAACTTCAGCGGCAGGAGCTTCGTCTGTTATTTCGGCAACCTCTGCATCTTCGGCTTTCTTGCGAGAGATACGAGTTTTACGTTCTTTCTTAACAGGAGCATCCTCACCCTCGGCAGGAGCATCAACTTTTTCAGCCTTACGTTCTTCCAAACCTTCGGCAATAGCACCGCATACAGCATCGAGAACCACTTCGATGGATTTCGAAGCATCGTCATTAGCCGGAATAACGAAATCTACATCGTTCGGATTCGAGTTGGTATCTACCATAGCAAATACGGGAATACCCAAACGATTGGCCTCGCGCACGGCAATATGTTCTTTCAAAACATCGACAACGAACAAAGCGGAAGGCAGACGATTCAAATCGGCAATACTACCCAAAGTCTTTTCCAACTTGGCACGTTGGCGAGAGATTTGCAATTTTTCACGCTTAGACAAATTGTCAAACGTTCCGTCCTTTTCCATTTTATCGATGGTAGACATTTTCTTCACAGCCTTACGAATCGTAGGGAAGTTAGTCAACATACCACCCGGCCAACGCTCGATAACATATGGCATATTCACAGCAGAAGCCTTGTCGGCGACAACTTGTTTGGCTTGTTTCTTAGTAGCGACGAACAGAATTTTTTTACCCGATTTAGCGATTGATTTCAATGCAGCTGCGGCTTCGTCGATCTTTGCTACGGTTTTATACAAGTCGATAATGTGGATACCGTTACGCTCCATGAAAATATAAGGAGCCATAGCAGGATTCCATTTTCTTTTCAAGTGTCCGAAATGAACACCGGCTTCCAATAACTGGTCAAAATTAGTAATAGACATTTTTTCTTTGTTTAATTTGTTTACATTCTACTTACACAACCACAAGGTAGTTCCCTATGAAAAGAAAAGTCCTTGCGGTTTGGATACTAAACACAAATATATCTTCGGCCTCAGGCCGTCGCATATTAACGTTTACTGAACTGGAATCTCTTACGAGCTTTGGGACGTCCCGGTTTCTTACGTTCAACGGTACGCGGGTCACGAGTCATGAAGCCCTCCGATTTCAGAGCAGGTTTATCCTCGGGATTGATTTTTACCAATGCGCGGGCAATCGCTAAACGAAGAGCCTCGGCCTGTCCTTTGAAACCACCGCCATTCAGATTCACTTTAATATCATACTTTTCTGCAACGCCCAATTTTTCAAGCGGTTGCTTTACAATGTATTGAAGTATTGAAGAGGGGAAATAAACAGCCAACTCTCTTTTGTTTATCGTAACTACACCCGAACCTTCGCAAACAAATACTCGTGCTACTGCGGCTTTACGTCTGCCTAATGCATTAACTACTTCCATATTACTTATTTAAGGGTGTTAATATCTATTGTTTTAGGGGTTTGTGCAGCATGTGGATGCTCGCTTCCTCCATAAATATAAACGTTTCTCAACAATTGAGCGCCCAATTTATTTTTAGGGAGCATACCTTTCAGTACACGTTTGAATAATCTCGATTCTCCTTTTTTCATCAAATCGGCAGGAGACAATTCTCTTTGACCACCGGGATAACCTGTAAAGTTCAAATAAACCCGATCCGTCCATTTTTTCCCCGTTAATTGCACCTTATCGGCATTGATAATAATTACATTATCGCCACAATCCACATGAGGAGTATAGCACGGTTTGTATTTACCACGCAATATTTTAGCAACTTTTGCACACATACGGCCCAAAACTTGATCGGTTGCATCAACCACAACCCATTCTTTTTTAACGGTCGCTTTGTTTGCAGAAATGGTCTTATAACTTAAAGTATCCACTGCTTATTCTTTTAATTATTAAATACTTGACATATACATAGCATTCATGCTTCCGGCCAAAGAAGACATGACTACTATTCAAATTTTCTCAAATTTGGGTAATAATCGGATTGCAAAGGTACGCTTTTTATTTGAAAAACAAAAGATTTCGATTTTTCTTTTACAGATTTAAACAAAAAAATCGGCCCGGAAAACCGGGCCGATCTATTATCAGGAAGTATTTATTTCACCAGAACTTTCGTTGTTCTACTCCCGACTTTCACAATATAGAATCCGGGTAATAGATCATATTGGTTTTCTCCTACCCCGACAGAATCTTCCAATACCGACATTCCCGAAATAGAATAAATCTCTATCTTAGAAGGAACCTCGGCTTGCACATACAACTTTCCATCTATGGCATAAACCTTAGCACCAGATACAGAGAGTGAATTTACCCCCGAAGGGATATATTCCACGATCTGCCGGTCCGAAAATTCCGATTCGACCAAATCATCGCCCAGCAAACGATAGGCCGATACCTCATAACCATATTTATACTGTCCGCATTGTAATCCAGTAAAGGAGTACGAAATAGTTTCGGGGTCCCTCACAATAACACTGTTTTCCAATCTGGACACCTGAGCACCCGCTTTCAACTTTTGTTTAACGACAATATTATCGATAAAGAAAAGAGCACCGCCATCGGTAGCGAAACGGAGGCAATCTTTTTCAATACCGTTTTTCATTTCCACCGTAAATGTTTTAGATTCCGATTTCTCGAAAGTCAGTGTTTTAGTATCGTTTTCAGAGTAGATATATAAATCGGTCCAACCACTCGAAACCTTTGCCCATGCTGTTACTGTCACTTCGAATACGGTATCGTTATTCAGCACCAGTTCGGGCGTTTGAAGAGTCGCCTGCCAACCATACCCTCCAAGCATACCGTTTGCCAAACGAAGTCCGCCGCTAAATAACCAATTGGGCAACAAAGTATATTCATCTAGAATCACAAGAGAACTCGACTCAAACTCGTCTGGATTTTCTGGTGTAGCCAAAGTCGTTACTTTCGAAAAATCTTCTTCCAAAACGACATATTCTTCGTCTTCTCTTGCCGTATAAACACTATAATTATTCACTCTATACCCCTCGGCCTTAGGTGTTTTTTCCCAATGAGCCGTGTATGACGATTCTGTTACATCGGTAGCGGCAGCCACAACAGGAGCGACCAATCCTATTACAGCGATTTCGTCAGATGGTTCAGACTGCACTCCATTTTCCGAAGAAGCCTTTACATAATAATAGTAATCCAAATTCTCGTCTAAGCCTTCCACGGCATAAGACGTCACACTCCCTACATTCTTATCTTCGAAAACATATATATTTTCTCTGACAGGCATACAACTGTAAGAAATATCATCGATAGCGACACGTCCGTTATTCTTCTGTTCGAACCATATCTTTACCCGATAACAATCGGACGGTAGAGAAGAGGTAAGATCGATATAGCGCCCCGTTTGAAGCGAAGAAGCAAAAGAATAACCCAAGTCCTTCCACTCTACTCCATTAAAATATTCAGCATGAATTTTCGAGCTATTTCCAGAAAGCATAGTTTTACCCCAAAACGAAAAGCTATCCATAGGATCATCTTCCAATGGAGTTACGATAGAGTCTCCCGTAGCATCAAATGCCAATGCAACCGAAGCAGAATTGTAATTGCCGTCATCTGTATACACATGACGAGTCCCATGAGTAACGACATCGACAACCCAACCTTCGGGATATTGAGGATTATCAGAGCTAATCAACGAGTCGGTACAATTAACGGTATCGAAAGTCTCCTTCACTGTTTTCGGGGCCTTCCCATCAGGGAATCGTTTACTATACACGCTCAATAAATAGTCTTTGGCTCGCTCACTGCTTTCCCAATGAGCCGTAAACCCCTCCCGAGTGAGATCAGTCGCTTCCAACGATTTAGGCGTAGGAATAATTTCTTTTATCCGAACAATCTTTATATCATCAATTAAAACTTTGTCTTCATCACCAGCAGAAAACTGAATAAAACAACGGTCAAAAGTACCTTTTTTAAACTCTCCCGTATAGGTTTGCCAGTCAGTGGTAAGTGTATGTGCATAAGAATCGATAGTGTTATAACCTTCACCCATCACTACATTTATTTTCGATTGATCCCCCTCTTGCAGACGAGCTCGAAAAGAATAAGTAATCACCCCCGAATAATCCCCCTTAGGAGTATTCAAATAACCACCTTCATAGAAATAATAATTATATACAGGAGCTATCGCACAAATTCCCCCAGCCTGAAAAATACCCATACCAGACCAGCCCGCTTGTTGGGTATATTGGGCATCGATTGCGCCAGTACTTTCATCTGCCAAATCCTGCTCCGTAGGAGCTGTTTCAGCCCCCTCGACAAATTTGGAAAAATCCTCGTTAATCAATACGACCGGCGTCGATTCCGAAACAACGATCGCCGACACATTCACAGTTAATAAAACTACGAATAAAATACAAAGTAAACCTCTTTTCATAAACTAAAATTTATAGTGAATTTTGGATTTTTCAAAAAACAAATCGAAGAGCACGGATATAACCCAAAGCTCATCTACACTAAAACGAGAGGTTACAAATGTAAATATTATAAATAATAAACAAAATACAACATATCCATTTTCAAAAAATCTATATATTAGATATTATCAAAGGGTTATGAACCGAAAATCAGGGGTATGGAGTGGCGTCGGGGACGACGGGGAGAGCTCTCAGGAACGGGAGTTTCTTCGGTGGAGTGAAAAGAGAGGTTTAACGCCCTTTTGTTACATCGTTTTAACAAACGAGATAATTGTATTCGCCTTTCTCCTCTGCCGTGTTACGGGACACGGTAAAGGAGGAGGGTAATACTTTCTTATATATCGTGTTTGTCCTTCTCTCCTGTTCAGCATTCCGGTACAGGGGTGGGGTTTAATCCGCTAACGATGAGGTGAAACGATTCCGGTTAGGTTGAACTTCTCCGTCTTTTGGATAGGAGCGGGGGTTGCGAGTCCTATATACAAAAAGAGAAAGCCGAAGGGGTTCCCCTCTCCGGCTTTCTCTCCTATAAGTTGGCGGCTACCTACTCTCCCACTTGCGCAGTACCATCGGCGTGGCGGGGCTTAACTTCTCTGTTCGGAATGGGTAGAGGTGGATCCCCCGCGCTGTAACCGCCTGAATG